>JBQTJG010000604.1:0-38912 GCA_052387355.1 Armatimonadota bacterium | reverse complement strand
CTTTCCGAGGGTGTTCCATACGAACCCTCAAACGCCAGGCCGGGGGTACCTTCGATCGACAGTACGACCTCGCGCTCCTTGAATGCCCCCGGTCGAAGCTCAGGGCGAGGCGCCAGGAACAGACATCCACTGGCCAGGACTGTGGCAGCGAGAGCCACGGAGGCCTGCGAGCGCGTGAGGATGCTAAACCTAGACCGGTTCCTGCTGGCGGTCGAAGATCAACGCCGAGTAGTCCAGGTTCTGCGCGGCGACGCCGAGCTGTCTGAGCATCGACATCACCTGCGACCGGTGATGGATTTCGTGGCACAGCAGTTGGGAGGCCACTCCACCTCGGGTCGTGCGGATCCGAAGCGCTGGAGCATTGGGAGGCGCCATGCGATATTCGACCGGTTCGCTCCAGTGTGTGATGCCAGCCAGGATCGCACGGGTGTCGTCCGCCATCGGCGTCCACGCCGCCTCCAGTTCGGCGAACGATCGCACCTTCTCTGCCGCTAATGGGCTGTCGCCAAAGACCACGGGCTGATCGCGCAGACGGCGCCCGTACGCCCATTCGGCGCTGCCAGTGTGTGCCAGCGTGGCGTGAATCGTCTTGAATCCATATGGGAACTCGCGGGCGTACTGCTCGGGCGAGAGCGGCCTGATCCAGTCAAAAAGACGCCCACGCGCCTTGGCGAGGTAATCGTATAGTTCATGTGGCGCTACCATGTCACTGACCTCCGGGGTTCGGATACTCCGTGGTTCTTGCCGGAGGCGTATTCGCCCTGCAGGTCCGGCCGGAATGCGGGCACGCGATGGCGAACTAGTCTAAAAATCTCACTGAGGGAGGGATCAATGGCCAGTCCACAGTGCCTCGTGCTTGGAGGGGGATTCGGCGGGCTCGCCGCTGCGCACCGGCTGCGCCAGCGGCTCGGCGATCGTGCTGACATCACACTCGTGGATCGCCGCCGGACGTTCATGATGGGATTGCGCATCCTCTGGACGCTCGTCGGTCAGGCTGACCGCAGCGCGGGGAGCCGATCGCTGGGGGATGTGGGCCAGAAGGGGATCCACTACCGCTGTGATGAGGTGGTGGGACTCGACCTCGACCGCAAGACGGTTCACACCCATGGCGGCGTACTGAGCTACGACGCATTAGTGATCGCGTTGGGGGCCGAACTGCGACCGGATCTTGTTCCCGGCTACGATCCTGCGGCGTCAAACCTGTACGATCCCGATCAAGTTGAAGGCATCGCCGCCCGGGTGGCGTCGCTGGAACACGGCAGGGTCGGCATCGGCATCCTGGGCGCTCCGTACAAATGTCCGCCCGCACCCTACGAGGCGGCGTTCCTCATCGATGATCTGTTGCGGCGACTGCGGCGGCGTGACCGGGTTGAAATGGAGGTGTTCTCACCCCAGCCGTCATCGCTGCCGGTCGCGGGCCCGGCAGCCTGCGCTCAGGTCGAGGGCCGCCTGGCCGCGAAGAATATTCGATTCCTGCCAAGATGCAAGGTGACGGCCATCGAAGACCACGACGTCGTCTTCGAGCGTGAGCGGCGCTCCTATGACGTGTTCATCGGGGTTCCGCCGCACCGGGCCCCCGGCGTCCTGCGCGAGAGCGGCCTGCTGAGCGGCGAATGGATTCGTCCCGACCCCCACACGTGTCGTACGCGGTGGGAAGGCGTCTACGCGGTTGGCGATGCGACCGAGATGCCGCTGGCCAACGGCATGATGCTTCCGAAAGCCGGCATCTTTGCCGAGGCCCAGGGTGGCGTCGCCGCCGACCACATCGCGAGTGCGCTGGGGAGCGCCGGCGCTGCTGCGCCGTTCGACGGACAGGGGTTCTGTTTCATGGAAACCGGAGATGGAACCGCCACCGCGATCCGTGGTCAGTTCTTCGCCGCCCCCGAGCCGTCCATCCAGGTGGCAGAGCCCACGGCACAGACGCTGGCCGAGAAGCGCGAATTCGAAGCCTCGCGCCTCGCCGCCTGGTTCTAAGCCCATGGTTCCCGACCGCGTTCCTTCACTGGCCGACATCCAGGAAGCCCGCGCCCGGATCGCAGACCGCGTGCACCGGACCCCGATGTTCTCGTCGCAGACGCTGTCTCAGCGACTCGGCGCCCCCGTCTTCCTCAAGGCTGAGAATCTACAGAAAACCGGCTCGTTCAAGCCCCGCGGCGCCACCTACGCCGTGCGTCGCCTCTCGCCTGAAGCGCGCGCGCGAGGCATCGTCACGATCTCTGCGGGCAATCACGCGCAGGCTGTGGCATATGCCGCCGCGGCAGAGGGCATTCGGTGCGTAGTGGTCATGCCGGCGGCCGCGGTGCAGAGCAAAGTAGAGGCCACCCAGGCGTTCGGGGCGGAGATCGTGCTCCACGGCACGCCGCGTGAAGCATTCGTGCGTTTCGAGGAGTTGCAGCGGGAACAAGGGCTGGTGCCCGTGCACCCATTCGACGATCCTGACGTCATCGCCGGCCAGGGGACCGTCGGCTTGGAGATCGCTGAGGACGTGCCCGACCTGTCGCTTGTCGTCGTGCCGATCGGCGGCGGCGGGTTGCTCGGTGGAATCGCGATAGCGTTGCGGGGGCTCGGAGCCCGGACGCGGATCGTGGGGGTCGAGCCCACCGGCTCCGCGGCGATGCATACTGCCCTGGCCGCCGGTCGTCCTGTGCCCCTCGACCGCATCGAGTCGATCGCAGATGGCCTTGGCGCGCCTGCGGTGACCGAGCGGACTCTTCATCTCGTGCAGCGCCTCGTCGACGATGTGGTGCTGGTCACCGACGCCGAGATCGTGGACTCGATGCGCGTGCTCCTGGAGCGTCTCAAGCTGCTCGTCGAACCGGCAGGCGCCGCCGGACTGGCCGCGGTTCTCGCGGGTCGCGTGTCACGTCCCGGGGGCAGCATCGTGGTGGTCCTCAGCGGGGGCAACGTCGACCTTGCACGCCTGAAGGTCTGGTTCTGAGCGGCGTGTCCACGCGAGACTCATGCCCCAAGGTGTTGACGGAGGAGCCGGTCTGCTACAATACGGGGGTGCTCGCCTGAGGTGATCGCCCGTGATCAAGCCCTCCCTGGAAGAACTGCTCGAACACGTTAACGCAAAATACGCCCTCGTGATGGCCGCCGCGAAGCGTGCCCGGCAATTGAGAGATGGCACACTGCCCCTGGTGGACATCGACTCCACCAATCCGGTCACCATCGCGCTGGAGGAGATCGCCACCGGCAGAGTGCGAGTGGAAGAACCCCCGGCGTCCGGGCGCTGACCCGGTTCCCAGCATTCTCGCTCGCGTCGGATCGCCTGACGGCGCCTCACGTCGCTGAATGCCGTGTCGCGGCGCGGCGCCACCCGTGGGCGTCGCGCCGCGCTGGAACCCCGCGTGCGGCGGCGGCGTATGGTATGACGTGAAGAGTCGGGAGGCGCAGCGATGAATGCCGTCCTCACCGTCGTCGTCGCGCTGGCGGCGCTCGTCGGTTTTGCTGCCCCACCGCGAGCTGAGCGCACAGTCGGTGATCTGAAGGTCGAGATGACCGTGGCGAAGGCAGCCTACCAGGCCGGCGACGCTGTTGCCGTCACCCTGCGAGTGACTAACAGCGCGCAGAAACCCATCGTGGTGACGACCCCCGGCCAGCAGTACGACGTGATCGTCCGGCAGCGCGGCGCGCTGGTTTGGCAGTGGTCGCACGACAAGGTCTTCGCCCAGGTCGTCAGGGATCAACCGCTGGCGCCGGGCCAGACCCTCACCTTCCAGGAGCGTTGGGACCAGCGCGACTTGCAGGGCCGGCCTGTCGACGCCGGTGCGTACGACATTTCCTGCGTGTTCATGGGCGCCCAGCGCGCCGGCCCCGCAAGCATAGAGGTGGGTCCGGTTCGCATCTCCATCGGACGGTAGTTGACCCGGTCTCGTCCGGTAGGGCGCCGCGCGCTCCGGGAAGGCTTGCGACTGATCCCGGTCTTGCTCGCTCTCGCCGCCCTGTTCGTGGGGGCGAGGACGCTGGGCGCCCAACCGTCTGAGCCAGGACTGGACGAAGTGGCCGTGTCCCGGCGGACCGCGCAGCGGCTCGGGCTGCGGATCGGCGACGTGATCGAGGTCAGCGCCGATCCCTCGATGGCGCGTGGGCGCCGCGTCCGGGTGGCGACGATCTGGACCTCTCCGGAGCACCCCGCAGATGTCGCCCGAGGCGACCTCCAGGTGCGGTTTCATCTGGCAGCACTCGAATCGCTGTTGGGCCGGTCCGACGTGGTGGATCGCGTCATCGTCCGGCTGAACCAGACGGATGGCAGAGATGCCGCGGCGCGGCTGCGCGAAGATCTAGAAGCGCTGGGGTCGGGGTACGACGTCTACACGGCCGGGGAGCTCGTCCAGCACACCTCTCGAACGTTCGTGGTCATCTCACGTTTCCACCGGGCGATCGGCCTGATCGCCGTGGCGGCGAGCGGAATTTTCTTGATCACGATCATGGCACTCAAGCTGACGGAGATGCGGCGTGAGATCGGCGCGCTCCGCCTGATAGGTATTGCGCCCGGAACGATCGGGCTGACGGTGCTTGCGGTGGCCGCGGCCGTTGCCGCGTTCGGAGGCCTGATCGGGATCGCACTGGGCGCCCTGATGGTCAGGGGGATCAATGCGTACTACCAGCCGCTGTTCGGGACGGCGCTGCGGTTCGCGGTTCTCGATCCGCAGACGGTGGTGTTCGCCTGCGGGCTCGCGACCGTCCTCAGCCTGGGCGCCGGGGCCGCCGTGGCGGTACAGGTGCTGCGCCGGCCGCCGCTGGAGCAGGTAGGACGGTAGTGGTGTGGTTTCTGGCGCGCAAGAATTTCAACAGGGCCGTCTCACGGACGGTGCTGCTGGTGGCCGGAGTCGCCGTGGCCGGCGCGCTGCTGTTCGACATGTCGATGCTGGGCGGCGGTCTGGAGCGCAGCTTCGGAGCGGCGCTGGGCCGCCTGGGATACGAGATTCGCGTCGTGCTGCACGGCACTTTACCGCTGTCGACGGAAGCGCTGATGCCGGACGCCGGAACAGTGGCGCAGCGGATCACGACCCATCCAGATGTCGCCCTGTCGAGTCCGGTGCTGGGAACGACCCTGTACGTCGACGGCCCAGGCGGCCCCGTGGCTGCCGTCGCCCTGGGGCTGCGCCCGGACGTCCGCGGGATTGTCAGACTGGAATCGGGCCGCGACGTCGTGGACGGACTGGTCGTGAACGCCGAACTGGCGAGACGGCTCGAGGTCGTCCCAGGCGCCGTCGTGCGCCTGGCAACGCGCATCGATCCGCAGACCGGGCAGGCCGCCCGCACCGCCGAGGCGCGCGTCCAGGCGATTGGGGATTTCGCCTTCGACCTCAAGGCGCAGCGGACCCTCGCCCTCCCGCTCGAGGACCTCCAGCGGCTCCTGGGGTTGACCACGGAGCAGGCGTCGTTCGTCGTCGTGAAGGTCCGCCCGGGCACGGATCCCGAGGTGGTGACACGCTGGATCGAGGCGGCGTTTCCGGCGCTCGATGCGTTTTCCATCGCCGGTCTCCTCCACCAGGTCAGGCAGCAGCTCACGTATTTCAACCACTTCGCCCTGATACTCACAGGCATCAGCCTCCTGGTGGCGTTCCTGCTGATCGGCGCCGTGCTGACACTGGCCGTCGGCGAGCGGCTCGGCGAACTCGCGACCCTGCGAGCCGTCGGGCTCTCGCGCCCGAGGATGGTGCTGCTGGTCCTCCTGGAAGGTGTGCTGCTTGCGGCGGTCAGTACGCCGCTAGCGCTCCTGGTCGGCGCGGCCGTCAGCCGTCCTCTCGATGCCATCCTGCGCGCGACCCCAGGCATTCCGCAGGATCTGCACTTTTTTGTGCTGACTCCGGCCGCGATCGCCCGGACGGCCCTGTTGCTCGCCCTGACCGGTACCCTCGGCGCCACGTATCCCGCCTGGGTCGCTGGACGCCTCAACGTCGCGGCCACGCTCCACCGGGAGGTCCAGTAGGGATGCCGGAGCCGATCATCGATGCGCGGGACGCTGCGCGCACGTATCGTCTCGACGGCACGGCGGTCGCCGCGCTGCGAGGGGTCACGCTGCACATCGATCCCGGCGAGTTCCTGGCGATCGTCGGGCCTTCAGGAAGCGGAAAGTCGACGCTCCTGCACCTCATGGGCGGGGTCGACCTGCCGACCGCTGGTGAGGTAATCCTCTTTGGCCAGGCGACGCATCGGCTCAACGATGGGTCGCTGTCCGCGCTGCGCCTCAGGCGAATCGGTTTCATCTTTCAGCGATTCTTCTTGCTGCCGATGCTCTCGGTCGAGGAGAACGTCGTTCTGCCGATGCTTGAAGCGGGCGTGGTGTCCGCGGAACGACGCGAGCGCGTCACGCAGTTGCTTGACTATGTCGGGCTGGCCCATCGGCGGCGTCACCTGCCGGGGCAGTTGAGTGGAGGGGAGCTGCAGAGGGTGGCCGTTGCGCGGGCGCTGGCGAACCGCCCGGCGCTCGTGCTGGCGGATGAACCTACGGGCGAACTCGATCAGGACACTGGCCGCGAGATCGGCCGCCTCCTACATCGCGTACACGCCGAGGGCGTCGCCGTGGTCGTGGTCACGCACAACCCGGAGATGGCCGCGCTGGCCGGGCGCACGCTGATCATGCGAGATGGACGTCTGAGTTGAAGACCGCGACGGCGCTCCTGCTGGCCGGGCGTACGCTGCAGACACGACCTCGGCGGACCGCGATCCTGCTGCTGGGGTACGGGTTGGGCCTGGCCGTGATGATCGCCCTGCTCGCTGTCGGCGACGCTTTGCTGTTGCAGGCACAGGACCGCGACGTGACTTCCGGCGGCGATCTGGTGCTGGTGCCGGCCGGCGTCGATCCTGAGGTGTTGAAGACCGGGGCCGTGACGGCGATGTTTCTCGCGATTCCCAACGCGCGCGCCCTCGTTCGGCAGATCCTGCTCGGGCCGCGTTACGCGGAGACGATCGCTGCCGCTTCGCCTGAAATGATCGATAAGCTGGTGTACGTCCGCATCCGGGGTGAGGCGCTCCCGGTGCGGGCCAGCGGGGTGATCCCCTCCGCTGCCGCCTCAGCGCGGAGCGCGCTCGCCATTGCCGATCCGAGGTGGCGCGATCGCGAAGAGGACCGGACCTGGCTGGCGCCCTCGCCTGCCCAAACGCTTGCGGCGATCGACGGTTTCCACGAGGCGCCCGCAGGCCGAGCGGGGCAGACCTGGGCCGAATGGTGGTACTTCAACTTCACGAGTCGGGGCGGGCTCTACGGCTATGTGTCGTTCATTGCGGACCGCGAACGGCGCGTGCTGGTGAGCATGAGTCTGCGCCACCCGGATGGTCGCCTGATCCGCATGGAAGAGACACATCCGGGAACGGTCCTGCCTTTCTCGGCACGTGCGATCGCCGCCGGTCCGCATCGTGTTGAACTCCGGAAGGGGCTCTACTCTATCCGAATCGCCCGGGCAGACGTGGGGGTCGATCTGGAAGTCAGGCCCGTCCCAGGACTCTACCTTCCCCCGATCGAGCAGCAGGCGGGGACGTTCCGTTCCGGCTACGTTGTGCCAGCCCTGCGGGCATCCGTGACCGGTTCGGTCCGCCTGGGGACTGAACGTCGCGCCGTCGAAGGCACCGGCTACCACGACCACAACTGGGGGATCTGGCAGGCGGTGACGTGGGAGTGGGGGACCGCCAGCACGCCCGAGTATGCGCTGCTGGCCGGGCTCGTCCGGCATCCTACCCTCCGCGGCCAGGAGATGCTGGTGACCCTGCATGCAGTCATTGATGGGCGAGCGGGAGTCTTGGGGATCTTACGCGGGAGCGCCCCGATTCTCAGCGACTGGAAGCCGGGCCCGGTGCTTGGACGCCATCGGGTGCGCATCCCTGGCCGTCTGCGCTACCGCGCGGCGAATGACGCGGGCGACCGGCTGACTGTCGAGATCGTGATAGAAGACACACTCGCGACACGGCTTCGTCCCTCCGGGCTCGTGGAGGGGCGCGAGGAACGCCCGGAAACGCGAGTGCCGTCAGGCCGCGAGGTCTTCGTGCAAATCAAAGGCCGGTATGTGGTGAGCGGCACGGTGGGCGGGAGGCGTATCGTGTTCAGCGCGCCCGGCTTCGCCGAGACGTTCGTGGCGGCGCCTCGCGCGCCGTAGGCGCCGTGCTTCCCGCAGCATGCGTCCCGTGGACGCCGGAGGGGGCGCGCGCTATAATTTGGGAAGTCGTGGCGGTGTAGCTCAGTTGGTCAGAGCACGCGGCTCATACCCGCGGAGTCGGGAGTTCGAGTCTCCCCGCCGCCACCATGCTACTGTCGGCGGTTCCGGCGGAACCGCCGTGTGTGTGTTATGGGGACATCGAGACGGGTCCGCGGCCAGCCGCTTCAGGTGTTGCACCAGGTTCGCGCTACGCTCGGTCGCCACCGGATGCTCTCTGGCGGCGAGACCGTCGTGGTGGCGGTCTCGGGAGGACCGGACTCGATGGCCCTGCTGCACCTGCTGCGCCGGTTGCAAGACGAGATGTCCCTGCGATTGCGCGCGGTGCACGTCAATCATGGCCTGCACCGCGCGAGCCCCGCGCACGCCGAGTTCGTGCGGCGGACGGCGCGCGCCTGGGGGATTCCTGTCTCGATCGTCAACGTCAACGTCAGGGCCGCGGCCCGACGCCTGACCGTTGAGGAGGCCGCGCGGGCGCTCCGGTACGCCGCACTCGCGCGCATCGCGCGACGTGTCCGCGCGGGCCATATCGCGGTCGCGCATACAGCCGACGACCAGGCGGAGACGGTGCTGCTCTGGCTGCTGCGGGGCGCCGGCGCCGATGGACTGGCGGGGATGCCGCCTGTGAGGCCGCATAATCGGCTGCGCGTCATCCGTCCGCTCATTCATCTATGGCGCCGCGATGTCCTCGCTTATCTGGCTGCCGAGAGCGTCGCCTCCAGGTCGGATCCGACCAACCGGCTGCGCCGGCCGCTGCGAAACCGCATCCGGCAGGACTTACTCCCGTACCTCTCGGGGTATAACCCGGGTGTCAAGGCTGTGCTGCGCCGATTGGCGGAACAGGTGGCCGATGATGCCGGGCTGCTCGACCACCTGGCAGGGGAAGCGGCCTCCACCGCGGTGCATCAGATGGATGGACGCATCGTGATCATCACCGAGCGGTTCCGCGCGCTCCCGGTGAGCCTGCAGCGGCGTGTGGCGCACCGGGCGCTGGCGGAGGCCGGCGGGAACATTCGCGACCTCGCGTTCGTCCATATTGAACGGCTGCGCACGATGGCCGAGGTGGGGCGGCTGGGTGAACGCGCAGACCTGCCCGGCCTGCGCGCGGAGCGTCACGCGAGCGAGATCGCGCTTACGCGCACACGTGCACTTCACCGGATGGATGATAAAATAGAGGGGCGCACTCCAGGGGATCGCTGACCTCGCGCCGAAAGAAGGCAGGCAGTGTCGAACCGGTATCTCAAGAGCCTCATTGTCTGGGCCGTGATCCTGGCGGTCGCGTTCCCATTCGCGCTGCAACTGTGGCGCCGCACCCCGCGCGAGGAAGTCCCCTATAACGTCTTCATCGAGCAGGTGCAGGCCGGCCAGGTCGTACAGGTCGAGATCGCCGATAACACGGTCACGGGCAAGCTCAAGAGCGGGCAGCAGTTTACGACCTACGTGCCCCCGGGCGACAGCTCCTACCTCGAGTTGTTGAAGGCCAAGGGCGTGACGATCAGAGTCGAGCCGCGATCGCGTTCGACGCTATGGCCCAGCGTCTTGTCGACCCTCCTGCCCATCCTGCTGCTCGTCGGGTTGTGGATGTTGATGCTGCGGCAAGCGCAGTCGGGCAGCAATCAGGCGATGTCATTCGGCAAGAGCCGGGCCCGTCTGCACACCGACAACAAGCCGAAGGTGACCTTCGACGATGTCGCCGGCGTCCCAGAGGCGAAAGAGGAACTGCAGGAAGTGATCGAGTTCCTCAAGTATCCGAAGAAGTTTCAGGCGCTGGGCGCCAAGATTCCCCGCGGCGTCTTGCTGGTCGGACCGCCGGGATCGGGCAAAACGCTGCTCGCCAAGGCGATCGCGGGCGAAGCTGGGGTACCGTTCTTCGCAATCTCCGGGTCGGAGTTCGTAGAGATGTTCGTGGGCGTCGGCGCCTCGCGCGTGCGCGATCTCTTCGATCAGGCGAAGAAGAGCGCGCCCTGCCTGGTGTTCATCGACGAGATCGACGCCGTCGGCCGCCAGCGCGGCGCCGGGTTGGGGGGCGGCCACGACGAGCGCGAGCAGACCTTGAATCAGTTGTTGGTTGAAATGGACGGCTTCGATCCCAACAGCGGGATCATCGTGATCGCCGCGACGAACCGGCCTGACATCCTCGATCCTGCGTTGCTGCGCCCTGGCCGGTTCGACCGCCGCATCATCGTGGACAACCCTGATACCAAGGGTCGCCGCGCGATTCTCGACGTCCACGTGCGGGGGAAGCCGATGGCCGAGGACGTCAACCTGGATATCCTGGCCAAGCGCACCCCCGGCTTCTCGGGCGCCGATCTGGCCAACATGGTTAATGAAGCCGCCTTGCTGGCCGCCAGGCGCAACAAACGGAAGATCACCGGGTCCGAGATGGACGAAGCCATCGATCGCGTCGTCGCCGGGCCGCAGCGGCGCAGCCGGATTCTGGGGCCAAAGGAGCGCGAGTTGGCCGCGTTTCACGAGGCGGGCCACGTGCTGGTGTCCAAGGTCATCCCCGGCGCCGATCCGCCGCACAAGGTGACGATTCTGCCTCGCGGCATGGCGCTCGGCTATGTGATGTACGCGCCGGCAGAAGACAAGTACACGTACACGCGGCAGGAGATCATGGCGCGCATCACTGCGGGCCTCGGCGGCCGCGTGGCCGAAGAGATCGTCTTCGGCGAGGTCACGACCGGTGCCCAGAACGACTTTGAGCAGGCCACTGAGCTGGCGCGCAAGATGGTCACTGAGTACGGGATGAGCACGAAGCTCGGGCCACTGTCGCTGGGTAAGCGGCACGGACCTGTCTTCCTGGGGCGCGATCTGGTCGAGAGCCGCAACTACAGCGAGGAGATCGCGTACGAGATCGACAAGGAAATCCGCCGCATCATCGACGAGTGCTACGAGAAGGCCCGCGTGATTCTCCTGGCGCATCGGGATGTCCTCGATCGCTTCGCCAAAGCGCTGCTCGAGCACGAGAGCATCGAGGCTGAGGATCTGGACCGTCTCTTCCGCGGTGAGCCGATGGCGGCGCCCGCCGCTGAGCAGGCTCCTGACTCCTCTTCGCGCGCCGAGCCCGCGGCGTCCGACGCGCGCCCCAGGGCCGAGGGGCTTCCGCAACTTCGAACGAAGCCCGAAGCAACCGCGTAGCCGGCGGGCGCGAGACGGTCCGTTGCGGCGTATGGCGTCGCGCGCGACCAGGAACGCCTCTTCGCGCGCGAGAACTCTCCTGCAATATCACGCGCACGTCATCCTGATGCGCAGAGGATCGGCAAGACGCGGACCGTCGAGGTGCCGGAGTATGCGATCGAGCCGTCGGTCGCGGTGATCCCGTCGACCACTGCCCTGGTGGTGGTTGACATGCAGAACGACTTTGTGACCCCGGGCGGCGCGCTGGTGGTCCAGGATGCCGCGGGGACCGTCCCCACCATCCAGGAACTGCTGCGGCGCGCCCACGCCGCTGGAGTCCGGGTGTTCTTCACCCAGGATTCCCACGGCGCCGGGGATCCGGAGTTCCCGATCTGGGGCGAGCACGTCCTGGAAGGGACCTGGGGTTGGCAGATCGTGGACAGCCTCCGACCGGCCTCCGAGGATCGCGTGATCCGCAAGCTCAGGTATGACGGGTTCTTCGGGACATCGCTCGATCACGAACTCCGCCTGGCGGGCATCCGCACCGTCATCGTTTGCGGCACCGTGGCGAATATCTGCGTGCTGCACACGGCGGGGAGCGCCGCGCTCCACGGGTACGGCGTTGTGGTGCCGGTCGATGCAGTCTCGGCGCTTACGCCGTTCGACCTGCAGGCGGCCCTCCGCCAGGTCGCGTTCCTCTATCGCGGGACGCTCACGACCGCCGCAGGGATCCGTTTCCAGGCCTGAGGGCCAGAGCGGGAGGGAGTCCCCCTCTCGGGTGGAATATTCTCCTGGTTTGTAGGGGGGTGAGACGTGACCGGCGCGCGTTCCAAAGGTATCGCACGCAAGACCGGGATCAATCTTCTGCCCATCCTGATCTACGTCGGCGTCGCCGTCGTGGCGGCCGCCGGGATGTATCTCTGGGATGTACAGTATCGCAAGGGTGAGGAAGCCAAACGCCGGCCTCCCGAGCCCGAGGTGATCGCCAAGAACCTGGTTGAGAACCTGGTCGGGGCGGGCTCGGTCAAGGAAGTCAAAATTGACCGCGACAAGAAGGTGATCGCCATCACGTTCGAATCGGCCCTGTTCAAGCCCGAGAAGCCAAAGAAGGAGCTCCGCGAGCTGCTCGAGGCCGAAGCTACCCTGGCTACGCAGGCGGTTCTCGGTCAGATGCGGGACTACGGACAGGTGACAGCGACCCTTGTGGGTCAAGGAAAGACGCTGGCAGTGGCCGAGGCGGCCCGCGGCAAGGACCGGATCGTGATGACCTTCGTCGACGAGAGGCTGAAAGAGTAAGGGGGCGGCATGTTTGCGCTGAACTTCTACTCGTCCCTGTTCGCCGATGCCCTGCGGCAAGGACGGAAGACCGCGACGATTCGTCTGGGCGACAAGCTGGACAAGTATCGCGACGGGCAGGTCGTCTGGATCACTGTGGGCCGGCGGTTCGGCACGCGCCGCAAGATCTTTCCCGCGGTTATCGATCGGGTCGAACTGAAGCGAGTGGCCGAGGTGACGCCGCGGGAGATCGAGCGGGACAATCCCCAGTCGCGCCGGCACGAGGACTTGATCGAGTTCCTCTCAAAAGTGTACGGCCGTCCGGTGACGCTCGACGATGAGGTGACGATCGTACATTTCTCGCGCATTGAAGAGGGCGACGGCCCGCTGCTTCTCGACGTCTGAGTCTAGGGATTCGCCGGAAGCAGGAGAAACTCAGAAGGCACCGGGCCGGTCAGGAACAAGGCAGGGCTGACCCGCCGGAACTCGATTCCAGCGGCCGCGGCCCGACGCGCCAGTACGACGACCACGATGGCGTCAGGCGCGTGCCGCCGGCCGACCTCGGCCGCAGCCTGGGGTGTTGTCGACAGGTGCACGTGCTGGCGGCCCACCGGCCGCAGGCCTTCCTCAGCGAGCGCCACGGCGTCAGCGGGGGCCATCCCCTGATACAGCCACTCCGGCGGCAGGCCGGCGTCGCCGGGTTCTGCGACCGTAATGGTGTGACCATAGCGGGCGCGGATGCGGCCATCCCGCACTTCATAGCGCCGGGGATCGGCGTCAGCCAGCGCGACAAGATCACTAGTTGAGATCGTCTCCCAGCCGTGCTGCGTGGCTAGCCCTTGCGCCAGTGTATCCATGGGAGCGAATCCGCCGGAGTCGAGACTGACCCCGACCTCGTCGGGCCGGTGGCGCAGGACGAGCGCGACCAGGCGACTGAGACGGGTCAGCCGTTGAGATGATCGGGAGCTCGATGGACTGAACGGGCGAGGCATGGAATCCCTGGGTGGTTGGCTATCCAGTCTAGGAGAACCTGCCTGCGCGACGAAGCATACCGCGTCAACCGCAGGCAGGAGGTGTCTGCATGTCGGCACGGCTGGTCGAGTGCGTGCCCAACGTGAGCGAAGGCCGCCGGTCGGACGTGATCGACGCGATCGTCAAGGCCGTCGGGGAGGTCGAAGGCGCTCGAGTACTCAACGTGCAGTCGGATGCAAGCCACAACCGGAGTGTCGTGACTCTTGCCGGCGATGCCGAGGCGATGGCTCACGCCGCCGTGGTCCTCACGCGGCAGGCCGTCGCGCTCATCGACATGAACGAACACCGCGGTCATCATCCGCGGTTGGGCGCCGTTGACGTCATCCCGTTCGTGCCGATCGGCGGGACCACCATGGATGAGTGCGTCGCCCTCGCGCGCCGCGTGGGCGAGACGGTCTGGACGCTGTTGCAGGTGCCCGTGTACTTCTACGCCGAGGCGGCAACCGCGCCACACCGGGCCCGCCTTCCGGATATTCGCAAGGGCGAGTTCGAAGGGCTGGTCGAGAAGATGCGCCAGGTGGAGTGGGCGCCTGATTTCGGCAATCCGCGCCCGCATCCCACAGCGGGTGCCGTCGTCGTCGGCGCCCGCCGTCCGCTCATCGCCTACAACATCAATCTGCGGACGACCGACCTGCCCGTTGCTCAGGCAGTGGCGCGTGCGATCCGCGAATCGAGCGGAGGGCTGGTGAACGTGCAGGCGATGGGTGTGCAGTCGACGTCGGGGCTGGCACAGGTCTCGATCAACGTGCTGGACGCGGCCAGGACGCCGTTGGCCCGCATCTTCGACCTCGTACGGGTTGAGGCCGAACGGTACGGTGTCACCGTGGCGGAAAGCGAGATTGTCGGGCTGATCCCCCTGGACGCGATCCTCGATGTCGCGCGCGCCCACCTCAGGCTGCGCGATTTCGACCGCCGCCAGGTGCTCGAAGCGCAGCTCACGGAGTAGTGCGGCCGGTGGCCGTCGCCGATCTGCTGATCGAGCATGCTGCCGAACTCCTCACCATGGCGGGGGATAACCTGGGGCCCCGGGTGGGAGCAGCGCTGGGCGATCTCGGACTGATCCGGGATGGCGCGGTGGCCGTCGCCGACGGTCAGATCGTCGTCGCCGGGCCGAGTGACGAGGTCCGCGACGCCGTGCGGCTCATGCCAGGGGCCACGGTGATCGATGCCTCGGGGCGCGTGGTGCTCCCGGGCTTCGTGGATCCGCACACGCATCTCGTATTCGCAGGCTCTCGCGCCCACGAGTTCGAGATGCGTCTGCGCGGGGCCGGCTACCTCGAGATCGCCGCCGCAGGCGGTGGCATCCTGAGTACGGTGGCGGCGACGCGCGCCAGCGATGAAGAAACTCTGGTGCGGCTCGGAGCAGCCCGGCTCGACCGAATGCTGGCGTGCGGTACGACGACGGTGGAGGCCAAGAGCGGGTATGGCCTATCTGTCGAAGATGAGATGAAACAGCTCCGCGCCATCCACCGGCTCTCAGCGCAGCACGCCGTCGATCTGATTCCCACAGTGCTCGCCGCACATGCGGTACCGCCGGAGTTCGCTCGCGATCCCGATGGGTATGTCGCGCTGATGACGCGCGAGATTCTGCCGGCGGTCGTCGATGAGGACCTGGCCGAGTTCTGCGATGCGTTCTGCGACGTCGGGGCGTTCACCCTGCCGCAGGGACGGGCGGTGCTCGAGGCCGGCGCAGCGCTTGGGCTCACGCCGAAGCTCCACGCCGACGAGTTCTCCGATCTCGGGGGCGCCCGCCTGGCCGCGGAACTCGGCGCCATCTCCGCCGACCATCTGCTGCAGGCCTCGCCGGACGGACTGCGTGCTATGGCTGAGGCAGGGACGGTCGCCGTCCTGCTGCCCGGCACTGCCTACTTTCTGGGCGTGCCGTACGCCGATGCGCGCCGCATCATCGATCTCGGCGTGGCGGTCGCCCTGGCTACCGACTTCAACCCTGGAACGTCGCCGATGTTGTCGATGCCGTCGGTGATCTCCCTCGCCTGCGTGGGGATGAGGATGACGCCCGCAGAGGCGATCGTGGCCGCCACCATCAACGCGGCCTGGGCAATTGGCGTGGCCGAGGAGATCGGCAGCCTGGAGCCCGGGAAAGCCGCAGACCTGGTCGTCCTCGACGTGGCCGATCATCGTGAGATTCCCATGGGACTGGGCGCGCCCCTCGTCCGTCAGGTCATCAAACGTGGAGAGGTCGTCATCGGATGACGCGTGATCCACCGGCGGCGGGGTTCAGGCTCGCCCGGGGCGTGACGACCGTCTTCCTCGGCCTCGGCTCGAACCTCGGAGACCGGCAGGCGGCGCTCGCGTCGGCCGTGGCCGGGCTGCAGGCCGGCGGTGTCGAGATCCTGCGCTCCTCGTCGGTCTACGAGACGCAGCCGGTCGGACTCGCCGACCAGCCGTGGTTCCTCAACCTCGTGGTCAAGGGCGAGACCGATCTGGATCCCGATGCGCTCCTCGATCTCGTCGGCCGGATCGAGTCGGACCTGGGCAGGACGCGGGCCGTCCGGTGGGGGCCGCGGACCATAGACATCGACATTCTGCTCTATGGCGCCGAGACCATCACGACCGATCGTCTCCGCATCCCGCACCCGGAGCTCGCCTCGCGACGGTTTGCGCTGGAGCCGCTCATCGAAGTTCAGCCGGATCTCGTCCTTCCAGACGAGAGGACCGCGCGATCGCTGCTCGAAGCGCTGGGCTCCGGTACCGAGGTCAGGCGTCTTGGATCGTCGTCGTCGCTTGTTCCGATTCGGGACCCGTCATGAACGGCGGCGCATCGCAGCCAGGCACAGCCAGGACGGGCCCGCCAATCGTGCGGATCGGTGAGGTCGAGTCGACGAACGACGTGGCGCGGGTCCTGGCCCTCGCCGGCGTGCCCGAGGGCGCGGTCGTCGTGGCGCGACGTCAGAAGCGCGGCCGGGGACGGTGGGGACGCGCCTGGGCTGCGCCGCCGGGCGGTGTGTGGTGCTCGGTGCTCCTTCGACCGACCGCGACGCACCCCTGGGGCTTGTTGAGCCTGGCTGTCGCCGTGGGCGCGGCCGAGGCGATCGAGAAGACGACCGGCGTCAAAACGGGCATCCGCTGGCCGAACGATCTCGTCGTCGATGGGCGGAAGGTCGCGGGCGTCCTGCTCGAAGGTGCTGGCGACGCCGTTATTGTGGGGATCGGCATCAACGCCAACGTTGCCCTCGATGCGTTGCCCGAGGACGTCGCACCGCGCGCCACGTCGCTCCATCTCGCGACCGGTCAGCCGGTCGACAGCGATGGCCTGCGTGAGGCGGTCGTCGGGAGGCTCATGCACTGGTATCGTATCTGGTCCGCCGGCGGCCGCGGAACGACCGAGGCGTGGATGCGCCGTGATGTGTCCCGCGGGACGCGGGTCACCGCTGGAAGTCCGGGACGAACAGTCGAAGGTATTGCTGAAGGCGTCGACGGCGACGGCGCGCTGCTCCTGCGGCTGGCCAGCGGCGAGATCCGGCGCGTCCTCACCGGGGACCTGATCCCGGCGTCGGGCGCCAGAGGCGCCGACTAACTGGGAGGAACGCCGTGGAAGGCGTCAAAGCACCGGCCACCGTAGACCGCCCCCGGCATGTGGTCAGCATCAGCCTGGGCTCCAGCGCCGGGGATAAACGCGTGGAGACCGAAGTGCTTGGCCAGCGGTTCATCATCGAACGCATCGGTACAAACGGCGACTACCAGATGTTCTGCCGGCGCCTGCGCGAGTACGATGGCACGGTGGATGCAATCGGCATCGGCGGGATCAACCTGGTCCTGATGGCCGGCCGCCGGCGGTACTTCATCCGCGACGCGGTGCGCGCCGTCGCCGGTATGCGCACGCCCGTGGTCGATGGGAGTGGGATCAAGCAGAGTTGGGAGCGGCATATCATCCTCCAGGTGCTCCCCGAGCACGGTCTGACGCTTCGCTCGCGGCGGGTGCTGGTCGTCGCCGCCGTCGACCGGTTCAGTATGGCCGAGGCGTTCGTCGAGGCCGGCGCCGATGTCGTCTTCGGGGACCTGATGTTCGGCCTGGGGGTTCCGGTCGGGCTACGAGGATTGACGACGATCAAGGTGCTGGCTGCGATTCTGCTCCCGGTGTTTACTCGTCTCCCTTTCACCTGGCTGTACCCAACAGGGGAGCAACAGGATCGGATCACACCGAGGTTTGGCCGCGTCTATCGCTGGGCGGAGGTCATCGCTGGAGACTTTCATTACATCAAGCGGTTTATGCCGGACGATCTCTCCGGCAAGACCATTCTCTCCAACACCGTCACCGCCCGCGACGTCGACGTCCTGCGGCAGCGGCGTCTGGCGCTTCTCGTGACGACGACGCCCGAGATGGATGGGCGGTCGTTTGGTACGAACGTCATCGAGGCGATCGTCGTGGCGCTCTCCGGCCGTCGACCGGAGCGGCTCTCACCCGAGGAGTATCTCGGCTGGATGCAGCGTGCCGGTTTCACACCGCGTATCGAACGTTTCGAGACGGGATCGTTGGCTTGACGGATCCGCACCGGCGTCGCTATACTCCGGATGGTGTCACCGACCGCGGGGTCATTCCCTGCGGTCGGTATCCGTTGTAGTGGGACCGTACAGGTGAACTCTCGCATGAAGAACAGCGCCAGGAACAAGAAGACTCCGAAGATCCCGAACATCCCCGAAGGCGAGAAGGAGACGATCCTGACCGAATCCGGCCTGCGCAAGCTGGAAGAAGAACTCGATCACTTGAAGGGAACCAGGCGCAAGGAGATCGCCGAGCGGATCAAGCAGGCCAAAGAGTTCGGCGATCTGTCCGAGAACGCCGAGTACGATGACGCGAAGAACGAGCAGGCCTTCGTCGAAGGCCGTATCCTCCAGATTGACCAGATGCTGCGCAACGCCCGGGTGATCGACAACGAGGCGGTGAGTTCGGATACGGTGTCTGTGGGGTCCACGGTCCGGCTCCGGGATGCTGCGGCCGGCGATGAGACTTCATACACCATCGTGGGGTCCGCCGAGGCTGACCCGATGCGTGACCGTATCAGCAATGAGTCGCCGGTCGGCCAGGCGCTTATCGGCCGGAAGAAGGGCGAGATCGTGACGATCCGGGTGCCCGCGGGCACGCTCAAGTACACGATTCTCGAGATCGCCCACTAGTCAGGCCACCCGCCCATTTGGGTACATCACACATGAGACCATTCGGGGCCGCCCTGGTGTGGCGCCGGTACCGTCGGGAATTTGCCCAGTCCCGGCGGCGTAGTGGTAAGTGGTTCGAGCCCGACCGCCGGAAGATCCGAGTCTGCCCCGGCAGGAGTGGAACGGGATAAGACAGAATTGCGTCAATTGGAACAGGCGGGGATCCTCTCACCCTGGAACGAGAGGAGAGTGCAGTGGCGATGTTTGAACGGTTCACAGAGCGCGCGCGTCGCGTCATCATACTCGCCCAAGAGGAAGCCAAGCGCCTCAACCACAGCGCTGTGGGGACCGAGCATATCTTGTTGGGGATCATCCGCGAGGGTGAAGGCGTCGCCAGCAAGGTGCTCGAGAGCCTGAACATCAGCCCTGAACGGGTGCGCGCTGAGATCGAGGGCGCCATCGGTCGTGGGGAGCGCTCGCCCCACGAGGAAGTCGCCTTCACGCCGCGGGCCAAGAAGGTGCTCGAGCTGGCGCTCGATGAGGCGCGCCGGCTCGGCCACAACTACATTGGCACCGAGCATCTGCTCCTGGGGCTTATTCGGGAGGGCGAAGGCGTCGCAGCCCGCGTGCTCGAGGCCATGGGCGCCGATCTTGACCGCGTGCGCGCCCAGGTGGTCTACCTCTTGGGTGAGGAGGGCACGACCTCCTACACCAAGCAGGCGAGCAAGACGCCGACGCTGGATGAGTTTGGCCGCGACCTGACAAAGCTCGCGCGGGACAGCAAGCTCGATCCCGTCATCGGCCGCGAACGCGAGATCGAACGCGTCATTCAAGTGCTCTCCCGCCGCACGAAGAACAATCCTGCCCTGATCGGTGAGCCCGGGGTCGGCAAGACGGCCATCACCGAGGGGTTGGCGCAGCGCATCGTCCGCGGGGATGTGCCTGATGTGCTTCGCCACAAGCGCGTCGTGCAGCTTGATCTGGCAGCCCTGGTCGCCGGCACCAAATACCGCGGCGAGTTCGAAGAGCGCATGAAGAAAGTGATGGATGAGATCCGCAAGGCCCAGGGTGAGGTGGTCTTGTTCGTCGACGAACTGCATACCCTGGTGGGCGCCGGCGCGGCAGAGGGCGCCATCGATGCGAGCAACATCCTCAAGCCCGCCCTGGCGCGCGGCGAGCTGCAGTGCATCGGCGCGACGACGCTTGATGAATACCGCAAGTATGTCGAGCGCGACGCGGCGCTGGAGCGCCGATTCCAGCCCATTCTGGTGTCCGAGCCGACCGTTGAGCAGACGGTCGAGATCCTCAAGGGGCTGCGCGACCGCTACGAGGCGCACCACGGTGTCACGATCACCGATGAGGCGCTGACGGCCGCGGCCACGCTGGCGGACAAGTACATCTCGGACCGTTTCCTTCCCGACAAGGCGATTGACCTGATGGACGAAGCGTCGTCCAAGATTCGGCTCCAGGCGTCGTTTCTGCCCCAGGAGCTTCGGCAGGCCGTCGATCGCGTGGAGCGGGCCAAGCGCGAGAAAGAGGATGCCAGCAAGGCCCAGGATTTTGAGAGGGCCGCGCAACTGCGGGATCGGGAGCGCGTGCTGCGACAGAAACTCGAAGAGCTGGAAGGGTCGCTCAAGCGCGAGAAGGGCCGAACGAATCCCAGCACGGTGACTGGGGACGACATCGCCGATATCGTCAGTTCGTGGACCGGCATCCCGGTGACCCGTCTCGTCGAGGAAGAGACGCAGAAACTGCTGCGCATGGAAGATGAGCTGCACGAGCGGATCGTCGGTCAGGACGAGGCCGTCCGAGCCGTCAGCAAGGCCGTCCGCCGCGCGCGCGCCGGACTCAAGGATCCGCGGCGGCCGATCGGGTCGTTCATCTTCCTGGGCCCCACGGGCGTGGGCAAGACCGAGCTTGCGCGGGCCCTGGCGGAGTTTCTGTTCGGCGACGAGGGTGCGCTCGTGCGCATCGACATGTCAGAGTACAGCGAGCGGCACACCGTCTCGCGCCTGGTAGGATCGCCGCCGGGATACGTCGGGTTCGAGGAGGGCGGCCAGCTTACCGAATCGGTACGGCGGCGTCCGTTCTCGGTGGTGCTCTTTGACGAGATCGAGAAGGCGCATCCCGAGATCTTCAATGTCCTCCTCCAGATTCTCGATGATGGACGCCTGACCGACGCCCAGGGGCGCACGATCGACTTCAAGAACTGCGTCATTATCATGACCAGCAATGTCGGCGCCCCACAACTCGACAAAGAGGTGGGCATCGGCTTTCGGGCTGCAGGCCACGATGAATCGGTCGATCGCGAGCGGGTCTATCAGCGGATGCGCGATCACGTCATGGAGGAGCTCCGGCGTACCTTCCGGCCCGAGTTCCTCAACCGGTTGGATGAGATCATCGTCTTCAAGCCGCTGACGACCGAGCAGATCAAGGTGATCGTCGGGATTCTCGTAGAGCGCGTACGCCGCGAGCTGCGCGGCCAGGGCATGGATCTCGAGGTGACCGCCGCCGCAAAGGACCTGCTGACCCGCGAAGGGTTCGACCCGACGTTTGGCGCCCGGCCGCTGCGCCGCGCGATCCAGCGCCTCGTGGAAGACCCGCTGAGCGACGAGCTGCTGCGCGGACAGTTCGCGAGCGGAGACGTCGTCGTCGTGGATACCCGGGACGATCAGATCGTGTTCGAGCGCAAGCGGGAGCCGGCGCTGGCTGAATAGGGCCGACGGCGCGGGCTGAGTAAGATCGACGGCGCGCGCGACAGGCGAGGGTAGGGGACCCGGGACGGCACAGCCCGGGTCTCTTCATGTTTCCGGTCCATGGACCACAGGGAGGGACGCGATGGATCGTGGCCGCACCCGCTATGCCTGCCAGCACTGCGGGCAGGAATCAGCCAAGTGGATGGGCCGCTGCCCGACCTGCGGCGAGTGGAACACATTTGTCGAAGAGCCGCAGACGCCGGCCGCCCGGCCCGCGCGTCGCGCTGCAGCGGCCGAGCCGGTCTCGGTCGCCGATGTCGAGACCGCGATCGAAAGCCGCATCCTGACAGGGTCGGCCGAGTTTGACCGCGTCCTGGGCGGAGGTCTCGTCGTGGGATCGGTCGTGCTGGTCGGCGGCGACCCCGGGATCGGCAAGTCGACGCTGCTGCTTGCGCTCGCCGATCGCGTGGCCGGCGCCGGGCAGCAGGTGCTCTACGTGAGCGCTGAGGAATCGGTGCGGCAAATCAAGCTCCGCGCAGAGCGGCTCGGCTCAGCGGCGCCGCTGCTTTTCCTGCTTGCGGAGAACGATCTCGATACGATCACCGCGACCTCGGGACGTCTGCGACCGGCCGTGCTGATCGTCGACTCGATTCAGACAGTGTTCCGTCCTGACGTGACCTCGGCGCCGGGCAGCGTCGCGCAGGTCCGCGAGTGCACCGCGACCCTGGTCCATCTGGCCAAGCAAGAGGGGATGGCCACGTTCATTGTCGGCCATGTGACCAAGGAGGGGGCGCTGGCCGGGCCGCGCGTGCTGGAGCACTTGGTGGACACGGTGCTGTCGTTCGAAGGCGATCGCCACCACGCGTACCGCATCCTCCGGGCGACCAAGAACCGCTTTGGATCGACCAATGAGATCGGTGTCTTCGAAATGGCGGCCACGGGGCTCCTCGAAGTGGCGAACCCGTCGGCGGCGTTTCTTTCTGAACGGCCGACGGCCGCGCCGGGATCGGCTGTGGTGTGTGCGATCGAGGGGACGCGCCCGTTGCTCCTCGAGGTCCAGGCGCTGACCAGTCCGACGCACTTTGGCATGCCGAGGCGGACCGCATCTGGCGTGGACTACAATCGGCTCCTCGTCTTACTCGCGGTGCTGGAGCGCCGGGCCGGGTTACAACTCGGCGGGCAGGACGTCTACGTGAGCGTCGCGGGTGGGATGGGAGTGGAAGAACCTGCCGCCGATCTAGGTATTGCGGTCGCGGTGGCGAGCAGCCTACGCAATCGTCCGGTCGATCCGCGGGCCGTCGTGATCGGGGAGGTCGGGTTGGCCGGTGAAGTGCGCGCCGTACCTCAACTCGCCAGGCGGCTGGCCGAGGCGGCGCGCCTGGGTTTCGAGCGTGCCGTGGCGCCCCGGGCCGATCGGTTCGAGGCGCCGCCTGGACTGGAGCTGGTCACGGTCACCGATCTGGCAGACGCCCTTCGTGCACTAACCTGACGGGCTGCAGGTCGCGAGGCTCAGGTGAGGTGGAACACCCCGAGCGTGGCGACGCGCCCGTGTTCCTTCCTGAGGATCCCTTCGAGGTCGAGGTTGAACGTACTGCAGATGGCAGCCAGGTAGAAGAGTGTCATGCCAATCTCAGTCTCCAGCACCTCGCGGCACTTCTCGCACAGCGCGCCGCCGAGATGGGACTGCATCAGATCGCGAACCTCGTTCAGACTCAGTTCTGCGGGGAAGCGCTGCCGGCTGGCGTTAATCGAGATACAGCCGCAGTTCGTCACTGACTTGGCGATGGCCCGGTTGATACGGGACGTGGCTTCGGCGAGCTTGCTTTCGACATCCAGGATGCTGCGGTGGCGTATCAGGTATTCTGCTACCGTGCTTTGAAAGGTCCCCTCGCTGAGCTCTGCCACGCGTCGCTCACCTCACTACGGAGTCAAGAATCCTGAACGCGTCGCAATTCGAATGTCACCAAATTATAGAGACAGCGCGATCGCGCTGTCAAATCCTCAATCGTGTGCGTCTCGTCGGCGCCTGATGCGCGTGGCTTGCCTTCAACGCGATATGCTATACTCTGGCGCGTAGGCCAGACCGCCGCGACCGGGTCTTCCGGACCGTGGGCCATCTTCTTTCCTCGACTGGGTCAGAGACATGCGCGACGTGTGGCTGCGGGGGGTCGGCGTCCTCCTCGGCGGTATCATCGGTCACGAAGCGGTCCAACTTGCCCAGACCTGGAATCCCGCGGTCGCCTCGGGCGGTTTCCTCCTGACCATCGCCGGTGTCATGGTCGGCGGCGTCTTCGGATTGATTGTCGTTCCCGGTCTGGCACGCGGGTTCGTGACGATCATGTCCTGGGCCCTGCACAGCCTCTCGGCGCTGTCCCTGCGCGATCTTCTCCTTGCGGCGTTCGGTCTCAGCGCCGGGCTCGTGCTGGCGTACGTCATCGGTGGCTTGCTCGAGGGGCTTCCCCTCATCGGGCCGTACGTCCGCTTGGTTGCCGGCCTCGTGCTGGGATATCTCGGTCTCCAGGTGATGCTCCAGCGGCGCGATGAGATCGCGCGACTGGCGCGATCGGCCGCCCGCGGGACCGCGGAGGGGGTTGAGGCGCGCGCAGGCCAATCTCCGGCAAGCGAGTCCCGCGCCGGGCCGAAACTGCTGGACACCAGCGTCATCATCGATGGCCGGGTGACAGACATTTGCCTCAGCGGATTTCTCGAAGGGCCCTTGCTGGTGCCGCGGTCGGTGCTTGCGGAGCTGCAGCGTATCGCAGACTCCGCGGACGTGCTGCGGCGCAACAGGGGACGGCGGGGCCTCGATATCTTGAACCGGCTCCAGAAGGAGATGGCTGCGGTGCAGATTCTCGAAGACGGGGCCAGCAGCCTCGATGTCGACGCCCAGCTCGTCGCCCTGGCTCGATCGCACAGCGCGTCGATCGTGACCACGGACTTCAACCTCAGCAAAGTCGCCGAGCTGCAGGGCGTGCGCGTCCTCAACATCAACCAGTTGGCTCAAGCTTTGCGACCGACCGTGTTGCCCGGCGAGGAATTGTCGGTGCACGTCATCCGCGACGGCAAGGAAGCCGGACAGGGCGTCGCCTATCTCGAGGATGGCACGATGATCGTCGTGGAAGGCGGCAAACGGCACATTGGGGAGACGTTTGATGTGGTGGTCACCAGCGTGCTCCAGACCTCGGCGGGGCGGATGATCTTCGCCCGCCCCAGGTCGAGCGAGCCTACCGGTCCGCCGTCGGTCGAGCGGCGGTGACGTGGGCCGGCCCGACGCGTCTTCCCGCAGTTCTCAGGGCCAGGTCGGGGCCATCGTCGTCGCAGCCGGGGACAGCATTCGGCTTCCCGGGGACGTTCCGAAACCGTTTCTGAATCTGGGTCGGCAGTGGATCTTGGAACGGACGCTGTCGGCCTTCGAGCAAACTCGCGCGATCGACCAGGTGGCAGTCGTGGTCAGCGCGGATCGGGTTGACTCCACGCGCCAGCGTCTCGGCGGCAAGGTTGCAGCCGTGGTGACGGGAGGACGAGAACGCCGCGACTCGGTCGCCGCGGGCCTCGAGGTCCTCCCCGAGGCCGAGTGGATCGTCGTCCACGACGGTGTCCGCCCGTTTGTCACCCAGATACTCATCGACCGTGTTCTCGACGCCGCGCGGCTGCGAGGCGCCTCGACAGCCGGGCTGCCTGTCACCGACACACTCAAGGAAGTCGAGCGAGATCAGGTGCGCAGGACCCTGGACCGGTCCGGCCTCTACCTTGTGCAGACCCCGCAGGCGTTTCAAGGCCGGCTACTGCGTGAGGCTCATCGTCGCGTGCCGCGTTCCGTCGCGGTGACCGATGATGCTCAACTCGTCGAGCACCTGGGCGGCGAGGTGACGATGGTGCCCGGCGATCCTGCGAACATGAAGATCACGACGCCGGCAGACCTGGAACTCGCCCGCCGGCACATAGGCGATGGGCACGGTGCAGACCTGAGGGTGGGGACCGGGTACGATGTGCACCGGCTCGTGCCCGACCGCGCGCTGGTGCTCGGCGGCGTGACGATTCCTTCACCGAGGGGCCTGGAGGGTCACTCCGATGCCGATGCCCTCACGCATGCGATCGTCGATGCTCTCCTCGGCGCCGCCGGCCTTCGGGACATCGGGCGCCACTTTCCACCCGACGATCCCGCCTATCGCAACGCCGACAGCCTTAGCCTGCTCCAGATGGTGGCGGGCCGGCTGCGCACGGCCGGCTGGACTGTCGTGAATGTCGACGCGGTGGTCCTTGCCGAGGCGCCGAGACTGGCGCCGTTTGCCGACACGATGCGGGAGCGGCTGGCGGCCGCGTTGGGCCTCGACCCTGGCCAGGTGGGAATCAAAGCGACCACGGGAAAAGGGCTTGGACCGGTAGGTCGCGGCGACGGGATCGCCGCCCAGGCCGTGACGCTTCTCCGGAGGCTCGATGAGCATGCCCAAACGGAACGCAGGTCGGTTTGACGACCCCGCGGACGACTACGACGTGCTGTTGATCGAGCGGGCCGTGGTGACCGAGCGGGTGGCTGTCGAAGTGGACCGGCCGTTGGCGTTTCGCCCCCGGCTGGTCGGATTCTGGCGAGGGACCGAGTTCCACCTCATCACCCGGGTCATCGCCACCCGGCGGGAGCATGACGTCACCTACCACCGAGTCCTGACCAGTCAGGGCGGGTTCGACCTGCGCCACGTCCGGCGGATGGATCCGCTGACCCTGAGGTCCCGCCGTTGCTGGGAACTGTGCGCCGAGCTCGACGTTGTCCCAATCGCCCGCCTGCCATGATCGCGGCGGCCGGGGACCTTGCTCGCTCCAGGGCGCTCCGATAGACTTGACAATCGAGGTGGACGGATGGGTCTAGTGATCTATAACTCATTGACCCGACGCAGCGAACCGTTAGAGACGGTGGCGCCCGGCGCCGTCCGCATGTACGTGTGCGGGCCAAACCTCTATGGCCCTGCGCATGTAGGCCATGCACTGTCGTACACGTTCTTCGACGTGGTCCGTCGGTATCTCGAATACAGAGGGTACGCTGTTCGCCACGTGCAGAACTTTACCGATATCGAGGATCGGATCGTCGAGCGGGCGCGGCGCGAGGGCCGCAGCATCACGGAGATCGCCGTCGAGTACAGCGAGCGGTTCTTGATCGAGATGGACGCGCTCAACATCCTGCGCGCCCACCACTACCCGCGGGCGACCGAGGTCATCCCCAAGATGATCGAGATCATTCAGGGTCTCCTCGCCGGCGGGCATGCCTACGTCATCGACGGCGACGTCTACTATCGGGTGACATCGTTCCCGCCCTACGGCGCGCTCTCGGGCCGCTCTCTCGAACAGATGCAGGCCGGCGCCCGCATCGAGGTCGACGAGCGTAAGGAGCATCCGATGGACTTCGCCCTGTGGAAGGCCGCGAAGCCCGGGGAGCCCTCGTGGGACAGTCCGTGGGGGCGCGGCCGGCCGGGCTGGCACATCGAATGCTCAGCCATGTCGATGCAGTTCCTGGGCGAGCAGATCGACATCCATGGCGGCGGGGATGACCTTCGCTTCCCGCACCACGAGAACGAGATCGCGCAATCCGAGGCGTTCACTCACCGGACACCGTTTGCGCGCTTCTGGATCCATAACGCATTGATGAAGCCCCCGGTCGGAGAAGAGATGCACCGGCATCTGGGGAACTTCGTCGCCATCAAGGACGTGCTGGCGACGTATGATGCCGACGCGATCCGGCTGTTCATTCTCTCGGCGCATTACCGCGTCCCCTCACGCTGGACCGATGAGGCAGTGGAAGCCGCCGGGCGAGGCGTAGACCGTCTTCGGACGGCGCTGGCCAACGCGGATGCAGCGCTGGAGCGTGCCAGGGGTCTGCCCGCAGATGGGGCGCTGTCCCGGCATGCTGATGACGCCCGGGCGGCCTTCGAGCGGTCGATGGACGATGATTTCGGCACCCCTGGCGCTCTTGCCGCGCTGTTCGATCTGGCCGCCGAGATCAACCGGGCGGCCAGCGCCGCTCTGCAGGGAGATCCGCGTGATGCCGGCGGCCTGGAGACGGCAGCCGATGCGCTGCGACGGCTCGCAGCGGTCCTGGGACTCACAATAGCGCAGGTGCGCCTGCCGGACGAGATTTCCGGCGCCCTGGCGAAGATGCTCGCCGCCTTCAGCTCGGCTGAGCCCGTGTTGTTCGCGGATGGCGCGTCGGCGGCCGATCCCGAGGGCGCCATTGCAGCGCTGCTGGCCGGACGTGGGCGGGCCCGCCAGAGCAAGCGATTCGCCGTGGCCGATGCGGTCCGGCGCCAGCTCGGCGACCTGGGAATAATAGTTGAGGATCTCCCAGGAGGATCGAGATGGCGCGTGGCCATGCGTCGAGACGCGCGGACCTAACCCGGTCCGAGGTTCAGATCGAGGGCCGACATCCCGTTCTGGAAGCGCTGCGGGCCGGCCGGGCGCTGCGCAAACTCGTTGTGTCGCGCGCAGGCGCGACGGGCAGGGGAATGCACGATCTCATCGGTGAGGCGCGGCGCCGCGGGGTTCCCGTCCAGGAAGTTGATCCGGCCGTCCTCGATCGTCTCGCCAGGACCCGCGCCCCTCAGGGCGTCATCGCATACGCGGCGGCCCATGCGGTCGTGGATCTCGACGATGTACTCCAGCAAAGCCGCAAGAGGGCTGAGGCGCCCTTTCTCCTATTGCTCGATGGCGTTGAAGATCCCGGGAATCTTGGCGCGATCCTTCGGTCCGCAGAGGCCGCAGGGGTGCACGGCGTGGTCATTCCTCGCCATCGTGCCGCAGGACTCAGCCCGGTGGTCGCCACGGCGTCTGCGGGCGCCATTGAGCACGTGCCCGTCGCGCAGCTTCCCAACCTTTCGATCGCCATCGAGCGTCTGAAGCGCGAGGGTCTCTGGGTGATCGGCGCCCACGCGGACGCCCCGGTCGATCTCTACGACGTGAGCCTGCAGCCGCCGCTCGCACTGGTTGTGGGCGGCGAGGGCCGCGGCCTGTCACGCCTGGTGCGGGAACGCTGCGACCGTCTCGTGCGGATTCCCATGCACGGGCTCACGGCGTCGCTCAACGTCTCGGTCGCCGCCGCCATTCTTCTGTTCGAAGCGCGCCGCCAGATGCGGAGCGGTCGGGGAGAGGTCTCATGACCCGCTGGTGGGTGCCCCTGGGTCTGCTGGCGATAGCCGCCGGTTTGGGCGTCTCGGTGGTCCTCACCGACCATCTGTACGCGGATCGCGCGCTGCGGGGGGTGACGATCGAGGGAGCCGAGGTCGGCGGGTTAGGGCGTCGCGCGCTGGCGCTCCGCGTGGAGCAGCTCGCGGTCCCTGCACTGAACCGGCCCGTCAACGTGCGCGTGGCCGCGGTCGAGTCGCCGCTCACGGCTGAAGCGCTCGGGATGCGGCCGGCGATCGAGCGAACCGTGGCGGCTGTACTCGCCGTCGGGCGCTCAGACCGGCTGATCGACCGGCTGCGAGATCGCCTGACCCTCCTGCGTCATTCGATCGACGTGGAGATCGCGTACGCGTATGACGCGGCGGTCGCCCGGGCAGCAGTCGCTCGGCTCGCCGCGTCCGTCGTGATCGAGCCCAAAGATGCGGCGGTAGAGGTGGCACGAGGCCGCCTCAGCGTCGTTGGCCCGAGCCAGGATGGCGTGATCGTGGATGAACGCGCCTCGGTGGTGCGGATCATCGCTGCGCTCATCCACCGGCTGCCTGATGTGGAGGTGGTCGTCGATCTGCGGCGGCCTGCCTTGACCACGGAGATCGCCGATCGGTTGGCCGAGCCGGTGGCGCAGTTCACCACCTACTTCCCCTACAACCCCAACCGGGTTCACAACATCCGGCTGGCCGCCGGCGCACTCCGCGGAGTGCTCCTGGTGCCGAACGCCGTGCTTTCCTACAACCAAGTCGTCGGCCGCCGCGATCCTAAGCGCGGCTACCGAAAGGCGCCGGTGCTGATCAACAACGAGCTGGTGCCAGGCGATGGGGGCGGGGTTTGCCAGGTTTCCTCTACGCTGTTCAACGCCGCGCTGCTCGCTGACCTCTCCGTGGAGGCCCGCTCCAACCATTCGCGGCCGGTCGCGTACCTGGCTGCCGGACGCGACGCCACGGTCGAGTACGGCTTGATCGACCTGCGGCTGCGCAACACGACCGGCCATGTCCTCTACCTGTGGACGGAGGTGACCTCGCGCAGCCTGACGATCACGGTCTTTGGCCCCAGGCGGCCCGGGCGAGACGTGGCCATCGCGGTGACCGACCATGTGATCATCCCGGCGCCGACGCATACGGTCGTCAAACAGGATGCCGAGATTCCTGCGGGACAGACCAAGGTCGAGCCGGCGCGCACCGGGCTCCGCGCCCGCACCGTGCGCATCGTGCGGCAGGGTGGGGTCGTGGTCCGTGAGGAGGTCGTCGCACTCAACTTCTACCATCCCACGCCGCGCACGATCAAGATCGGCGCAGGCGCGACGCCGCGTCCGGTGAATCGGCGCGCAAACATTCCTTGACGCCTGTGAGGTCGGTTCCTATAATGAGACTAACTTACAGCGATGATGCACACGTGTGGCGCCACCATCGCAGAGATAGCCCATCATTCCTCAGGTCTGAGCCGGAGGGAATAGCAGGTGGCGATTGCTCGCAGAGAAGGGCTGGGCTATCATGAGTTAGTAGACGAAGAGCTAGTCGATCACGCCAAGACCGGGGATGACCGGGCGGCGGAATTCCTGATCACGAAGTACCGCAACTTCGTTCGCGTCAAAGCCAAAGCGTACTTCCTCATCGGCGCGGATCGCGAAGACATCATCCAGGAAGGCATGATCGGCCTGTATAAGGCGATCCGTGACTTCCGTCGCGACAAGCTGTCGTCGTTCCGGGCGTTCGCCGAGTTGTGCATCACCCGTCAGATCATCACGGCCATCAAGACCGCCACCCGGCAGAAGCACATCCCGCTCAATTCGTACATCTCCCTCAACAAGCCCATCTACGACGAGGACTCCGACCGCACGCTGCTCGACGTCATCAGCAGCATGAAGGTCAGCGATCCCGAGGAGCTGGTCATTAACCAGGAAGCCTCGGCGACGATGCGCGAGCGCATCCGCAAGAACTTGAGCGAGCTGGAGTGCCGCGTGCTCACCGCCTACCTCGAGGGAAAGTCCTACCAGGAGATGGCGAACGAGCTGAGCCGGCACGTGAAGTCGATCGACAACGCGCTTCAGCGCGTCAAGCGCAAGCTCGAACGGAACCTCGAAGGCGAAGACGCCTAGACCCCCCGCGTACCCGGGCGCCGCAGTGCTCCGGATCGTCTGCCCTCATTGCAAGTTGATCTTTCTGCGCGTGGAAGTCGCTGATGAAACCGGTGTGACCTGCCCGCGCTGCGCAGTCGCGTTTCAGCCCGACGAAGAGGAGTTGCTCGACCCCGAGAACGACTGATTCCCGCGAGCCCAGTTGAGGCGCGAGATGTCTGTCCTATCCGCCGATCTGGATCATGACCCGCGCCTGAGGGTAGAGCTTTTCCGCCAGCGCGTGGCCGAACGGCCGCCGGTAGGCGGCGGCCCGGAAGCGGGCCTTCATTTCATTGCGGGAGGCGCCGGCGCGCAGCGGCGTCAGCAGATCTTCCTCGTCGTCGCGCAGCAGGCAGAGCCGCAACTTCCCGTCAGCGGTGAGTCGGATGCGGCCGCACTTCGCGCAGAACGGTTCGCTCACCGGGCTGATCATCCCGAGGATGCCGGCGGCGCCAGGCAGGCGGTACGTGCGCGCCGGGCTGCTGCCCGTGAGATCGATCGGCTCCAGGTGACCAAGCACCGCCTCGATCCGTGCCATCGTTTCTTCTGAGGTCACGATGCCGGCGTCGGCCACGTCGGCGACTACGCCGAAGGGCATCACTTCGATGAAGCGGACCTCCCAGGGCCGGTCGCGCGTCAGGGCCGCGAGCGGCACGACATCGTCCTCGTTGAAGCCGCGAACGACGACGGCGTTCACCTTGATCGGGTGGAGCCCCACGGTCTCAGCCCGCTCGATTCCCGCCAGCACCCGGTCGACATGCCCGCCGCGGGTGATGCGGCTGAACTTGACCGGGTCGAGGGTGTCCAGGCTGACATTCAAGCGCCTCAGGCCGGCCTCGGCCAGCGGTGCGGCGAGGACGTCCATGAGGATGCCGTTGGTCGTCATGGCCAGATCGTCAATCCCCGGAATCGCGGCTATGCGGCGCACCAGATCGGTGATGCGCGGGCGGACCGTCGGCTCGCCGCCGGTCAGCCGGATCTTGTGGACCCCCAGCTCGGCGGCGATCTCGGTGAGAAGCAGCAGCTCATCGTCCTGCAGCAGTTCGGCCGGCGGGCGGAAATCGATCCCATCCTCGGGCATGCAGTAGACGCACCGAAGATTGCACCGGTCGGTGAGAGAAATGCGAAGATCGGTGAGGGGTCTGCCGAACTGGTCACGCATGATTAGTATGATTGTAACATATTCGGCCAGCGGCGGCCGGATCCCAGGGCCGGCGTGCGGATCGGGGCGAAGGACGTGCCGTCGGTGCTGCGAAATCAGGCCTCATGACCGTTGGAGGTCCCGTCCCTCCTACCGAGCGCATCCTGGAGATCGACATCCTCCGGGGATTCGCGCTGCTTGGTATCCTGGTCGTCAACATGGACGGTTTTGCGTGGCCCATCACCGACTGGAGGCTCGGCTGGCACGAGAGCACGATGCTCGTCGATCGGGTCGCCGGCTGGTTGATTCGCTTCTTCGCCCAAGGGAAGTTCTTCCCACTGTTCTCGCTGCTCTTCGGCATGGGCATGGCCATGCAAATGGTGCGGGTCGAGGCACAGGGCGCAAGGTTCGCGTGGCGGTCCCTGCGCCGGCTGCTGGTGCTATTCGCCATTGGAGTCGCTCACCTGGTCTTCGTGTGGGCGGGAGACATTCTCACAACATATGCGGTGCTGGGCATTCCGCTGCTCGTCTTCAGGCGCCGCCGCCCCAAGACCCTGCTCATCTGGGCTGGCGTCTGCCTGTTGATCCCGATCGTGCTCGTCGGCGCCGCCGCCTTCTTGCTTGCGCCGGCGCCTGACCGAAGCGTCGGTGTCGAGCGCAGCGTCGGCGCCCCCAGCACGCTGGAGCAGGTCCGCATTGACGAGGCTATTCGGGTCTACGGACAGGGAACGTTTGCGGAGGTCACGGCGCAGCGCCTGGCAGACTTCTGGGAGTTGACGTTCAAGGGGATGTTTGCGATCCCGATCATCTTCGCGATGTTTCTGCTCGGGCTCTCTGCCGGGCGCCTCGGGATTCCACAGGATCCTTCGAGCCACCGAGTGTTCTTCAGGCGGACCGCCTGGTGGGGTATGTGCATCGGCCTTGCTGGCAGCCTGGTCTTCGTCATCACAGAAGACCTGCCGGTCGAGGCCGTGTTTGGTCCGGTGGGAATCATCAACGCTGTCGGTGCTTTCATCGGCGGACCGGCCCTGACGCTCGGCTACACCGCCTCGATCGTTCGCCTCCTCCAGGTTGATGCATGGCGCAAACGACTGGCCCCTCTTGCCCCCGTGGGACGGATGCCGCTGACGAACTACCTGCTCCAGTCAGTCATCTGCACGACCTTGTTCTATAGCCACGGGCTGGGGTGGATCGGCAAGGTCGGCATCGCAGCCGCACTCGGCCTTGCCGCCTTGATCTTTAGCGTTCAAGTTGTGCTGAGCCGGTGGTGGTTCCAGCGGTTCGATTACGGTCCGATGGAGTGGGTGTGGCGGACGCTCACCTACGGTAGGATCTTCTCTCACGCCCGTGAGGCGTCTGACGCGACGGGCCCGGGTGGGTAGTCCGAACGCAAGGGTCAGGGGAGCTTGGAGGAGATCGACCCTTCGTTACGAAGAAACGACAAACCATGTTGCGCGTATGGCGTTGAAAAATTAGCCAGGGGGGATCAGTATGAGTTGGGCACGCGTGAGGATATTGAGTGTGTTCCTGGTGCCGGCACTGTTCGCGCTCGTGCTCGCCGCTCAGGCCCCGGCCGGGCCCGCGGCGCGCCGTGGTGGTACCCTACGGATTGCCAATATCGGTGATCCGCCGACGCTGGATATGTCAGCCACCACCGTCGGGGTGACGTCCATCATCGGCAACGCCATCTACGAGACCTTGTTCGCGTTCGACGCCAGTTGGCGGCCCCAGCCCCATCTGGCGGAGTCGCACACGGTCAGCAGCGATGGGAAGACCTACACGATCCGCCTCCGCCGTGCCGTGCCGTTCCACAACGGCAAAGAGATGACCGCAGAGGACGTCGCCGCTTCCCTGAACCGCTGGGGAAAGGTCGGGTCGCGGGGCGTCACGGCCTTCAGGTCCGTGGACTCGGTCACTGCGGCCGACAAGTACACGGTGGTCATCCAGTTGAAAGAGCCGTTCGCCCCGCTGCTGGCGTTCCTGGCCTTGCCCAGCTCGGCTGCGGCCATCATGCCCAAGGAGGTTGCCGAGGCGGCGCCGGCCGGCCCGGCCAGGGACTACGTCGGGACCGGCCCCTACAGGTTCTCCGAATGGGCTCCCAACCGCCTGATCAGGCTGACCCGCTTCATCGGGTACGCGCCGCGCTCCGATGCCGCCAGTGGGTATGCCGGCAGGCGCGAGGCGCTCGCCGACGAGCTCGTCTTCTACCCGGTTGGCTCCGTGGCCACGCGCATCGCCGGGGTCCAGAGCGGGGAGTTCGATATCGCGGACCAGATCAGCACCGATTCCTACGCGCAGTTGAAGAATGACCCACGCGTTGTCCCGGAGGTTCACCCGACCGGCACGTGGCTGGTGTTCTTCTTCAACAAGCAGGCCGGCCTGATGGCCAACGTGAAGCTGCGGCAGGCGGTGATGGCGGCCCTGGACATGAGTCCGATCATGCAGGCCACCATCGGCAATCCGGATCTGTACGCGCTCCGGCCCAACCTATACACGCAGGGCACGACGTGGTATTCGGAGGGTGGCAAACAGTGGTACAACCAGAAGAACCTGGAGCGCGCCAAGCAGCTCATGTCTGAAGCCGGCTACAAGGGTGAAACGGTCCGCTGGATCACCACGCAGCAGTTCGACTGGATGTTCAAGTCCAGCACCGTGGCCGTCGACCAGTTGCAGAAGGCCGGCTTCAAGATGGACATGCAGCTCTACGAATGGGCCGGCGTGATCGAACGACGGGCGAAGCCCGCAGAATGGGAGATCTTCACGACGGGCCACGGGTTCGTCCCGGATCCGTCGCTGATCGACGTGTTCAGCCCGACGTACCCCGGCTGGTGGGACACCCCCAGGAAGAAAGAGCTGTTCGCGGAGTTCAACCGCGCCACGGACCCCGAGACGCGGCAGCGGATCTGGCACAGGCTGCACGAGTTGGTTTTCACCGAGGGCGGTTGGGTGAAAGCCGGGGAGTTCTTCTCCGTACAGCTCCGATCTCGGGAACTGACCGGCTATAGGGCGGCCGGTCTGACCTCCATCTTCTGGAATGTCCCGGCGGTGAAGTAGCCGCGCGGCCGTTGCGCGAACCGGACCGGAGGGGGTGGCGCTCGCTGCCCCCTCCCTCAACTGACTGATGCTCTCGTACCTCACCGGAAGGCTCCTGGCACTGATCCCCGTCCTCCTGGTCGTGGCCATCGTGCTCTTTCTGCTGGTCCGCTCGACTCCCGGCGACCCGGCCCGGGTCCTGGCGGGCGAGGATGCCACGCCCGAGCAGATCAAGATGCTCCGCCGGGATATGGGCCTGGAGGGACCCTTGCCCACACAGTTCGCCCGCTGGATCGGCCGCGCCGTCCAGGGTGACCTGGGCCGGTCGCTGTTCAACCGGCTCCCGGTGAGGCGCATCATCGGACAGCATGTAGGGCCGACCCTCATGCTCTCCGCGATGGCCGTCACGGTGTCGCTGTGCATCGGCCTCCCGCTGGGCGTGGTCTCCGGCGTCTTCCGCAACTCGTGGTGGGATCAGGCTGGCCTGGCCCTGGCCATGCTGGGGGCCGCCGTCCCGACGTTCTGGTTGGGCTTATCGCTCATCGTCGTCTTTGCCGTGAACCTCGGCTGGCTACCGTCATCGGGATTTCGTTCACCGACCGAGGACCTCTGGCGCAGTTTGTCCTATATGCTGCTCCCGTCGATCACGCTCGGCGTGCCCAGTTCGGCGCTCATCATCCGTTTCGTGCGCAGTAGCCTGTTGGACGTCATCGCCACCGACTACGTCCGAACGGCAAGAGCGAAGGGCCTGGGGGAGCGGCTGGTGATCTTCCGCCACGCGCTGCGCAATGCGCTGGTCCCCATCCTCACCGTGATCGGTCTGACCTTTGCGGCTCTCATGGGGGGCGCCGTGGTGACGGAGACGGTCTTTGCGATTCCCGGCATGGGCCAACTGGTGGTCCAATCAGTGCTCCGGCGAGACTACCCGGTCATCCAGGGCGTGACACTGGTGGTGGCCACGAGCTATGTCCTGATCAACCTGGGGGTGGACCTGCTGTACTTTCTCGTCGATCCCCGGGTGAAGTACTAACGCCTGTGGCCACCCGCAGCGTCGAGTGGGACGGACGAGTATCGGCCGCGAACCGGGCCAGCGCGGGCACGTTGTTCGTGCGCATGATGCGCCGGCGCCGCATCATCGGCCTGGGCGCCCTGATCCTGCTCTTTGTCATGACGGCCGCGGCGGCGGCGCCGTGGCTCACGCCCTACAACCCACTCGCGCTCGATGTGCCCGCGCGGCTGCAGCCGCCGGGGCGCGCCCACCTTTTCGGCACCGACGACTTCGGCCGGGACATCTTCAGCCGGGTGCTGTTCGGCGCCCGGCTCTCGCTGATGGTGGGTGTCCTAGTGACGATGCTGGCGACGGCGGCGGGCGTGGTCGTGGGGTTGGCCGCCGGGTCGAACCCGCGCACCGACCGCATCCTGATGCGGATCATGGATGGCTTGATGGCGTTCCCCGACATCGTGCTGGCGATCGCGCTGATGGCCACGCTGGGCCCAAGTGTCCGGAACGTGGTGATCGCGCTGGGCTTCGTGTACACGCCGCGTGTCGCCCGCGTCGTCCGGGCCTCGGTGCTGGTGATCGTTAACCAGGAATATGTGGAGGCGGCGCGGGCGGTCGGCGCCTCGCGCGCGCGCATCATGGCCCGACATGTCCTGACGAACAGCATCTCACCAATCATTGTGCAGGCGACGTTCATTGCGGCCTACGCGATGCTGGGCGAAGCAGCGTTGAGCTTCCTGGGCGTCGGGGTCCCGCCCCAGGTGCCCACGTGGGGCGGCATCATCGCCGCCGGCCAGGTCTATCTCAGACAGGCAGCGTGGATCAGCGTCTTTCCCGGTGCGGCGATTATCCTCAGCGTGCTGGCCCTAAACTTGGTCGGTGACGGGCTCAGGGACTTCCTCGATCCCCGCCTGCGCTATTCCTCGTGATCCCCATCATTTCGTCCAGACGGTGCGCCAGAACGACCACTCGAGGGCTGGATCCTGTGGATGCTAGCCTGACCCCGCGGTGCAGTATACTGTCCCCCAAGGGAAGCGCACAGGATGGCGGGAACCCCGACTGTGTGGGTGATTGCGGAGGAGAAGCCCAAGCCGGCCTGGAGTGCTAGGCTGACATGGCTGGTACGTTAGGCTGGTCGGCCTAGTCACGAGTTAGACGGCCCTGATGAATGCGCGAACAACATCCAGTCTTTGACGCGAGTGTCGATCCTAATGCGCCGATTTGGCGATATTTTGATTTTCCCAAGTTCGTTTCCTTCCTCGAGCGCCGCGCGCTCTATTTTTCTCGCGCCGACCTCTTGGGCGACCCACTCGAGGGCTCGTTCACGAGAGCTCGCGTGGCAGAACGAGAGCGGCTACTGCAAAATCCGCCTGAGGGTATGACACGCGAACAACTTGAGAGAGTATTCCGCACAACATGGCGATTTATGCCGGCATGCCGCGGGCCGCCTATATCAATTGCTGGCACTTGGGCGACCACGAATCAATGGCTATGTGGAAGGGATACGGCGCAGGTCCATATGGAATCGCCATCCGAACCACATTTGGAGTCCTGGACGAAATACTTCCCAAGAATTTTGGGAATGTAGCGATGGGCACAATCCTCTTAGGGCGAGTGCGATACATCGACTACACATCTGAAACGGAGCGTATCCCGGAGGAGTACAACGTCTTCGCTCCGTTTGTTTGCAAGTCCGTGGCTTATCGTCATGAGAGTGAGGTCCGGGCCGTCTTCATCGACATGACAGCTCATTTTCGTCCTGAGGCAGTTCCCGGCGGACATTTCATTCCGGTAGACGTTGAACGACTCGTGCAACGCGTAACCGTTTCGCCGCTAGCTCCTGACTGGTTTCAAGACCTAGTTCAGACGGTGTGTGGCAAATTCGAGTGCAAACCCAATGTTACAAGGTCGATCGTCTACAGTGAACCTGTTTACTAAGGCGGGCCGTCTAACTCGTCGTTGCACCGGACGACAACCCGCATCATCATATTCGCAGCTTTCACGTTGGCTCCGGCGGGTCGTCGCCGGTGAACGACAGCTACGTTAGGCCGCGCGGGAGATTCGTGGCAGATGCCGGAGTTCGTGCTCGAACCGGATCAATGGCCACGCATGCCGGGAGCGCATCGCGATTTCCTCGAATCGGTGATTCCAAGACTCCGAGCCGATCCTCGCCTCGCTGGCTTGGCCGCTGGCGGTTCCTTCGTCACTGACGGTCTCGACGAGTACTCTGACCTGGACCTAATCGTGGTTGCCTATCCAGACGCCTACGAAGACGTCCTGCGCAAAGGTAGCGCACTCGCAGGGCACCTTGGACCCTTGTTGGCTGCTTTTCTGGGCGATCACGTTGGAGAGCCCCGGCTACTCATCTGTCTCTATGGTCCACCGCTCCTCCATGTCGATCTCAAGTTCCTCTCCTCGCAGGATCTCGCGCATCGGGTCGAGGACCCCGGCGTCCTTTGGGACCGCGACGGCCAGGTGCGCTTGGGCCTTTCTCAAGGGCGAGCCACCTATCCTCAACCAAATCTTCAGTGGATCGAGGATCGGTTCTGGGTGTGGGTCCACTACACCATCGTCAAAATCGCTCGTGGAGAGCTGTTCGAAGCCCTCGATGCCCTGGCCATAATCCGCCGTCGTGTGCTCGGGCCGCTTATCCTTCTAAAATCCGGAAGGCAGCCAGATGGTGTGCGACGTGTGGAGAGCAGCGCGCCAGCTTTTGTCCCGCGACTCCGGTCGACCGTGGGCGCGCATGATCGGACGTCATGTAGGGATGCGCTCGTGGCTGCCATCGCGCTCTATACGGACCTTCGCGAACGCCTTGCTCCCTCCGCTCTGCTCCGCAGAGTCGAGGCTGAACGCGCAGCCAGGAACTTCCTGCAGGATCAGTTACGGTAATCCCGTACCCTTAATCAAGGCAGCGGCCTAACCCTTATGAGGCCCCCTCGCGTCAAGAGGCGCAGTTAAGGTCTTTGGCAGTCGCCGGTGGGGGCTCTACCTGACGAGGCTACGCTCTGACGACGGCGCTCTAGCTCGATTTCGGCGTGGGTGCGGGGCGGCGCCCGGCACCAAACAC
>JBQTJG010000603.1:0-3642 GCA_052387355.1 Armatimonadota bacterium | reverse complement strand
GCGGTGAGGATGATCTGGCCGAGGTCGAGCGTCGCCTGGACGATAACGGGACTCAGGCAGTTCGGAGCGACGTGGCGCGCGAGCACACGGGCGTTGGAGAGGCCGAGCGCGTTCGCCGCCTCCACGTACCCGGCATGCCGGATCGCCAGCACCTGCGCCCTGACCAGCCTGGCGTACGGCGCCCACCAGCGGCACGCGATCGCGATAACGACGACGAATAGACTGCGCGACCCGACGGCAGCCACCAGTGCGAGCGCGAGAATGAGTCCCGGAAAGGCAAGGAAAACCTCCGTGAGCCGCATGATCACACCGTCGGTCCGACCGCCCAGGTAGCCCGCCAGCAGCCCGAGCACGCTGCCGGTCGTCGTGGCCACAAGCAACACCAGCAGACCGAGACTGAGGTCCAACCGCGTGGCGTACAGGACGCGGCTGTAAATATCCTGGCCGGCGCTGTCGGTACCGAACCAGTACCTGGCGTTCGGGGGTAACAGACGCTCCGTCAAGTCGACCCGGGTGGGATCGTGGGTCGCTAGCACCGGGGCAAGCACCGCTGCGAGGACGAGCACGCCGACGATGGCGAGCCCGAGCTGGGATAGCCGGTTGCGCAGCAGAGGATGCAGGCGCCGAGGGCGCCGTCCGCTGACGGGCGCGACCCCGACGACCGCCTCGAGAGGGCGGCCGTCAGGTGTACCGGATTTGTGGATCAACGAAAACATACAGGACGTCCACCACGAGATTCGCCGCCGCGAAGACGATCGCGGCGAACGCCGTGAACGCCATGATCACCGGCCCGTCATAGGCGAGGATCGCCTGCACCGCGTATTGCCCGATACCAGGCCAATAGTAGATGAGCTCCGTCACCACCGATCCGGTGAGGAGGGCGCCGAACGAGATGCCGATCACCGTGAGGATCGGCAGCAGGGCGTTGCGCAGCGCGTGCCGGTAGTGCACACGACGGCGCTCCACGCCCTTCGCCCTGGCGGTGCGGATGTAATCCTGCGAGAGGACCTCGAGCATCGACGAGCGCGTCATGCGTGAGATCAGCGCGACCAGCGGCAGCGCCAGGGTAACGGCCGGCATCACCAGGTGCAGGACGGCATCCTTGAGCGCGGTCAGGTTGCCCGTCATGAGGGTATCGACCAGCAGGAACCCCGTCACCCGTTGCACCGGAGCAACGAGCTCGATCACGTCGCTCAACCGGCCCCCCGGGGAGGGCAGCAGGCCGAGCCGGTAGTACAGCAGCATCTGAAGCAGCAGCCCGAGCCAAAACACCGGGATGCAGACGCCGGCCAGGGCGACCAAGCGGCCGGCGTGATCAGCGGCCGAGTTGCGGCGGGTGGCGCTGACGACCCCAAACGTGATGCCCACGGGGATCCCGAGCAGCAGCGCGGCGAGACCGAGTTCGATCGTGTTCGGCAGGCGCTCGGCGATCTCGTTGCGCACCGGCCGGTTCGACTTCACCGAGATGCCGAGGTTGCCGCGCGCGAGATCGCTGAGGTAGTAGAGATACTGGACAGCCAACGGCCGGTCCAGATGATACTGCTGGCGGATCAACTCCAGGGTCTGCGTCGACGCGGCATCCCCCCGCTGCCCCGTCCAGAGCAGCGCGACATCCCCCGGGACGACGCGGGAGATGACGAACACCACCACGGTCACGCCGAGGACGACGAGGACCAGCGATCCCAGGCGACGCAGGAGATAGGGAGCCATGGACGCGTTACGACCCCGCCGGCGAGCACCGAGGGGCGGGCCGCCAGCTCACGCCACCGCCCGCCCCTCGCGACTTCCTCGCGCGCAATCCGCCTGTCGTCCGTCCTACCGGCTCGGTTCCTTGTGCATCGGATAGAAAACGCTGGGGGCCGTGGTGGCCGGGTTATGCACGAAGCCGCGGACCCACGTCGCCTGGGCGTTGAACGGGTTGATCGCACCGTCCAGTTCGGCGACCTGGATCATCGCGGCGTCGTTGTGGAAGTAATTGACGATCCGACGGTACAGGTTGCACCGTGCGTCCACCGTGCCGGCGGTCCGCGCGGCCTGGATCAGCGCGTCGGTCTCGGCGTTGCCGGCGTATGCCGAGCCAAAGCCCACCGGCGGCCAGTAGCCGGTCCGGTACGGGTGCATGAAGTACTCGGCGTCGGGATAGCTGCCGGTCCAGCGCGCCTCCAGCAGCGGGGCGCCCGGCGGGGTGCGGGTGAACCGCAGCCAGGTCGCGGCATCCACTTCTTCAAGCTTGAGGGTGATGCCGATCTTGGCCAGGTCCGCCTGCCAGGCCAGTGCACCCTCGGGCTGGACGACGTAGTCCTTCTGGTAGCGGAAGATGAGTCCGCCCTCTCGGATGACGCGCTGCGCCTCGGGCGACGCTTCGGCGAGGAGCGTCTTGGCCTTCTCCAGATCGAACGGATAGACCGGCGCGTCGTTGAAGTGGCACGACGAGGCGGTCGGAATGATCCCGCGCATCCGCCGGGCGTACCCATTCATGACCTGGCTCAGGAACTGTTGATAGTTGAACGAGTGCGCGAGCGCCTGACGCACCTTGAGGTCGTTCGTCGGCGCCAGCCGATGATTCATGTTGATCCACATGAGCCCCAGGCTCGGCAGCGGCTGGCCGCGCGCATCGCGCTCCGTGACGCGGATAGGCAGCGATTGCGCCTGGATCCGCTGCTTCAATCCGGGCAAGGCGTCCGCCCCCACCTCGGCGATGTCGACGTCGGCCTTCTCGAGCAGCAGCAGACGCGTCGACTCCTCGGGGACGACCTGGATGATGACGCGCTCGAGGCGGGTCGGACGATTCCAACCCCGCCAGTAGTCAGGGTTGCGCCGCATCGTCACCCGCTGATTGGCGCGCAGGTCCTCCAGGATGAACGGGCCTGTGCCGGCCGAGTGTGTGGAGACGTAGTCGTTCCTCCGTCCACGGACGATGCCGCCGTTCGCTTCGACGAACGCCGGGTCGATGATGCCGAGGATGACCGGATTCGCGACAATGCTCGGCCAGGCCAACGAAGACGATTGCAGATGAAACCGGACCGTGTAGCGGTCGACGACCTCCGTCCGATCGTAGAGCCCTTCGAGGGGGAAGATCGCCCCGAGCCCGATGGTCATGTTGCGGTCGATCGAGTATTTGACGGCTTCGGCGGTCACCTCGGCGCCGGTCGTGAACTTGATGCCGCGCTTCAGCTTGAACTCCCAGACCCGGCCACCCTCAAGCCGGCGGACCGACTCGGCGAGGAACGGTTGCGGTTCGGTCGAGCCCTCGGGAAAGTGGGTCAGCGTCTCATACATCTCCATGACCAGGCGCCAGTTCGGCACACCGCGCGCGGTCTGGGGATCGGCGTTGTCGATGACGCCGATGCTGCTCCACGCCACCCGCATAGTATCGGCGAACTGCGGGTTCCAGCCGGCAGGAGCCGCCATCGCCAGCGAGGAGCCAAGGATGAGCGTCAGTATGAGCACCCCTGCGGCCGAGTGCTGTAGACTCAGGCGCCTATGCATCACAGTTCCCCCTTGTGGGTTTTGGTGTGGAACGGCATTCGTTACAATGTAGTGTTGGACCCGACTATTGAAGCTCCTGCCAGCTCACGGGCACCGCGAGGCCTTTTCCAATCTTCTGAAAGCCCGGCGTGGCCAGCACGGCGGCATCGTACC
>JBQTJG010000602.1:0-9580 GCA_052387355.1 Armatimonadota bacterium | reverse complement strand
TCGCGCCGGCGCGTGGTCGGTTGGAAACGCATCAAGTCGCGAGGCAGGACACGATCAAAACACACCTTTGGTCTATCGGCCATGTGTCGTCCCTCCCTTTCCCGATCGATTGTCCGGTCCACGATGGACGCTCGCCCATGCCGCAAGGGCTCGCGCGAATCGCCCTGTTTCACTAAGCAACTCAGTAGAATGTCATGGACAGACCTATCTATAATAATTCGCTAATAGTCCGCCGTTACCCGCGGGCGATCAGTTCGGGACGCCCCGAGCGCATCGACCGCAGCAGCGCCTCGAGGACTTCCAAGTTGGCCACGGCATCCTCGGGCGGAAGGCCTAGCGGCGCGCCGCCGGATATCACGTCGCCAAAGTGTTCCACCATGAGCTGGTACTGGTTTACGCCGGTGATGCGCTCAACCGTCTGATCGGTCCCTCGCGTGAAGTGAATCTCGACGTCCCCTGTTCCCGGCAGGAACGCCACCGGCACCGTCAGGCGCCCGTCGGTGCCGACGACCTCATAGGCCTCCTGCCTGGGCAGCCGGAGGCTGCAATCCACCAGCGCCATTCGGTCGTCGCCATAGCGTAGGAGCGCGACCACAAGTTCGTCGACGCCGCTCTCGCCGACGTGCCCCCAGGCGAACGCCTCATCGGGCTCGCCGAGAATCATGCGGCTGACACTGATCCCATAGCAGCCGACGTCGTACAGGGCGCCGCCGCCGAGCTCGGGCTTCATGCGGATGTTGTTGACCGTATCGCGCACGGCGAATGTGAATGTCGCGCGCACCAGCCGGACCCTGCCCACAGCCCCCTCATGCGCGAGCTGCGCCACCCTCATCGTCCTGGGATGAAAACGGTACATGAACGCTTCCATCAGCGCGACGCCGTGCTGCCGGCAGACGGCGATCATCTCCCGGCATTCCGCCGCGGTGACGCCCAGAGGCTTTTCGCAGAGCACGTGCTTCCCGGCCTCGGCGCAGCGGATCGTCCACTCCCGATGCATCGAGTTGGGATGGGGGATGTAAACGGCTCCAACCTCAGGGTCGTCCAAGAGGGCGTCGTACGAGCCCCAGGCGCGAGGGATCCCAAGCCGCGTGGCGGCCTCCTCCGCCTTCGCGACCGTCCGGCTGGCGATCGCGACGAGACGCCCGTTGCGCGACTGCCGGATCGCCGGGATCACCGCGCGTACCCCGATGTTGGCGGTACCCAGCACGCCCCATCGAACCGGCTCCACGAACCTATGCTCCCGCCGTATGTGCGCAGATCACGTGCGCAGACGTGGATCAAGGGCGTCGCGCAGGCCATCCCCAAGGAGATTGATGGCCAGGACCGTGAGCATGATGGCGAACCCCGGAAAGGCCGTCATCCACCAGGCCCTACGCAGATAGCTGCGGCCCTCGCTCATCAGCGCGCCCCATTCGGGTTCGGGTGGCTGCGCGCCCAGCCCCAGGAAGCTCAGCGCGGCCGCCGAGATCATGGCACCGGCCACGCCCAGCGTTCCCAGGACGATCAGCGGTGCAACGGTGTTGGGCAAGATGTGCCGGATGATGACGCGGGGACTACTGCAGCCGAGCGCCCGCGCCGCCTCGATGTACGCCTCGCTTCTGGCCGCCAGTGTGGTAGCCCGGACCACCCGCGCGTACGTGGGGGACGCGGAGATCCCGACCGCGATCATCGCATTCAACAGGCTTGGGCCCAGCACCGCCACGATCACCAGCGCCAGGAGGATCCCCGGGAAGGTGAGCATGAGGTCGACGATACGCATGATCAGCCGGTCGGTCGGCCCTCCGTAGTATCCTGACAGCACCCCCATGGGGACCCCGAGGAGCAGGGCGAAGGACACGGAGATCATCCCAGTGATCAGCGAGAGCCGGCCGCCGAACAGCACGCGCGTCAGCATGTCTCGTCCCAGAATGTCGGTGCCGAACAGGTGCCCTGGCCCCGGCGGGATGAACCCATCATCGGCGTTGACCCCTAACGGGTCGTACGGTGTCAAGACACCGGCCCCCAGGACCGCCAGGACGATGAGGACCAGGATCACGACACCGACCCAGGCGCCGCGGGACCGACGCAGCCGCGTCAGGGCGTCCCCCCAGGCCGACCGGCTGCGGGGTGGTCGCGGGGCCACCACCGAGTCAGTCGAAGCGGATGCGCGGGTCCAGGAGCGCATACGAGACATCGACAAGCAGGTTGATCAGCACATAGATCAGGGCCACAAAGAGCACCACGGCCTGGATCACCGGGAAGTCTTTGATGAGGATGGCATCGATCAGCAGCTTGCCCATGCCCGGTCGGGCGAACACCGTTTCCGTGATGACGGCTCCCGACAGCAGCGTGCCGAACTGCAATCCCATGACCGTGATCACCGGGATAAAGGCGTTCTTCAGGACGTGCCGGGCTAGAATCACGATCTCGGCCAGACCCTTCGATCGCGCCGTCGTCACGAAGGGCTGGGAGAGCACCTCCAGGACGCTCGAGCGCACCAGACGCGCCAGCGTGGCCGACGAGATGAGCCCCAGCGCCAGGGCGGGCAGGATCAGCCGGTTCCACCCACCGGCGCCCATCACCGGGAACCACCCAAGCGTGATCGCGAACACGAAGATCAACATCGACGCCAGCCAGAAGATTGGCATCGACACGCCCATGATCGCGAAGGACATGGCGGCGACATCGACCCAGGTGGCGCGCCACAGCGCCGAGATCACGCCGAGCACGACCCCGAGCGTCACCGCCAGCGCGAAGGCCGCCAGGGCCAGTTCGGCAGACGATGAGATCCTGTTGCCGATCTCGTGGGTCACGGGGATCTGCGAGTACAGCGATCGCCCCAGGTTGCCGCGGAAGATCCGCGTGACATGGTCCACGTACTGCACGGCCAGGGGCCGGTCGAGTCCCATGTCGCGGCGGACGACCGCCAGGCGCTCCGGCGTGACGGTCTTGTCGCCCGCGAAGATGATGGCCGGATCGCCGGGAACGGCGTGGAGCATCAGAAATACCACCAGCGTGATGGCGATGATCGTCGGGATGGTCAGCAGGAGGCGCTTCGCGATGTACTGCAGCATGCCAGCAGCATCACCTTATGGGACCGCGTGCGGGAATCAAGACGGTGCGGAGCCGGGCTCCGCGGACGGAACCCCGGCTCCGCACCAGGTTGCGCGTGCTCGACTACCTCGCGATCCGCGCGTCGTAAAAGTACGGGTAGAGGCCGCCCCAGTCCACCCAGACGTCCGACAGGGTGCGCTGATGCGCAAACAGCGACGGCGGATCGGTAAGGAAAATCATGACCTGCTCGTCCAGCACTTTCTGTTGAGCCTTGACCAGCAGCTCCCGGCGCTTCTGCGGGTTGCCCTCCGCGCCGATCTGATCGATCAAGGTGTCCATCTCGGCGTTGCGGTAGTTGTTCCGGTTCGACCCGCCGCCCGCGTTGCTGGAATGGAACAGGATCCGGAGCATCTGGCCCGGATCGGTCCCCGTATCCCACCAGTATTGGACGTGATGCAGGCCTGTCCGGACCGCCTGGAAGTACGCAGGTCCGGCCAGCCCGCGGAGCTGGACGTCGACGCCCACCGGCTTCATCTGCGCCTGGATGAAGGCAGTCATCTCGCGCAGTTTCGGGTTCTCGGTCCGGAAGTAGTAGTCGACCTGGAGCCTCTGGCCGCCCTTGACCCGGATCCCATCCGGCCCCATCTGCCATCCCGCCTCTTCGAGCACCCGCCGGGCCTGATCCACGTTCCGCGGGTACTTCTTGCAGGTCTCCGGGTCAAACCCGAACAGGTTCGGCGTGAGCGGGCTGCACGCGGGTTTGTGGACGCCGCTCCAGACGGACTTGGTGAGCCCCTCCTTGTCGATGGTGAGCTGGAAGGCGCGGCGCACCGCCAGTTCATTGGTGGGTGGACGCTGCTGGTTGAACATGACCGACCAACCCGATCCCGCCTGGGGAACCTCGATCACGGTGAGGCGCGGATTGCGCTTGACACGCTCCAGGTCGTCCGGCGGGACGTCCTCGATGAAATGGGTCTCGCCAGTCTCGAGCGTGGCCATGCGCGTGCTGGGCTCGGTGATGATTCGGAAGATCATCCGTTGAAGATAGGGCGGGCCGTTGTGCTTGTGGACGCGGGATGCCCAGTTGTAGTTGATGTTCCGGACGAGGGTGATCTCCTGGCCGGACCTGTAGGACTGGATCGCGAACGGTCCGGTCGAGACGAACACGACCGGTCCAAAATCCGCGCCGTAGCGGCGCAGCGCCGTCGGCGAGATGATCCCAAGATACGGGGTGCTCGCGGCATTCAGGAAGGCCGCGTAAGGTCGCTTGAACCGCACCCGCACCTGGTGCGGGCCGAGCACCTCGCTCCGGTCGTACGGCCCGATAAAACTGAACGCGGTCTGCGCCTTGGTGGCCGGATCCACGATCCGGTCGAAGGTGACCTTCACGGCCTCCGCCGTCAGCGGCGTGCCGTCGTGGAACTTGACGTCATCACGGAGGTTGAACGTATACGCTGTCGCGTCCGGCGAGACCGTCCACGACGTCGCCAGACTGGGGGCGTACTCTCCGGCTCTGACCGACCAGACCAATGGATCGACGATGTGCAGGCCCATGCGTCCCACGTACGATGATGTTGTGGTCGTCACGTCGAGCGTATCGAACGGCGACGCCATGCCATAGATCAGGGTATCCCCCGCCTGCGCCAGGACGCGATCGGGACGCCCCAAGTGTGCGATGGCCGGACCGAGGGCGATGGCCCCCGCGGCCAGACCTGCCCGTCGCAGCGCCTCGCGGCGCGAGATCCGTACACTCATACCGTCTCCCCCTCTCACGATCTGCACTGACTCTGCGCCTGTCAACGCCGGTGGTCCCTGCTGGTATGCCAGGACAGTTCCCCATGCCGGACATATCTCCCTGCGCCGGGCGGGGCGCTCCGATCCATGAAGACCAGAGGCGCAGTGCATGCCGCGATGCGGCGCAGGAGGGTCGGGGCCCGCGCCGAACATTTTGAGTTCAAACTGTAACTGGGGGGGACGGCATCATGAGCCGTGAGTTTGACCTGGACAAAGTCTTGCGTGAATTGAGCCCGACGACGCGGCGCGAGTTCCTCAAGCGGGCGGCCGCGCTGGGCGTCACCGCTTCCGCCGCGAACACGCTCTTCCTGAGGGATCCGCTCATCGTCACTGCCGCGCCCAGCACCAGGCGCGGGGGGATGGTCCGCGTGATGGGACACCAGGAGGTGGCCAGCCTCAGTCCCGACGACGATGCGCCGTCGGTCCACTGGGTGATGGTCGCCCAGATGCACAACGCGCTGGTCGAGGGCAATGAGTACAACGTTATCGAGAAGGTCCTGGCCGAGCGCTACGAGGTGACCAAAGACGGCCTCAGGTACACCTTCAAACTGCGCAAGGGAGTCAAGTTCCACGATAGCTCCGAGTTGACTGCCGACGACGTGAAGTACACCTACGAGTGGTACATGAACCCGGCCAACGCCGCGAAGAAAGCGATCAACTTCAAGAGTGTGGACAAGGTCGAGACCCCCGATAAGTACACCGTCGTGGTCAGGATGAAGGAGCCCTTCGCGCCCTTCCTCGTCACCACAGCCGCGACGTTCATCTACTCGGCGAAGTATCATGGGCGGATCGGCGAGACGGCGTACAAGAACCAGCCGATGGGCACCGGCGCCTTCAAGCTGCGGGAGTGGCGGCCCGCGGAATACACCATTGTCGACGCCTTCGACGGCCACTTCCGCGGCCGGCCCAACATTGACGCCTTCCGCCAGGACGTCGTCCCGGAGGCGTCGGTGCGCACGATCGCGCTGCGCACCGGCACGTCAGATTCCGCCACGTGGCCGTTGCTCGCCGAAGACAATCTGGCGTTCGAGGCCAACCCCAACTATACGGTCTTCCGCACCTCGAGCGAGGGCGTCAATCACTTCCCGATCAACAATAAACTGCCGCAACTCTCTGACAAGCGCGTCCGGCAGGCGATGATGCACGCGATCGATCGCCAGCGCTTGATCGACGACGTGTTCCGCGGGACCGCGCAGATCGCGCATTCGATCTACCCGCCCTCGATGCGGACCTGGTACGATCGCAGCGTTAAGACGTATTCGTACGATCAGGCCCGCGCTCGGGCGCTCCTTGAGGAAGCCGGCTGGCGCGTGGGACCGGGGAACGTTCGCGTTAAAGACGGCCAGCGTCTCTCATTCACAATCGCGGTCATCACCGGCGACCGGGCACGCCGGCCCGAGGCCGAGATCGCCCAGCAGGACCTGGCGGCGGTCGGCATCGAGGCGCGGATCGTCGAACGGCCCGTGGCGACAATCCTGACTCAGTTGCCCAAGGGTGAGCTAGAAGCCTCACTGTTCAACTGGACCTACAACAGCGGCGCGCTCGAGCCCGACCCGCAGAGCACCCTCAAGTCAGGAGGAGTGCGCAACTTCGCGAACTACAGCAATCCGCGGATGGACACGTTGCTCGATCAAGGCCTGCGCGAGACCGACGTCAAGAAGCGCCAGAAGATCTACCAGGAGGTTCAGAAGATCTTCGTCGAGGATGTCCCGGTCCTGTACATCATGTACTGGGACTGGTTCAACATTTTCTCGAAGCGCGTCAAGGGGCTGCCGGCCAAACCGGAGACGAACTTCGCGCTCTACCGAAACGCCTACAAGTGGTGGATCGAATAGGCTAGACCACGTCAGCGTCGAGCGCGGCAGCGCCCTGCGTCGCGGCAGGGCGCTGCCACTATCTTGAGGATCTTGCCATCCTTCGCTCCATTCAGTACAATATAACGTACGTAATTCGGTACGGGGGGTTCCATGGTAAGAGTGAAGCCCACAGAGGACGTGCGTCCACTTTCGGAGTTTCGAGCCAATACGGCTGCTTTCGTCCAGCACGTACAAGGCACAAAACGTCCCTTGATCCTTACGCAGCATGGCCGAAGCGCCGCAGTTCTGATGGACGTTGCCGCGTACGAGGCGCTGGTTGATGCGGTGGAACTTCTCCGTGACGTGCGGACAGCCGAGGAGCAACTTGATAAGGGGAAGGGCATGGCACACTCAAGAGCAAGGGCGGCTGTCCTGGCGCGACTCCGCAGGTGAGAGTGGCATGGTCTCCGCTGGCCATCGCCCGACTTGAAGAGATCGCACAGACCATCGCGCTTGATCGACCGAAAGCCGCCCGCACCTGAGTCAAGGAATTGTTTGAAGCAGTGAGCACGCTCTCGAGGTTCCCCGAGAAGGGTCGCGTCGTACCAGAAGTCGGACGTCCTGAGATTCGTGAGGTCATCTACCGGGGACACCGAGTCATCTATCGGGTAGGGCCGCGCAGCATATGGGTTCTCACTGTGCGACATGGGCGGCGTCTGTTCGACCTAGGCGAGATTCCCCCCGATTGACCAGAGGTTCCGGCCGCTCACCGCGGCTCCGCCCACCCGCAGCAACCACCCGGGTGGTCTCGGGGAAGGTGAAGACAGCGTCGGTCGCGAAAGTCAATATCAGTTTGTTTAGTGCGGACTTGTGCCTGTGCCCTTCCTTAACGATTCTATCAAATTTGCCCTGGCGCGATGATCAGGTGCAATTGGGGAGGAGACAGCGATGCTGCCTACCTCGATGCAGTACGGGAACCAGATCTTCCGCGACGCCCACAAGTGGTGGATCGAGTAGGCGGCTCGCCCGGGTATGGAACCAGTGGAGGGAGCGGCGTTGGCTGCTCCCTCCTTCAGTCGCCGATGACATGTACGGCGCCCTGAGATGCAGCGCTATATAGCGGTGCGCCTGGCGCACGGCGCGCTGGTCATCTTCTTGGTCAGCGTCGGGACCTTTGGCATGATGCACCTGATCCCCGGCGACCCGATCTCCCTGATGATCGGGGAGGCGCGGACCAGCCAGGAGCAAATCGACGCCATTCGCGCCAAGTGGGGCCTGGACCGGCCGGTGCACGTCCAGTACCTCACCTGGATTGGGAACATGGTCCGGGGCGACTTCGGGCAGTCGGTGGTCCGCACCGGCGTGCCGGTCCGCGCCATGATCACGGAAGCGGCCCGGGTGACAATCACCCTGAACGTGGTCGCGTTCATCGTGTCAATCGCCATTGCGATACCGGCTGGGATTGCCGCGGCCGCCCGACGGTACTCCGGGTTCGACTACCTGGTCATGGTTAGCACAACTGTCGGCGTGGCTATGCCCAACTTCTGGGTCAGCCTGATGCTCATCGTCATCTTCTCGCTCGTGCTTCGCTGGCTGCCGCCCTTTGGTCTGCCGGGATGGCAGGGCTACGTCTTGCCGGTCGCGGTCATCGTCTCGAGCCAGATGGCGCTGCTGGCCCGGCTGATGCGCTCCTCCACCCTCGACAACATGGGCGAGGACTTCGTACGGACGGCGCGGGCCAAGGGCGTGCGCGAGAGCGTGGTCGTGATGCATCACGTCGTGCGCAACGCGCTGCTGCCCATCGTGACAGTCATCGGGTACCGGCTGGCGTTTATCCTCAGCGGCACTATCATCATCGAGACCGTCTTTGCCCTTCCCGGCCTAGGGCAGTTGTTCATTGAGTCCGTGAACCGCGTGGACTACCAGGTCATCCAGGCCATCGTGTTGCTCCTCAGTGTCCTGGTGGTGCTGGGGAACCTGGCCACCGATATGGTCTACGGCTTCATCGACCCCCGGATTCGCGTCCGGTAAGGCTTGTGAGCCGGCAAGCGACCGCTGTCCAGACGCGTGGGATACCCGCGGCGTCCGTACTCAGGCGGCGGTCCGAGTGGGTGCGCAGCTGGCTCCGCTTCAAGCGCTACCGGCCGGGACTCGTGGGGCTCGGATTCATCGTCGTGCTGATCCTCCTGGCCCTCGTTCCAGACCTCTTCGCGCCGCACCCTTACACGCAGGTCTTTCGGGGCATGCGCGGCGCCCCGCCCACATGGTCGCACCCGCTGGGATTCGACCACATCGGCCGGGACATGCTGAGCCGGATCATCTGGGGCTCGCGGGTGGCGCTCATCGTCGGCCTTCTCGCGACAGGCATCGCCGTGGTCATGGGGGTCGCGGTGGGCGCGACCGCAGGGTACCTGGGCGGGCGAGTCGACGCCCTACTCTCGCGCCTCGTCGATACCCTGATGGCCTATCCGCTCCTGGTCCTATTGATCACGCTGGCCGCGGTGCTGGGCCCAAGCCTCGTCACGGTCGTGATCATTATCGGCTTCACCACCTGGGCTCAGTACGCGCGCGTCGTCCGGGCCGACGTCCTGAGCCTCCGCGAACGCGACTTCGTGCTGGCCGGGCAGGCCGCCGGCGCCAGCACTGGCAGGATCATCTTCGGGCATATCGTCCCCAACGTCTTGAGCCCGATCATCGTCATCGCCAGCCTGGGCATCGGCGGCATCATCCTGCTGGAGTCGGCGCTCTCGTTCCTCGGCCTGGGGGCGCAGCCGCCGACGCCATCGTGGGGCAGCATGCTGTCCGATGGGCGGTCGTTCATCCTGATCTATCCGCAGATCGCCATCGCGCCGGGCGTGATGATCTCGCTGACCGTACTGGCGTTCAACCTGGTCGGCGATGGGCTGCGCGACGCGCTCGATCCGCGCCAAAGAGACGCCCTGATCAACCGATAGACC
>JBQTJG010000601.1:0-15198 GCA_052387355.1 Armatimonadota bacterium | reverse complement strand
TCGCCGTGTCGCCGCCGCCGGCGACGATGACGTCGCGGTTTCGAAAGAAGAAGCCGTCACAGGTGGCGCAGGTCGACACGCCGCGTCCCATCAGGCGCTGTTCGCCCGGCAGCCCGAGCATCTTGGCTGACGCGCCGGTGGCGACGATCACCGCCCGCGCTTCGTACCGCTGATCCGACTGGGTCGTGATTTCGAACGGCCGGCGGCCGAAGTTGACGGCGCGCGCATCCTCAGTGATGAACTCCGCACCGACCCGCTCTGCCTGCTTGCGCATCGTCTGCATCAGCGCCGGCCCCATGACGCCGTCCTCGAATCCCGGGTAGTTTTCCACCATGGTCGTCAACATGAGCTGACCGCCGGCCTCGGCGCCCTCGATGATCAGCGGCGCCAGGTTGGCGCGCGCCGCATACACGGCAGCGGTCAGCCCGGCCGGCCCACCCCCGAGGACGACGATGTGACGCATACTCAGTCAAACGGATCAGGAATTTGCGTCATTCCGATCTGTGGCTATCGAGGAAGGTCAGGGGCGTGTCCGCATAACGGTGTAGGAGACGGCGAGGGAGGGCGATGAGATGGCGCCGCCGGTCGTACGCGAGTCCTGACCAAGGAGGACGATGCCCGTGGTCAGGAGCGCCCGTTCCACCGGCACCGCGGGACGGCCCGTGGTGTAGAACTCGGCCAGGGCGTGCACGAGGTACCCGAAGTGGTCGAAGGGTTCCCCACGAAGCGTCACGCCCCCCGTGCTGATCGTGCCGTCATTGAACTGCGCCCCAAGCCGAAACTCCGCTTCATCGAACGCTCTGGGCACCAGAGCGAGCACGGCCCGTGTCCCATCGACATATTGGATGAGCAGAACGCTTGGCTGCACCCGCCCGCCCGCGCCAGGTCTGCCCGAGCCTAGAAGCGCATCAACCACACGCCCGCCCCACCGGTCCCGGTCAGGCATCGACCAATAGCCTGTTCCGACATCACGGATGGTGCTGATGCCCGTCTCTCTTGGTCCTCGCTGCTCCATGAATCCCTGGAGGAATTCGGCCGTATGAAAGGCATAGGCCCAATAGGGGCCTGCCGCAATGGCAACCGCCACTTCGACCTTGCCGCTTCGAACCGGCCGGTCCAGAGGCATATACGGGAGCACGGAGCCGGCCATCAGTGGAATACCGCGGCGCGCTGCATCGGCCACCATGGTCTGCCCATCAGGCCAGTTGGCGGCAAGCATCTTGTCGACAAAAATAGGAACCTGGACCCCGGTCTGATCCAGGATGCGAACCACCTCGCGCCACACCTGGAGCCGGGGCGTCGGACTGGTCATCTGCCCGCTCTGCGGCGGGTCCTCTCGGGTCGCGATCAGGATCCCGTCTATGGCAAGGCGCGGGCGCGCGCCGCGCGGATCGTCGAGCAATGCCTCGGCAACGGAGCCGGCAACCCGGAACCCATGCCGTGCCGCCAGCGTCCTGGTTTGGTCCGTCGGACGAGGCGCGTCGGTGTAGACACTGGCAACTGTCAGGGGCGAGGGGTACGTACGGTCGCCAGCCCGGTACCCTTCGAGAAACCGTTTCCCGATGACGTCGGCGTGCGAATACGGGTACCAGCTTTCCACGACGAAGGCGATCCGCTTCGGTGCGGATGGTCCGGGACTGGCTGGCGGGGTTCCTACCAGCACCATCGTCAGCGCGGCCAACCAGAGCCAGCGGCGGGGCCTGATCATGGTCGCGCAGCGAGCCCTGGAAAGACGAGGACACGCAAGGGGTAGGCGAGCATCACGTAGAGCGTCCCATTGGCGCCGGCGGTGGAGCCCTGCACCATGAGGCGGTTGCCGGAGCGCCGCTGCAGGGACGCCGGAGGCGGAGGGAGCGACGCTACCTGCCCCACCATCTCAGGTTGTCCGGTTCGGGTAGCGAGCCGCATGATGAACATCGTCCCTTCTGAGGCCCCTCCGCCACCACTCTGCGTATAGTAAACGTTGCCGTCCGCGGCGGCTGTCAGCGTGTAGTGGTTTGCACGCCTGTACGATCCTTCTGACGGCGCCGCGCCGTGCATCTGCACCGTGATCGACCGATCGCCCGGGGTGAACGTGTACACCTGTCCGGAATCCTCGCCGACGCCATAGAACCGCGAGCCGTCCGGGCTGGCCGCCAGTGCGTAGGGAGGTTCGTACGTTCCTCTCCCGGAGAGTTGGAGAGGTACCCGCTCGATGTTCCCGGACGCTGCCGAGTAGCGCATGAATGCGTCCCCGCCGGCAGGGTGGAAGACGTCGCCGCTTGCCAGCGTGACGAGATAGCGGGTGGGTTGGGGAGTCGTGGCCAGCGTTCCTTTGTCGGCGAATGTCCGCGTCCGGGGATCGTAGGTGAACAGGTGACCGTCGGGATCGGTCACGGCGTAGACGAGGTTTCGCCGAGGATCCACACCCACGGCGATGATGCTCTGTCTTGGACGGATGATGCCCAGGTCGGTCACTCGATTGGTCTGCGGATCGTAGACAAGGAGATGGCCGCCCGGATAGTTGGCCTGCCAGCGCTCGTCCGCGGCGGGCTTGCCGGATTTCGTCCCAAAGTAGACCTTGCCGTCCGGAGCTACGGCCGGTTTCGTGTGAATCTTGGCTTGAGCATACGGCCCAGACGTGGACTCGCCCGTTGCCGACGCCATGTCGGCGATGAGCTGAAATTCACGACCCCCGGCGGGTAGGACCAGGAAGCGTGCGAACCCATCGTAGAACGTTGTCCCAAGGTACACCCGACCGTCCGGAGCCGCCTGGATAGCCGTGTAGGCTCCCCCCGTGTGGTACTGCGCGGGGACCCAGACGACGGTGGGCGACAGGGAGGGCGCAGCGCCAACGGGAGCGAGGATGATCCAAGACAACAGCACAAGGCTGAGACCAAGGAGAGCGGGCATGCGTCTTAGCCTGGCACGCGTCATGCGAGACACGACAGCACCTCCTTGCTCATGGATGCGGTACACGACCCTTACGTGGTACAATACCTGCGTGTTCAGTTCCTCCCGTGCTCGACGGTCAGAGCCGCCTGTCTGCGAGGAGTTCGAGGCTCCGTTGTAGAAGCCAACAATAACTTCGAACAGGCGTTTCGGCGGAGGACTTCACCGACCCTTCACACGCTTTTCGCCCTCGCTTCACTCGCGGGTCAGTCGCCCTGGTGTAGGGTCGGAAGAGTTCCCCCTAATGGAAGGGGGTTAACTGTCAGTAGAGGTGCGGAAAAATACACCCATTGCGCGGGCCAATCACCCGTTTGATGGATCGACGATTCCGCCCACCCGGGCTAGACTTACTATCATCTGCTGGCGAGTTTGCGGCTGATTTCTTTCCCGAGGTTGGCGTCTGGGGGCGTTGTATGCACGAGCCCGTTCATCTGAACGCCCGAGCCGATGAGTGCTCCGCTGCGGTCATTGAACGCGGTGAACGGGTTGTCCGTTATCAGGGCGAGGGCTACGTCATGGTCGGCTTCTACTTCGCCCGTGGCGATAACGGACAACGTGAGCTCTACTATATCTTGCGTCCTGCAGATGGAGATGGTACTGGGGATAGCTGAAGGGTCAGCCAGTCGGTGCGCACGAAGCAAGCTCAGGAGGGGGAGGGGGGTAGTGCAAGTGAAGCGGGAATGGACGCCAAAGACCGTGCAGGTGATCATGGCTGTCGCCAAGGTCATGATTCTAGTACTGGTGCTGGGTTCTTTGCCCATCCAGGCGCAGGGTCCCGCAGACTACGTCTTGGGGCCTGGGGATATCTTGGACATCGGCGTTCTGGGCCAGAGCGACTTGACCAGGAGCGTCACGGTTCGACCCGACGGGAAGATTAGCCTGCCCCTTATCGGAGAGGTTCTGGCCACGGGCCTCAGCCCCGCTCAACTTACCGAGCGGCTGACGACTGCGCTGAGGGTCTACCTCAAGGAACCCGTCGTGACCGTGACGGTGACCCAGACGCGGGTTTCCGAGGCGCTGGTCTATCTTGTGGGCGAAGTCCGCAATCCCGGCTCTTTCGAGATGCGGAAAGGCTGGACAGTGATGGAAGCCATCGTGCAGGCCGGTGGCCTGACCGACAAGGCGTCTTTGAAGAAGTCCTCGCTGATTCGCCGCGTGGCGAACCAGACGATCCCGCTGGATCTCGACCGGTTAGTCAAGAAAGGCGATCAGTCCGCCAACGTGGTCCTCGAGGGCGGCGATGTCATTCTGATCCCGGAGTTCCTGAATCGCGTGCTGGTGATGGGGAGCGTCAGAACCACCGGGGCGTTCGATCTCCGGGAAGGCTCGCGTGTTCTCGACGCGATCGTGGCAGCGGGCGGCCCTTCTGAGAAGGCGAAGGTCGGATCGGTCGGCCTGACCCGGCAGGTGGGAGACGCGCGTGTGCTGGTCGCCACTATCGACCTCAACAAGATCATGAAACAGGGTGATCAGACCCAAAATGTGCTCGTGCAGCATGCCGATGTCCTCTTCATCCCGGAGGCCCGGTTCCGGTGGCAGGACATTCTGTCGTACCTATCGGGCGTAACAATCATTCGCACGTTGTTCGGCTTCTAGGTTCGCCGAGGGGAGGTAAGGTGTCATGGGTGGATCGGGTGTTGAGTTTCGCCAGTACTTTCGAGCCGTAACGAAGCGCCTCTGGCTGGTGGTGCTCCTTGCGGCGCTTGCCGCGGGAGGGGTATATATGCGGGTCACGTCTCAGCCTCCCAAATACTCGGCTGACGCCACGTTGATGGTTACCGGGTCCGTTTTCAATCCCCCGATAAGCTCGGTGCCAGGCAGTCAAAGCGGCGGCGCGGTCTCTCGCCAGCCCGCGGCCGTGTTCAACGACATTATCCAGTTGATCACGGCGCGCCCTGTGTCTGAGCGTGTCGCCAGGGAGCTGGGGCTCGCGGGCCCGGGGGATGCCCGGCAGGGCGTTACTGCGACCCAGGTCAGGGCTACCGACCTGATCAAGATTCGAGCGGTCCACTCGGATCGCGAGATGGCGCCGCGGTTGGCCAACACGACGGCGGACCAATTGATCGCCCACTTCCGCGAGGTCAACAGGCGAGACATGCGCGATGTGCGCCTCTACATCGAGAAGCAGCTTGCGCAGGCGCGGGCACGGCTCGTGGATTCAGACCGATCGATTCAGGCGTACAAGGAGCGGCATCGCATCGTTGACATGACGGTGACGCGGTCGGAAGCCACGCAAGAAGCGGCCGCCGCCAGGATGGAGCGTGATACCACCGCCCTCACGCTCACGGAGATCGAGGCGAAGATCGCGGCGTCCAGGGCGAGGCTGGCGAACGAGAAGCTCGAACGCGTGACCGCCCGCGTGACGAGAGACAACCCGGTGTTCACCCAACTGCAGAGTCGCCTGACTAGTCTTGAGATCCAACGGGCAGAGATCTCACAGGTGTATACGCCGGAGCACCCCAAGAGCAAGCAGATCGAAGGGGAGCTCGCGAACGTCAGGCAGCAGATGCTGGCGCAGGCGAAGACGGTGCTGAGCGACGAGACCGTTGGTTCTAATCCGGTTCATGACCAGTTGCTGACGTCGGTTGTCACTCTGGAGGTCGACCGCGCGGCTTCCACCGCGAAACTGAACGCGCTCACCTTCCTCCAGCGCCAGCGTCAGGGCGGGCTTGTGTCGCTGCCCGGCCTCGAAACCGGACTCACAATGCTGACTCGGGAGAATAAGATTCTCGATGGCAACTACTCCCTGCTGTCCGAACGCTACCAGGAGGCGCTGCTGCGTGAGAACGAGGCCGGATTCATCCCGGCCGGCGTGCAGGTGATGGAGACTGCTGTCGTCCCGACCGCACCTGTATCTGCCCGCCTGCCGGTGCAGACCGGCATCGCGGCCCTTGTCGGTCTCCTCCTCGGAGTCATGGGCGCCATTTTCCTTGACAGTTCCGAGGATCGGATCCGGACCGCGCAGGATGCCGAGCGGACACTCGGTGTCCCCGTCCTGGCGGCTGTGCCGGACATGACAACGCCGCGGGTCGCCCCTGCCGGCGCAGCGCTGCTCGTCGCTCTCGTATTGATGATGGTGGCCGGCGGGTCCGTCGTCGCCGCGCGCACGCTCGGGGACGGGACAGCCGATGCGCGTTCTCCCGTGTCCATGCTGGCCCAGTTGGGCCGAGGCATCGATCACCTCACCAGCCGGCTGGGAGAGGCCATCCGTTAAGGAGACGCTATGGCCAGCCCCAAGGAATTCACGACCATCACGAAGTTCCCGATCGGGACGCCGTTCCAGCAAGCGTTCGAGTTGCTGACGTCCAGCCTGCTGTTGCACGATGGCAAAGAAGGCAGCGGGATCGACACGGTGTGCGTCACGGCGACTCAGCTCGGCTCCGGCGTATCGACCACGGCGCTCAATCTGGCCCTCACGATCGCCGGCTCCGGCCGGCGGACCCTGCTCATTGACGCCAACCTTCGTGCCCCGATGCTGCATCAGCCGTTCAACTTCTCTCTGAGCCCCGGGCTGGCCGAGATCTTGATGAAGAAGGCCACTTTCAAGGATGCCGTCCGGGCGACGAGAACGTCAAACCTGTATCTCATGCCTGCCGGAGCACCGGCCGGATCTCCTCAACCGTTGCTGCAGCCTGCGCTTCTCGGCCCCGTGTTTGAGCAGGCGAAGTCCAACTACGATTTCGCCATCGTCGACACCCCGCCGGCGCTCCGGTATTCCGATGCGACGCACATTGCGCGTTTCACCAACGGCGTGATCCTGGTGCTCCCCGCCGATGGAGCCCCGCGGCGCGCCGAAATTGAGGTGCGGCGGCGTCTGGAGCGCGCGGACGTCAACATCTTGGGGATTGTGATCAATCGCATCAGCCTGAAAGATGCGATGAGCTCTTACTAGCTCCCGGAGGCCTTGCGCTTGATGGCTGTGCACCAATGGTACGCAGTTCAGACCAAGCCTCGCTGTGAAGACCAGGTGGTGTTCTGGTTGAAACAGCGGAGCCAGGTGCCGACCTTTCTGCCGAAGCTGGAGTCCCTGCGCCGGTACCGTCGCAAGAGGGTGCGGCACAAAGAGCCCCTCTTTACGTCATACCAGTTCGTTAGGATGTCGCTGGTGCCCGAGCAATGGAACGCGGTTAGATGGGCGCCAGGCGTCAGGACCATCGTCGGGGCCGGTGAGGTGCCGGTCCCTGTGCCTGATGAGGCGGTCGAGGTTCTGCAGGCCCGGTGCCAGACCGCCGGCATGATCCCGTGGGAGTCGAAACTGCGCGCGGGCAGTCAGGTCAGGATCAAGGACGGGCCGTTCGCGGGCCTGGTCGGTGTGCTGGATCGTCCTGCATCACGCGCCGAGCGTGTGCGCGTGCTGCTGAACCTGTTACGCACGGTCGCGACGGTCGAGGTGGATATTGTCGATCTGGAGGAGATCCTCGTTTAGGATCCGGGCGCTGCCCGGACCTGGGAACCCTCCAGTCGATCGGACAATCTATCACATTTCACAGGCCCGGCGGGGAACTCTGCACCGGGGCGGCGGAGCCATATCCTTCTGAGGCCGTTGCGTCCCTCTCGCTGAGCTCTCTCAGCCCAGACATAGCGTACCCATGATGAGCGCCACACTCTCAAGAGCGATCTGCGTATTCCTTGCCTTTGCCACGGCCGTCTGGCCTGTGGTGTTCGGCGGCGCGCCTTCGCTGGCCGCCACGCCACGGATCACCAGCGTACGGGATGGCCGGTGGTCGTCCCCAGGCACCTGGGAGCCCAAGGGTGTGCCGGGGAGTGGCATGGCGGTCGCGATCGCCAAAGGCACGACGGTCGAGTACGATGTGTCGTCGGACCGTGAGCTCGCCGCCGTAGAAGTGGAAGGGAGGCTCATCTTCTCCGAGGACCGCTCCACACGCCTTGATGCCGGAAACGTCATCGTGCGGGCGGGCGGGGCCCTGGAGATGGGCAGCCAGAGTCGCCCGATTCCGCCGTCCGTGGTGGCGGAAGTCCGCCTCGTGGTGCGGGAAGGCGTTTCCTTCGCAGGAGGGGACTTCAACCCGGGCGATGTAGGAGTGTGGGTGCTCCCCGGCGGCCGGTGGGACGTTCACGGGGCCGCGATCCGCCACACGTGGACCAAACTCGCCCGGTCTGCCCGGTCAGGCGACTCCACCATCGTGGTGCGTGAGGATCTGTCCGACTGGCCCCGGGGCGCAGACATCGTCGTGACGCCCACCGGCATGAATCCCACGGGAGACGACTTCGAAGAGCGCAAGGTGGCTGGCGTTCGGCGGCTGGCCGACGGCCTCTACGCGGTGACCCTGACAAGCCCCCTTGGCCGTTCTCACGATGGAGGGGAGGATCTCGCCGGCGAAGTCGCCCTGCTCACACGGAACGTAAGGATCACGAGCAAATACCCCAGCCGCGTGAAGGCGCATACGGTCTACATGGGCGGAGCGAAGGGTGGCATTGCCTACGCCGAGTTCAAAGAACTGGGCGCGTTCGGCGTCCTGAGCCGTTATCCGATCCACTTCCATATGATGGGCGACTCCTCGCGCGGGATGGTGGTGCGCGGCGCCTCGATCTGGCGTTCAGACAACCACTTCATGAATATCCACGGCTCGAACGGTCTTAGGATCGAGGATACCGTCGGATATGATGCTCCGGGGATGGGCTTCTTCATCGAGACCGTGGAGAGCCGGCAACAGCAGGCTTCTGGCGAGACACACGCGGGCGCGAAGGACGCGCACGCGCCGGCGGCGCGGCCGGGGGAGCAACGGACCACGGGGGAACAGAGGGCGGCCGGGCGCCAGCAGAGGAAGACGCGGGCCGCTCGTGACCGGCCGAAGGGTGAGGAAACAGGCAGCAACCTCGAGACGGTCTTCGTGCACAATCTTGGGGCGAAGGGTTTCTGGCGACCAGGATCTCTGGACGAGCCGCGGCGCATGGCACTTTTCTGGATCGCTTCGTTCAACGGCATCCTCATCGATAACGTGGCGGTCGGCTCGAAAGGTGGCCGGGATAGCGCGGGCTTTCACTTCGCAGAGCAGTCGGAAAATTCTCTGACAGCAGCACCCCTTGTCATGGTGAGAAACGAAGCCCACAGTAACGACGGTCACGGCCTCTTCTCGTGGACGAACACGAAGCTGGCGTTTGACGTGGTCGGCTTCAAGGCCTGGCGCAACGCGCGAAGCGGGATTGCGCTTGGAGCCTACAACAATCGTATCCGCATCGTGGGAGCCGATCTCTCTGAGAACGGGGAGTACGGGATCAACGCCTGGGTCGTGCGGGCGTGGATCCAGGACAGCACGATCAGGCGAGGGAAGATCGGTCTTCTCTTCAACAGGCATAACGTCCAGAGCGATCCTCAGAACCCGGCTCTCATCGTCAACACGAAGTTCCTCGAGCACTCCGTGGCGGATGTCTCCCAGGATCACCGGCCATGCACGGCGCCTGAAGAGGAGCGCGTCCCGGACTCACGGCGGTGCCCGGCGAACTATGCCGTCTTCGCGAGGCCGCAGCTCCTATCCAGGCAGCCGATCGACTTTGGCTGGCACCAGAATGCGAACTCCTGGCTGGAAGTCGTCGACTGGCAGAGCCCTGTCGCGGGTCTTCCGTCATCGTTTCGGATCGTGCGCAAGGATGGAGACACCCCGGCAGCGCGGCTGGTCCCTCTCGTCGATGGACGCGTCCAACCGGTGCAGCGGGCCTGGGACTATCCCCCCACCGTCGACCTGGTGGCGCAACCAAGCGGGCCATCCGCATCTGGGATGACGCTCCGCGCGCGGCCTCACGACGATCGGGGCATCACAGGCGTTGAGTTCTTCGCGGACGGGGTGCTGGTCCAGCGCGTGACTGCGCCTCCGTACGACCTGCCCTGGCGGGGAGTCGCGCAGGATCGGCGACCGGCATACGTGTACGCGCGCGCGATCGACACCGCGGGCAACGTCGCCTATAGTCAGGTGTTGCGCCTCGCAGCGCCTTCGCCCTGAAGGAATCCCATGGCTGAGATCGTCGCCGTCTATCGTGCGCAAGGGGAGTCGTTCTCGTTCCTGGGGAGCCTCAGGCGCCTTGCCAGGCACCGGGAGATCCTGCTCACGTTCGCCGTCCGCGACCTGAAGATCAGGTACAAACAGACTCTGCTGGGCGTGCTCTGGGCCGTGATTCCTCCTTTCATGCTCATGGTGGTGTTCAGCATCATCTTCTCGCGATTCGCGCGAATGCCGAGCGAGGGGCTCCCCTACCCGGTCTTCGTGTATAGCGCGCTCTTGCCCTGGACGTTCTTCTCGTCTTCGGTCGTGGCCGCCGCCAACAGTCTGACCCACAACTTTGGCATCATCTCAAAGGTATACTTTCCCCGCGAGATCCTCCCGTGGGCGGCCATCGCGGCGACCGGCGCGGATTTTCTCGTCAGCTTCGCCATCTTCGGGGGCATCATCGCCTTCTATCGCACCCCGGTGACCCCCTACGCGTTCCTGGTCCTCCCATTACTGGCCATCCAGATTGTCTTTGCGGCCGGGATCGGGCTGCTCGCTGCCGCGCTCAACGTGACCTACCGGGATGTCCGCTATGCGCTTCCGCTGATGCTGCAACTGTGGATGTACGCGACGCCGATCGTGTATCCCGCGAGCGTCGTTCCCGCGAGGGCCGATGTCTTCTACTATCTCGTCAATCCGATGGCCGGCCTGGTCGACGGCTATCGGAGGGTGCTGGCGCGGGGGCTGCCGCTCGACCCGGTCCTGACCCTGCTATCTGCAGCGTCGGCGTTCCTGGTCTTCTTCCTGTGCTATCGCATCTTCAAACACATGGAGCGTGAGCTCGTCGATGCGATGTAAGTCGATGCGCTGTCACGGGACCGGGCGGCGCTGGGCCAGATGAACGCCGCGATCAGGTGCGAGGGAGTCGGGAAACGGTACCGGCTGCGCACGTCCGGCCGCATCATCTACCGTACGCTCCGCGACGACTTTACGCACCTGCTGGGGCGGGTCAACCCTTTTCGTGCAACGGAGCGGGGCGCCGAGTTCATCTGGGCATTGCAAGACGTGTCTCTTGATATTGCGCGTGGAGAGGCGCTGGGGATCATCGGTTCGAATGGATCGGGAAAGACCACGTTGTTGAAGCTGCTCGCCGGTGTGACCGCACCCACCAGAGGGATGGTCGAGGTCCACGGCAGGCTCGGGCCGCTCATCGAAGTCGGCGCCGGCATCCACCCTGAGCTGACCGGCCGCGAGAACATCCATCTCTACGGGGTGATCATTGGGTTGAGCCGGCCGGAGATCCTCAGGAAATTCGACAGCATCGTGGCCTTCTCCGAGCTGGAGAACTTCCTGGACGTCCCCGTCAAGCGGTATTCGTCCGGCATGAGAATCCGCCTGGGCTTTGCCATCGCCTCCCACGTCGACCCGGACATCCTGCTGGTTGATGAGGTCTTGGCGGTGGGGGATGCCGCCTTTCAGCGGAAGTGTCTGGAGAAGATCAAGAGCATGCTGGATTCCGGCGTGACCATTCTGTATGTGTCCCACGAGCTGTCCTCCCTGGAGCGGCTCTGCCCCCGGGGGCTGTGGCTCGATCATGGAACGATCCGTCAGGTGGGATCCAGCACAGACGTGGTCAGCGCCTACCTGAAGGATGTTGAGACCCGTCGGGCCTCGCGTACGGCTGTGAGGGTTCGCTCCCTGGGCGGGTTCGCGCTCGAGGGCGTCAGCCTGACGGATGCCGTGGGCCGCGACAAGGCGCTTGTGCAGACGGGGGATGCGCTGACGGTGAGCCTGTCGTTTCAGTGCCCCGAGGAGTTCGTGGCGACGCAGGTGGCCCTGAAGCTGCTGGACGACCGGATGACGACCGTGGCGATGGCGGTCTGGCAGAATGGCGAGACCGTGGGTGAATGGCGCTCAGGACGCGGGACGATACGATGCACCTTCGAGTCGCTGCCCTTGAGCCCGCGGTTATACCAGGTGTGGGTCCAGGTGCTGCGGCATCCCGACCATCGCGAAGAGGTGCCTTGGACATTGCTCACTTCGTTCTCAGTTATCGACGGGCGCCACGGCGGGGATCGCAATGCCGTCCTGCCGCCAGGGCGTGAGGCTCCGGTCATCGTGGTTCCGACGACGTGGCAGCTTGACAGCGACCCCGTCGTGACGCTTGCGGCTCACCTAGATTCCCAAGCGGGCCTCCAACATTCCCTCAAGGACGGGTAGCGATCATCGCATGGACTTCTCGCTGAGCAAAGACCAGACTGAACTTCGCGACGGCATCATTCGCTTTGCCCGGCAGGAACTGTCCGACGATGTGCTGCAGCGGGACGCCAGCGGGGAGTTCTCGAAAACGCTCTGGAAGAAATGCGCCGGCTTCGGCATCCAGGGACTGCCGATTCCCGAGGAATACGGGGGAAGCGGGCTCGACGCCCTGACAACGATCGTAGCCCTTGAGGCCCTGGGGTACGGGTGCAAGGATAACGGACTGCTCTTTTCCCTGAACGCGCAGATGTGGAGTTTCGAGCTCCCCCTGGTGAAGTTCGGCCGGGAGGACCAGAAGAGGCGATATCTTCCGGGAGTGTGCAACGGCTCGATCATCGGCGCGCACACCATGACCGAACCTACCTCGGGATCGGACGCGTTCAGTCTTCGGACGACGGCAGAGAAGAAGGGCGACCGCTACATTATCAACGGCAGCAAGACATTCATCACCAATGCCCCCGTCGCCGACGTGTTCATCGTCTTCGCCCGAACCGATCCGGCGCTGGGCTTTGCCGGGCTTTCCGCGTTCGTCATGGAGCGGGGAACGCCAGGCCTGTCCGTGAGCCGGGAGCTGCACAAGATGGGACTGCGCACCTCCCCGATGGGCGAAGTGGCGTTTCAAGATTGCGACGTTCCCGAGGAGAACCGGCTTGGACCGCGGGGCGCCGGCATGGCAATCTTCAACCACTCGATGGAATGGGAACGGGGGTGCATTCTGGCGTGCGCCGTTGGCACGATGCAGCGTCAGCTCGAGCGATGCATCCGGTACGCGAAGGAACGCAAGCAGTTCGGGCAGCCAATCGGGAAGTTCCAGTCGGTCTCTCACCGGATCGTCGATATGAAGGTCAGGCTGGAGACGGCGCGCCTCTTGCTGTACCGGTATGGCTGGCTCAAGGCGAGCGGTGCGCACGCGGCCGTCGAATCGGCCATGGTCAAACTCTACCTCAGCGAGAGCTTCACGACCTCGAGCCTGGATGCGCTTCAGGTCTTCGGCGGCTACGGCTACATGGCCGAGTATGAGTTGGAGCGCGAGGCGCGGGATGCCGTCGGGAGCCGGCTCTACTCCGGGACCTCCGACATCCAGAAGAACATCATCGCAGGGGGCCTGGGGTTATGAGCGCATTCCTCCTGTCGCATCTTCTCAGCGATGCCGCTCTGCGGTTCCCCGAGCGGGTCGCCGTGACCGACGCGCGCGGTTCGCTCAGTTATGCTCAACTCGAACGTCGGGCCAACAGGGTGGCGAACATCCTGGCGGAGAGCGGGGTCGCGGCGGGCGACCGGGTCGGGCTCTACCTCAACAAGTCGGTGGAGGCGATCGCGGGAATCTACGGTATCCTCAAGAGCGGGGCGGCCTACGTCCCGCTGGATCCGTTCGCACCCCCCGCGCGTCTGGCCTATATTGCTCGTAACTGCGAGATCCACTGTCTGGTCACGGGACGGGAGAAGTCCTCCACGTGGGCCGAGCTGCTCGACGCCGGAGCGCCGGTGGAGACGCTCCTGGTGATCAACGGCAGCGACGAGGACGCACCTCCGCCGCGCGCGGGTCTGCACTGTCTGGCCAAGGGCGCGCTCGAGCGCGCGCCGGAACATGCGCCGACCGTGTCACCGATCAGTCAGGACCTCGCCTACATCCTCTATACCTCAGGCTCAACCGGTCAGCCCAAGGGGGTCATGATCTCCCACCTAAACGCGCTGACGTTCGTGCGCTGGTGTTACGATTACTTCCAGCCGGTGCCTGAGGACGTTTTTTCGAACCACGCTCCGCTCCACTTTGATCTCACGATTCTCGACATCTATGTATCGGCGATGGCCGGGGCGGCGCTGGTGATTGTGCCGCCCGAGGCGTCGGTGTTTCCCGTCCAGCTCGCCAGCTTCATAGAGCGCCATGGCATCACCCTCTGGTATTCGGTGCCCTCGGTCCTCTCGATGCTGGCCCTGCACGCGAACCTCACGCCCGGCCGGATGCCGGCCCTGCGCCACATGATCTTTGCCGGCGAGGTATTTCCGACGAAACACTTGCGGAACTTGATGAAGCAGCTCCCCCACGCCCAGTTCACCAACCTCTACGGCCCGACGGAGACGAACGTGTGTACCTACTATCGCGTGCCCCCGCTGCCCGACGATCAGACAGAGCCGATCCCGATCGGGAGAGCCATCGACGACGTTGAGGTGATCGCGGTCTCCGAGGACGGCCAGCCTGTGGCGCCGGGCGAGATCGGAGAGCTCCACGTCCGCGGGGCGACCGTCGCCTACGGTTACTGGGGGGATCCCGAGAAGACGGCCAAGGGCTTTCCGACCAATCCGCTTGGCCCGGCAACGGACCGTATCTACCGGACGGGCGATCTGGTCCGCGAGAACGGCGACGGCGACTACTTCTTCCTGGGACGCAAGGACCACCAGATCAAGAGCCGGGGCTATCGGATCGAGATCGGGGACATCGAGGCCGCCCTCTACGCGCACCCAGACGTTGCTGAGTGCGCGGTCATCCCGATCCCCGATGACCTCATCGGGAACCGCATCAAAGCCTTCGTGGTCGTGCGGAACACCGACCTGACCGATGGGGGTCTGGCCGGGTTCTGCGCGACGCTGCTGCCGAAGTACATGATTCCAGAACTGTTCGAGTTCGTTTCGATACTGCCAAAAACGTCAACGGGAAAGGTCGATCGTACTGCACTAGCATCTGGGATGGCGCGCGTCTAAGAATCTGCAGTCGAAGGAGTCTCGAGCACGTTGGCGACGCCAGAGCCGGATCGTCGCAGAGTGCTCCACGTCATCAGTTCGCTCGGGCAGCTTGGAGGAGGAGCGGAGCGGCAGCTTCTGCTCTACTTCCAGCACCGCACCGGCCGGTGGAACCATCTGGTTGCGTACCGGAAGCCTCAGGGGCTCCTCCGTGAGGCCATTGAAGCGGCCGGCGTGAAAACCACGTGGCTCGGTCCCGGAAACGCCATCCGCCAGCTCAGACGGCTGGTACACCTTGCGCGAACGGAGTCTGCGGACGTGATCCACACATATCTGTGGGAGGCGAATTACCTGGGACGGGTGGCGGGACGTCTGCTCCACCTAC
>JBQTJG010000600.1:0-3172 GCA_052387355.1 Armatimonadota bacterium | reverse complement strand
CCGCGCGACGGCGCGCCCGCCAACCCTCGGGCGTGGCTAGTCTCGGCCGGCCGCTTCAAGGCCATCGATGGCATGCGCCGGCGCGCCCGGTTCGATGCGTCCCTGGCGGCACTCGCCGCGCAACTCGACGCCGATACCAGTGACGCCGTCGGGCGGGACGGCGAGGACGTCGAGGACGACCGGCTTCGGCTGATCTTCACCTGCTGCCATCCGGCCCTGCCGCCGGACGCCCGGGTGGCGCTGACGCTGCGGGAAGTCTGCGGCCTCACGACCGAGGAGATCGCGCGCGCCTTCCTCACCGGTCCGCCGACTGTGGCCCAGCGTATCGTGCGCGCCAAGGCGAAGATCCGCGACGCACGCATCCCCTATCAAGTGCCGTCGCGGGCCGATCTGCCAGACCGGCTGGACACCGTGCTCCAGGTGATCTACCTGGTGTTCAACGAGGGGTACTCCGCGTCAGCGGGAGCGTCCCTGACGCGGCCCGATCTCTCGGGCGAGGCGATCCGGCTGGGGCGGCTGCTCGTTGAATTGCTGCCAGAACCCGAGGTGGGCGGCCTCCTGGCGCTGATGTTGCTGCACGAATCGCGCCGCGCGGCGCGTACCTCGCCGGCGGGCGAGCTGGTCCTGCTGGACGACCAGGACCGGTCGCTGTGGAACCAGGATCAGATTGCGGAGGGGTCGGCGCTGGTGGAACGGGCGCTGGTGTCGCGCCGGTTCGGCCCGTATACCCTCCAAGCCGCGATCGCCGCGGTCCACGCCGGGGCGCCCAACGCCGCCGCGACGGACTGGGCCCAGATCGTCGGACTGTACGACGTGCTGGCGCGGGCGGATCCGTCGCCAGTGGTCGATCTGAACCGCGCCGTGGCGGTGACGATGCGCGACGGCCCGTTGGCGGGTCTTGCCCTCATCGATGCCATCCTGGCGCGCGGCGATCTGGGGGACTACCACCTTGCGCATTCGGCGCGGGCCGACCTGTGCCGGCGGCTGGGGAGGACAGCGGAAGCCCGCGTCTCCTACGAACGGGCCCTCAGTCTCACGCGGCAGGAGCCGGAGCGGCGGTTTCTCGAGCGACGGCTGAGCGAGCTGCGGGGCTCCGCGTAGGGGAGCGGCTATCGTTTGATCAAACCCTTCTCCTGCAGGAAGGCCTTGGCCACCGCCGCATACTCCTTCTTGTCGGGCCCGTCGACCTGCCAGTTGAGGCCAGCCATGATCTCATCGGTCAGCAGGGGCGCGAGCTTGTTGAGCGCCTCGGCGATCTTCGGATTCTTGTCCAGCGCATCCGCCCGCACGACCGGCGCGGCCTGATAGACCGGGTAGAAGTTCTTGTCATCTCTTACGAGCACTAGACCCATGCCGCTGATCTGACCATCGGTGCCGAAGGCCACGACGACGTCCACCTGACCGTTCTTGAGCGCTTCATAGCGCAGGCTGCCGGTGCCGAGTTGCTTGAACTCCTTGAACTGGAACCCACCATACGCCTGCTGCAGCCCTTTGATCCCGTCCGCGCGCTCGGCGAACTCAGCAGGACCGCCCAGACGCAGCCCGCTCGCCTTCGTCGCCAGGTCGGAATAGGTCTTGATGCCGGACTTCTCGGACACCTCTTTCGTCATCGCCAGGGCCTGGGTGTTGTTGAAGGGCGCAGGTTCGAGCCAGACTAGATTGAATTGGTCCTTGTAGCCCTTCCGAACCGCTTCCACGATCGCCCTGGCATCGGCGATCGGCTGCTGTTTCAGCACCGTCAGCAGGCCGGTGCTCGTATACTCGGGATAGAGGTCGATGTCGCCCTTCTGCAGTGCAGCATGCGCGATTGGCGTGCCGCCCAGGTTGAACTTCCGCTCGACCGTGAATCCTGCGTCTTCGAGAAGCAGCGCGTACATCTCCCCAAGGATGAATTCCTCGGTAAAGTCCTTCGAGCCGACCTTCAGGGTAACCGGAGCTGCGGCCCGCTGGCCGCACGCGGCGAACAGCGCGGCAACAACCAACGACAACACGGCAACGCGAACTGTGTGCTTCAAGGCTGATCTCTCCTCTCGGGGATTGAGGCGATGGCGCCCCTTCTTTGATTCTCCGCTCTCGCTCGGAGTCCCTATGTTGCGCCGGACAGGTTTTCGAGCACCCGCTGAGCGCCGGCCAGCACAGCCTCGGCCCCCAGTGTCAGCAGTGCGACAGGAATTGCGCCGACAAGCATGACGGCCGGGTCGAACAGGGCGAATCCGCGGGCGATGAAGTCACCCAACCCACCTCCACCGATGAACGCCGCCAGGGTCGCGCTGGCGAACACGTCCACCGCCGCCGTGCGCAGGCCGGCGACGACGAGGGGCGTCGCCAGCGGTACCTCGATGCGCCACAGTACTTGCCGGGCACCCATCCCCATGCCAAGCGCGGCTTCGAGCACCGCGGCATCCACGCTGCGGAATCCCGCCTCCGTGTTAATCAGGATAGGCGGACACGCCAGTACAGCTAACGCCACCAGCGCCGGAAAGAATCCCAGGCCGAGGTACGGCACTGCCAGAAAGAGGATGGCCAGGCTCGGCACAACGCGGAGCCCGCTGAACAGACCGAGCAGTTGCGGGGACAGCGGCCGGCGGCGCGCGATATACACACCGAGCGGGACGCACAGGACGCTGCCGATCGCCAACGCGAGGAGCGAGAGCTCCACGTGAATGCGGACGGCCTGCCAGAAGACACTCTGGTTGGCGACGGCGTAGCGGTAGGCGGCCTCGACCATGCGCTCCCTCGTACAGTCATTCTACCTCTCCGGTCGTTACGGTATCGCGGTCCACAGCCCTGCGTGCGCCAACAACGACACGCCGGTGTCGATGACGACAGGGGACACTGGGCGCCTGCCGAACACCCTGCGTAATCGGACACTTCACCGAAGTCTGCAAGCAAGCTTGCCTCATGTAGGAGCGATGAAGTCACCAGGCGTCGAACCTTGCATCTCTGCCCGAGGAGGACGGGCAGGCAATACAGAGCCCTTGCCGTCCCGCGAGGAGCCGGAGGGGACCGCGGCGGCCATCGGACGCGCCCTTGGCCCGACTCGAGGTCTCGCCAGTGGCGCAGGGCCGGAGGTCTCTGGAGCGTAGTACAATGAAGACGACTCAATGCTTCTCGCTGCGGTAGCCGAGCCGTCCCTCGAGGGGGGATTTCTATGAGCACGCTTGCAGGCGTC
>JBQTJG010000599.1:0-3452 GCA_052387355.1 Armatimonadota bacterium | reverse complement strand
CTCCACCTGTGGCGTGTGCACGGCCCCACGCTCGATAAGCTGGTGCACCATCCGGGCATGCATCTGCGCGGGAGAATCAGTCACGATGGCCCACCACTCGTCGGATATCGTTCAGCGTCAGCAGGCCGATCGGGGCGCCCTGCGCATCTGTCACCGTGAGTGTGTCAACATCCTCGGCGAGCATCATGGAGAGCGCCTCGGTGAGCGAGGCGTCTCTCGAGATGACTGCATCCCAACGACGGTCACCTCGGGGACTCATCGCCGCCCCGACGCGAACGAGATCGAGACGCTTGAGCGTCCGGCCGACTCCGAGGAAGCTGGTGACGAAGTCCCCGGCGGGGTGGGTCAGGATCTCGTCGGGAGAGCCAAACTGCAGCACCTGTCCGTCCTTGAGGATGCAGACGCTGTCGCCCATCTTGATGGCTTCATCGATGTCGTGGGTGACAAACAGGATCGTCTTCTTAATCTTGCCCTGGATATTGAGGAATTCATTCTGGAGGCGCTCGCGTGTGATCGGGTCGATGGCGCCGAACGGTTCGTCCATCAGCATGATTGGCGGGTCAGCAGCCAGCGCCCGGGCCACACCCACGCGCTGCGCCTGACCGCCGGAGAGCTGCCGGGGATAGCGATGGCGGAATGCGCCCGGATCCATCCCCACGAGATCGAGCAATTCGTCCACACGCCGGTTAATGCGGGGCTCGTCCCATCTCAACAGTCGGGGGACCGTGGCGATGTTCTCGTAGATCGTCATGTGGGGGAACAAGCCGGTTTGCTGGATCACGTAGCCGATGCCTCGACGGAGCTCGACCGGATCAATGTCATGGATGTTCCTGTCCATGACGGAGATCGTGCCGGACGTCGAGTCGATGAGCCGGTTGACCATCTTCAAGATCGTGGTCTTGCCGCAGCCGGACGGGCCGATCAGGACGCAGATGGCGCCCGCCGGCACGGTCAGGTTGAACCCTCGGACGGCAGGCTGCGACTGGCCCGGGTAGATCTTGTCGACGTCCTCGAAGCGGATCACGGACGGCTCAGGCGCGCAAAGCCCTGGGAGTCAGGAGCCGCTCGAAGAAACCGAAGGCCCAGTCGATGAGCACAGCTCCCACCGCGACAGGAATCGCCCCGACGAGCAACTGCCCTGCGTCGTTGAGGGCAATGCCGGCCTGGATGAAGTCGCCGAGGCCGCCAGCACCGATAAAGGTGGCCAGCGTCGCGCTCGCGATCACGTTGACCGCCGACGTGCGGAGTCCGGCGAGCATCACCGGCACCGCGAGCGGCAACTCGATCTTCTGAAGCAGTTGCCAGGTGCTCATGCCCATCCCCCGGGCTGCCTCCACAGCGCTCCGATCAACTTCGCCGAGGCCCACATACGTGTTGATCAGAATGGGTGGGATCGCAATGAGAATGAGGGCGACCACCGCAGGCCTGAAACCGATGCCGAGGATGGGCAGCAGGAACACCAGGATGGCCAGGATAGGGATGGTCCGTCCCAGGGCCGCGGTGTTGATGACCGCGAACGCGGCGCGGCGGTACCTGGTCAGGAGAATGCCGGTGGAGATGGCCAGGATGGCCGCAAAGGCCAGTGCGATCCCGGTAAGTTCCAGGTGGACCCCGACGCTCCGCCAGAACCGGTCCTGGTGGCGCAGCACATAGTCCCACGCCTGGAGCAGGACGGGCACGGACGTCCCTACTTGGCCAGCCCGTGCTTCCTCAGGAATTCTCTCGCCACGTCGCGGGGCTCTTCTTTCAATCCGTCGACGCGCCAGTTGAGCTCCGCCTGGCCCTCATCGGTAAGAAGAGCGGTGACCGCGTTCATGATCTGGACGACTCCGGGATAGTTCTGGGCGATATCCTTTCGAATAACCGGCGCCACGCGGTATGGAGGCCAGAAGTTCTTGTCGTCGGTCAGGCGCACCAGCTTCATGGCGCTGATCTGGCCGTCGGTGGTGAACCCGTTGGTCACGTCGACCTGTTTCTCCTTGAGTGCCTGGTATTTCAGTGCGATGACCATCGGGCGGTATTCCTTGAACTCCATCCCGTACACTTTCCTGAGTCCCGGGACGCCATCTTCACGGTCGGCCCACTCCGGCCCGGCCGCCAGCACGAGCTGCCTGGACACCTTCGCGAGGTCGGATAGGGTCTTGAGCTTGTGCTTCGCGGCGGTTTCGGGCAGGACAACCAGGACGTATCCGTTGTTCATCTTCGAAGGGTTGAGCAGGGTAAGGCCGAGGTTGCCTTCGTAGTGGGCCTTGACCTGCTTGTAGACCGCGTCAGGATCGCTGCTGAGGGCGCCCTTGACGACCGCAGCCAGCGCTGTCCCGGTGTACTCCGGATACATATCGATCCTCCCGCTCGCCACCGCCTGGTGCGCGATGAGCGTCCCGCCCAGGTTGATGAATCGCTCGACCCGATAGCCTTTGGCCTCGAGCGCCTGTGCGTACATCTCGGCGAGGATGAACTGCTCGGTGAAGTTCTTGGAACCGATCCTCAGCGTGAGCTTGCCGCCCTCCCCGGCCGCACCCGCGGACGGCGCCAGCATGAGCACGGAGAGCACAAGACCTACGCAGAGTGCGAAACGATGCCAGCTCATGATTCAACCCTCCTCTTCAAGTCTACCCATCCCGTCAGACGTTACGCGCTCGCGTTGGCGCCTGCGGCCAGTTTGCGCCGGAGCCGTTCCAGTCCCCAGTCAGCACACACCGCCATGATCGACGCGACGACCGCCCCTGAAGCGATCTTCGGCCCATTGGTCTGGGCGATGCCGGAGAAGATCAGCGAGCCGAGTCCACCGGCATTGATGTAGGCAGCCACCGTCCCGATACCGATCACGGTCACGGTGACCACCCGGACGCCGGCGACGATCACTGGCAGCGCCAGCGGCAATTCGATTTTGAACAGCACCTGCCGCCTGGAGAGGCCCATACCGATCGCGGCTTCGACCACGTCGCCCGGCACGCCCTGGATGCCAGCCACGATGTTGCGGATGAGCGCCAGAAGCGAGTAACCAACCAGGCCGATCACCGCCGGTAGGCGGCCCAGACCGACGATGGGAATGAGGATGGCGAACAACGCCAGGCTGGGGATCGTGTAGAAGACCCCCGTCACCGCCAGGGCGGCGCGATAGACCGCTCGATGGCGGGCGGCGACGATGCCGATGGCGAGGGAAAGCACCAGGGCGATGCTGACGGAAACGACCGTGAGCACAAGATGCTCCCAGATTGCAGCCAGGACGAGATCGTAGTTCCTCAGCAACCATGCCATTGCTCAAGACTCCGGGCCAGGGTTTATTCAGGTGATCGATTTCTGTGGAAGAAAAATTCCCGCGGGGGTGCCCCGCCTGGCGCGGCCGTTTGCGCCAGTGCGCTGCGGCGCGGGTAAGGCGGAGCAAGCGCACGTGTTCAGATCCGGAGCGGCGGCAGGGGCTCTCCTGCAGGAACGAACTGCAGAGCCGC
>JBQTJG010000598.1:0-1761 GCA_052387355.1 Armatimonadota bacterium | reverse complement strand
TGTATTCGCCCACCAGGAACTCGGAGACTTCCTTCTGCTTCAAGTACCGGCCCTGGGACGTATCAAAATCCATCCGGAACCCATTCGGGTAGCCCGCCTCAGCCAGGAGACGCTTCGCGCGCTCCACATCGTAGGGGTACGGCAGAATGTTCGGATTGTAGCCCAGAGCGCTCGGGCCGGCCATCTGCGCCCGCAACTCTCGGCCGTATCCGCCCATGACCGTGTTGATCACCAACCGCTTGTCGATCGCAAAGTTCATCGCCTGGCGCACTCGAACGTCCGTAATCGGACTCGCAATCGTCAGCTTGGTGGTCAGGTTCATCCCTTGCCCAAGCGGCGCCCACTGGATCCGAATTCCGCGCGACATCAGGCGTCGAGTGGAGTCCGGGGGGACATTGAACGCGATGTCGAGCTCGCCCACCTCAAGCGCGGCCACACGCGTCGCATCCTCAGGGATGGGCCGAAGCACCAGGCGGTCGAACTTCACCGGCTCACGCCAGTATCGGGGGTTGCGTTCAAGAACAATCCGCTGCCCGCGCGCCCACTCCACGAATCGCATGGGACCGGACCCGACGGGAGATTGCCCGAACCTCTGTGCGCCGACCTGCTGAAAGTGCTTCGGCGGCACTGGCATGAACTCAGCAAACGCGTTCGGGGTCAGGACATACGGGATCCGTGTCTTGACGTGCACGGTGTACTTGTCAACGGCGCGAACTCGATCCCAGACAGGATTTAGTCGACTCTTCGTGTTGTTGTTTGCCGTCTTCTCCTGCATCATCCATTCCAGCGAAAAGGCAAACGCTTCAGCGTCGATGTCTTCACCATTGTGAAACTTCAGCCCCTGCCGCAGCTTGAATTCCCAGGTGAGTTTGTCGTCCAGCACTCGCCACGACTCGGCCACCACCGGAACGAACTGAACGCGACCGGCGCGATTGAATCTCACGTCGATCGCTGGGTCCCATAGTGCGTAGTAGAAGGACGTGAGCGGCGCGAACGTGTCTGTGAGGGTATTCAGATTGGAAGCGTCACCACCAAGGCCGACCGTAAGGGTCTTTACGGCTCGGGCCGGCGCCGGAGCAGCCAAGGCTTGTTTGGCGCCGGCGATCGCGATCGACGTGCCACCCAGCGCCGCGGTCGCCCCGGCCATAGCGCCAAGTCGCACGAGTTCTCGTCGGGTCACACGCTTCGTGCTGTCCTTCACAGTCATTCCCCCTCTGCCGGTGACACCGCGGACAGCTCGCTTAAGACAGACTTATGATGATCAACTCCAGGAGCAATCACTCTCGGAACGCTATCCGCTTGTGTGAATGTATCACAGAAACCTCTGAGAATCCATCGCGGCTGTAGAGGAATGGAGGACCCGACAGCGTAGGATCTGCTGTGAGTTGAGACGTGCATTGCTCATGATGCTTCGTTTGGCCACCGTGTCTGATTCTGGAGATCGTGGCATCATGTACTGTTGAGCCGCAGTTAGTTGCTGATCCGGACTCTTCATAATGCAGTCATGGCATGCAGGCGCGGCCGCACGACCCGCGAATTGCAGTCCCATCAAAAGATCGCTCCGCAGGAGGTGGCTATCACGTGACCAGCAAGGTGCCAGATATCATCGCAGCGGCCCATCAGCATGTTGGGACGTTGACCATCCGGCCGGACCAGACGGTAGTAATTCTCGCCAGCACGAATACATACCAACCCATCCGAGACGCGGTGATGGGAAGCGTCATGGCGCATGGCGTCGATCCACTTCTGCTCGTCATCAAG
>JBQTJG010000597.1:0-9085 GCA_052387355.1 Armatimonadota bacterium | reverse complement strand
GCCGTCCAACCAGCACGCGCGCGCGATCGATGGTCGCGGCTACCCCACGCCCGGTAAACGACTCAAAGTCAGAGACCCGGAGCAACGGCACCCCCCGTGCCAAGGCTTCGTTGAGCACCGCCTGGCCAAGCGGGTGCTCAGAGGAGGATTCTGCAGCTGCTGCCACGGCGAGCAGTTCGTCGGGCCGACCGAGGGCTTCGATCTCCTGGACGGTGGGTCGGCCCTCCGTCAATGTCCCTGTCTTGTCCAACACGATAAAGCGGACTGAGCCGAACGCTTGGAACGCTTCACCAGTGCGCATGATGATCCCCTGATCCGCAGCAGCCCCGGCACCCCGCACAATGGCGAGTGGCGCAGCGATGCCGACGGCACAGGGATAGCCCATCACCAAGACACTCAACGCGGCGAAAACGCCGCGCTGCACATCCGCCTGGCCAGTAATAACCCACGCGCCCACCGTCCAGCCCACGAAAGAGAGAACAGCAATACTGAGGATGGTAGGCGTGTACACTACCAGGATACGATCCACGAGATGGAGTAAGCCGGGCTTGAGAGCACGGGCGTCCTCGACATGGCGGATAACCTGCTGCAGGAACGTACCCTCTCCGATGACAGCAACTTGAACGAGGAGGGTCCCCGAACCGTTGATTGAGCCACCGATGGTAGAGTCACCCTCTGCCTTCTCGACCGGGATCGGCTCGCCCGTGACGAGGGATTCATCAACCGTTGAGTGGCCGGCGACCACGACGCCGTCGACTGGGATTCGTTCGCCAGGGCGAATCCGTACAAGGTCACCTGCCAGCACGTCGTCAATGGGAACGTCGCGTTCGTCGTCCCCGTGCACGACTCGCGCGGTGTCCGGCTGCAGGTCCAAGAGGCGCCTAACTGATTGGGAACTTCGCGTCTTGACCAGGAGGGAGAGGAACTCCGAGAACATGTGGTAGTTCACGATCAACACCGACACGGCGAAGAATGGCGCGGTCGGGTAGCCAGGTGAGGGCAGCACAAGGCCGATGACGCCGCCGACGAGGCCGGCGAAGGCGCCAGTCTCAAGCAAGACGTGCTGATTGAGTATCCCTCGCCGCAACGACTGCGCGGCCATCACGAGGATATGCCAGGCCAGTCCGAAGACCACGGTGACGGCAAATGCCGCAATCACCCAGGGGACCGCGTTCCCGAGCATGCCTTGGGCGTTGACGATCAGGGCCGCGGCACTGACAGCGCCCAGGCCCAGCGCGCCGGCGAGCGCCGTCGCGGTTCCCCGGCCCTTCAGGAGCAGGACGGCAACCATAATCAGACTCAGTCCTGTGACGATCGGGATAGCCAGCGACGCGAGGCTGGTGAGCCGCGCGATGAGGCCGATGGTGACCAGACTAAAGCCAATGGCCGCGACGAGACGCCAGCTCTCCCGAACGAGCTCAGCCTCTTCCTCTTCGTAGGGTCGTAGTTTGCGCGGATCGCGGATCGTGTAGCCGATGTCGCGGAGCGTCTCGAGTAGTTGCTCCGGGCGAATCTGAGTCGGGTTATAATCGACCAGAGCCTGCTCATGGGTGAGGCTCACCGCGACCTTCTCGACCCCGGGCTGGCGGCCGATAGCCTTCTCGATCGTGGTAGTGCACAGCGAACAGTGCAGGCCGCCAATCTTGGCGCGAAAGCGCGCACGGCCTCCTGGTAGTTGCTCGTCCCAATAGGGGACACTTGCTGGCGGCTCGCTCATTGCTGTGGTCATGGAAACGCCTCCTTCCAATTGGCGCACTGCGAGTTACCAGTCGCCATGCCTGTACCTCCGCAAGGCAGCATACACCTTCCAGTGGACTGGAATGTCAAGGGGCGGCGGTTGATCAGCCGAGTGAGCGTTGGTGACCTTGCGTCCGCACGCTCGCATGCTATAATAAACGTCGTTCGGGCCCCGATCGTCGGGGCCCCTCGCGTGTGGGAGGGATCTGCAGATGGAACGTGTAGCGTTGAAGGCGCAGGGGCGGGACGGTGTCGGCAAAGGGGCCGCGCGGAGTCTGCGGCGCAGCGGTCTTGTCCCGGCGGTTGTCTACGGTCGGGGCCGGGAGGCCAGGACCGTCGCTGTCGAGGCCCGGGCGCTCACGGAGGCGCTGCACACGCATGCCGGCATGAACGTGCTGATAGATCTCGAGATGCCCAACGGCGATGGGTCGGAGTCGACGATCGTCATCGTCAAAGATACGCAACGTGACATCTTCCGGCACCACTTGATCCACGTCGATTTCCACGCAATCTCGCTGACCGATGTGATCGAGATGCACGTCCCGGTGGTGCTGAATGGCACGGCCAAGGGTGTCGCAGAAGGCGGCGTCATCGAGCACCATCTGCGCGAGGTCCTGGTCGAGTGTCTGCCTACGCAGGTTCCCGACCGGTTCGATCTCGATGTCACGGAACTGGTCGTTGGCCGTTCCATGCATGCCAGCGACCTCGCCATCCCCGATGGTGTGAAGCTCCTAACCCAGCCCGACGAGGTGATCGTGACCGTCGTCGCTCCGAGGGTGCAGGAGGAGGCGGCGCCTGCCGCAGCGGCCGCGCCGGTGGAAGGTGCGCCAGCAGCACCGGCGGAAGGCGCCCCGACCGCACCGGCTCCCGAGGCGCCGGCCGGCGAGAAGCCCAAGGCGTCCAAAGCCGGCTAACCCCGCAATTTGCGACTCATCGTCGGTCTGGGCAATCCCGGACGCCGATACCGCGGCACCCGGCACAACATTGGCCGGGAAGTGCTCGACCTCGTCGCAGCCACGCATGGCATCGCCATCGCCACCGAAGAGGGATGGGCCGAGGTTGGACGCGGGACGGTCGGTGGCGGGCGGGTGCTGCTCGCGCGCCCGGACACCTATGTGAACGTGAGCGGGACCGCGGTCGCCGACCTTCGGCGCCGCCACCGCATCGCGCCCGGGCATTTACTGATCATCACCGACGATCTCGACTTGCCGGTCGGTTCCGTGCGCGCACGCGAGAAGGGCAGCCACGGAGGCCACAATGGACTCCGGTCGATCATCGACGCCCTGGGCACAACGGAGTTTGCGCGCGTGCGAATCGGGATCGGGCGGCCCCCCGAGGGCATCGATCCCGCGGATTTCGTCCTCGAGCGGCCGGCGGGCGATGAGCGCCTCCGACTCGATGCCGTTGCGGCGCGCGCCGCGGAAGGGGTCACCCTCTGGATCACCGACGGGATCGAAGCGGCGATGCGCCACTGTAACGTGCGGCGCCCGGCGGACTCTATAGAATCGAGACCCACGCGATGATGAGCACACCGCTCGGCGGAGGAATCCTCAATGGCGCGGCAAGTCACTGATCGTGTCCCACCCGGCCAGTACGTTACCGACAAGTGGCCCGTGCTGCATTACGGCGGCGTTCCACGATTCAATCCCCAGACCTGGGACTTCCGGATCTTCGGGCTGGTCGAGGAGCCGGTGCGCCTGACCTACGAGGAGTTCCGCGCGCTCCCGACGACGACGGTCACCTCCGACATCCACTGCGTCACCGCGTGGAGCCGGTTGGGCGTCACCTTTGAGGGTGTTGCCGCCCGCACCGTGCTCGATCTGGTCAAGATCCGGCCCGAGGCAAAGTTCGCCATGGCGCACAGCGAACAGGGTTATGAGACCAACGTACCGCTCGAATACCTTCTGGGCGATGACGCGCTGTTCGCGCACCGGTCCGACGGGAAGGATCTGACGCCGGAGCACGGTTGGCCGTTGCGGCTGCTCATCCCCCGGCTCTACTTCTGGAAGAGCGCCAAGTGGGTGCGGAGCATCGAGCTGATGGCCAGGGACCGCGCAGGGTTCTGGGAACGCAACGGCTACCACATGCACGCAGACCCATGGAAGGAAGAGCGATACTCGTCACCCTGGTAGGATCGCGGCCGGGGTCCGCCCGGCTCCTGCGCGTTGCCTGACGACGGTACGGGCGCCCTCCCCGACGACGGCGTCGCCCGCGGCCCTCGCTCCGCGTTCGCCCCGCTGCGGCACCGCAACTTCCGCCTGCTCTGGATCGGGATGCTCATCTCGCAGACCGGCTCCTGGATGCAGTTCATCGCCCTGGGCTATCTGGTCGATCAACTCACGAAGGCGCCTTTCTACCTCGGCCTGCTGGGGCTCAGCGCGGCGATCCCGCGGCTGCTCTTCGCGTTCTTGGGCGGCGTGGCGGCCGATCGGCTCGACCGCCGCCGCGTCCTGCTGCTGACCAATGTCCTGGCGATGAGTTCGGCGACGGTGCTGTGGCTGCTGGCTTACACCGGCCGGATCCAGGTATGGCATGTGCTGGCTATCGGCGCGATCAACTCGCTGACACAGTCGTTCGACGGACCGGCGCGGCAGTCCATGATCCCGCTGCTGGTCGGCGAGCGGCAGTTGATGCCGGCGTTGAGCCTGCAATCCATGGCCAACAACGGGTCTGGCATCTTCGGGCCGTCGCTCGGCGGGGTGGTCATTGCCGCGGTCGGGGTCGTGGGATGTTTCTTCCTGAACGCGCTGAGTTACATTGCTGTCCTGGTCGCGCTGCTGCTGATGGACATCCCCCGTCAAGAGGGCCGCGCCGTCGAATCCCTCGGCCACGACATTCGGGAGGGCATCGGGCTGCTTGCGAAGCACGGGCACTTGCTGACCCTGCTTGCCATCGTCGCAGCGATAAGCTTTTTCGGGCGCCCGTACATACGCCTCATGCCCGCGGGGGCGCGCGAGGTCCTGCAGGTCGGGCCGACGGGACTGGGTTTGCTCCAGGCGGCGCCGGCCGTGGGAACGATCCTGGCCGTCTTCGTCATCGGCGCGTTTGGCGAAGCGGTGGGGAAGGGCCGGCTGCTGCTCGCGGCGGGCATCACGACTGGCGCGATGGTGGCGCTGTTCGGTCTGTCGCACTGGTTCTCCCTGTCGCTGGTCCTGCTCGTGCTGGCCGGCGCCGGGCAGTCGATCGGCTTCGCGGCGGCCAACACCCTGGTCCAGATCAGCGTGCTGCCCGAACAGCGAGGTCGGATGATGGGGATCTACAGCATGACGGCCTTTGGGATGTTCGCCCTGGGCACCCTGCCGCTCGGCGCGCTGGCCGGCGCCATCGGCGTCGGGCATGCCCTGACGCTCGGCGGTGTGACCGTCGTTGTGCTGGTGGGGTTGGTGGCGCTCATCGCTCCTCGAATCAGAAGTCTGTAAGAGGGCCGGGGTAGGCCGGGACCCGGCCGAACACCAGCGCCGCGTTGATCCCGCCGAACCCGAACGAGTTGCTCAGGATGTAGTTCACCCGCTGCTCGCGGCCGTGGTGCGGCACGTAATCGAGGTCGCATTCCGGATCCGGATCGTCGAGGTTGATCGTCGGCGGCAGATAGTCCTCCCGCAGCGCCAGCATACAAATCGCCGCTTCGACACCCCCGGTGGCGCCCAGCGCATGGCCGTGCATCGACTTGGTGCCACTGATCGGAATCTGCCGTGCGTGATCGCCGAAGACCGTCTTGATCGCCCGGGTCTCGGTCGAGTCATTCAGCGGCGTCGACGATGCGTGCGCGTTGATGTAATCGATCGAGGCCGGCTGCAGCCCGGCGTCGGCGAGCGCCATTCGCATCGCGCGCGCGGCCTGGCCGCCTGAAGGTAGGGGCGCCGTCATATGGTAGGCGTCGTTGGTGGTGCCGTACCCCAGGATCTCACCGTAGATCCGCGCGTCCCGGTGCTGCGCGTGCTCGAGACGTTCCAGCACCAGGACAGCCGCGGCTTCGCCCATCACGAATCCGTCGCGTCCCCGGTCGAACGGCCGGCAGGCTGCAGCCGGAGCGCCGTTGCGCGTCGACATCGCGCGGATCAGGTCGAACGCCCCGAAGATGAGCGGGGTGAGCGGGCACTCGACGCCGCCCGCAAGCATGATGTCGGCGTCCCCGTACCGGATGAGCCGCGCGGCCTCACCGATCGCGATGGCCGCGGAGGCGCATGAGTCGGTGTTGGCGCTCGTCGGACCGGTCAGCCCCGCGTCGATGGCGATGTTACACGACGCCGCTCCACCGAAGACCGATAGGGCGAGGGTGGGGCGAACTCGCCTGATGCCCTCTTTCATGAACACCTTGGCTTGCTCTTCGGCGAACGAGGCGCCGCCGAGCGCCGTGCCGATGAACACGCCCGCGCGCTCGCGATCGATGTGCGCGAGATCGAGCGACGCGTCGGCGATCGCCTGCCGGGCGCTGACGACGGCGAACTGCGAGAATCGATCCAGACGCCTCGCGTGCTTGCCGTCTAGGTGCTCGGATCCGTCGAAGTCGGCCACGTCAGCCGCGACATGAGAGGAGAACGGCGAGGGATCGAAGCGTTCAATGCGCCGGACGCCGGGCCGCGCCTCGCGGATCCCCTCGAGCAGACCCGCGGCACCATGCCCGATGGGCGTGATCGCGCCCAGGCCTGTGACGACCACCCGTTGTTTCACGATGCTGTTCCTCCTGGTGCGCTCACCGCGGCTTCCGCGTGCGACCGCACGGCCCGCAGCGTCTTCCGGGCGATGAAATCGATGAAGATTGGCCCCACGATGAGATCACCGACCATCCGGCCGATCAGCGGCCACCGCATGGTGAGGTCATGCACAAGTTCGACGTCAACGCCATCGCTGTTCGGCGAAAACCGCCATTCGACTTCCATGCCCGTCGTGATGCCGCGAATGTGACGGAAGAAGATACGGTGTTCGTCGGGCCGCGGTTCCTGGACGGCGGTCCAGCGGGCCGGCCAGCCCCGAATCCGGCCGCCCATGGCGAACACGAGCCGGGTGGGGCTGCGCTCGAGCACGCGGCACCATTGGTAGTCGGGGAGCAGCCGCGGCCACGATTCGACATCGCGCGCCAGCGCAAAGACCGCCTCGAACGGTGCTGCGATCCGGGCGTGATGTACGGTATGAATGCTGAGTTTACCCGCGCGCGAGCATGAGCCGCGATAGGAAGTCGACCGACAGGACGTCCCGGGCGGGGCGGGTATCGTTGACTGCGCCCAGCAACCGTGTGGTCAGCCGCGGATCGCGCGCCAGGCGGCGAAGTAGGTAGGATGCCAACGTGGGCCGCCGGACGACCCATTGGAGGAGACGACTGACCGTCCAGGTGTCGCCGAACGCCTCGGTGCGCGCGCGCTCGTATCCTGCCAGCGCCTGATACGATGCGGTCGCACCCTGCAGCGCGCGATCTGCAGCCGCTGTCGCCAGCTCAGCGCCCCGAAGCGCCATCGCCATCCCCTCGCCGGTCATGGGATTGATCGTGCCCGCGGCGTCACCAACCAGCAGGACGCCGTCATCGACAGCGGGCCGCCGGGTGTAGCCAAGCGGACCGACCGACACGAAGGAGGTGACCCGGCGCGCGCCCTTCATCAGTCTCCTCAGCGGCGCCAGGGTCTGGGTGGCCGACGTAAAGATCGCCTCCGTGTCGCCCCGTGCCCGCCGGAACATCCACCTGGGGACAGCCACCACGATGTTGCCGGCGCCGTTACCATAGAGGGCGGCGCCGGCATACCAGGATCGCCCAAGGTGCAGGTCTCCCCGTGGGGCGTAGGCATCGAGGCCTTCGAAGTGGGCGCCGATCGTGTAGTGGCCGCTGTCGGCCGGTGAAATAGGTCCTCGCCGCCGTGCCACGACTGATCGGAGCCCGTCGGCGCCGACCACGAGTCTGGCTGCCAGACGCCGCGGGCCACCATTGAGCCGGCCGGCCACGATTGGGCTCGCGCCGGGCGTCACGCTGTCGACCCTGAACTCCTCGATCATCTGGGCGCCGGCGCGGACCGCCTGGTCCAGCAACGCATGATCCAACCGGGTGCGAGGCACGAGCAGCCCACGGCCAGCCGGGAAGGGCGCCCATACCGCCGCGCCATCGGCGTTCGCGATGTACATGCCGGACAGCGTGACCCCCGCGCCGGTGGCCGCGACTGCGGAACTCAGACCCAGTCGGTCAAGCGTGGCCACGGCGCCCGGATTGAGGTATTCGCCGCAGGGTTTCGGCCTGGGGAATCGAGCCCGATCAACAACGATCACGCGGTAGCCCCGCCGGGCCAGCAGCAGGGCGGTCGTGCTGCCGGCCGGTCCCGCGCCCACGACGACAACGTCAGCGTCCACGTCGCGCGCCATCCGGCCAACGGATCAACACGGCCCGCTGGAGATGGTGCCGGCGGATCTCCACACGTTCGAGGCCGGCGGCAGCGGCGAGATCATGGAACTCCGGCCAGGTGAACGAGCGCAGCACCGACAGCGGGCCGTCATGACGCGCGAGGCGGTTGCGGCCGATCAACCAGGTATCGGCGATCGCGCCGGCGTAGGCCGGCCAGGACCGGAGGACGTCGTTGACGACGAACCCGCTGCGGGCGACCCGGTTGATCTCGCGCAGCACAGCCACGGCCTCATCGAAGGTGAAGTGGTGCAGGGCAAGTGCGTGGATCACGACGTCGACGCTGTGATCCGCGAAGGGCAGGCTGAACGCGTTTCCCCTGATTAACGTGATCTCGGGCAGGCTCCTGACCACCTGCCTCGCGGCCTTGAGGATGTCGGGATGGATGTCGAGGGCGGCGATGCGAGTCTCTATGTTTCGCGCACGCGCCCACCCCGCGATCGTGGCTGGGATGTCCGCCGACGCGGTCGCCACGTCGAGAACGGTGAGGGGACGGTGGAGGACGGCATCCGCGAATCGCGCCAGGTAGCCAAGGATGAGCGTCCGGCCACCGTACCAGCGATTGGTTCGGCGGACCGCTTCCAGCAGCCCCGCGAACTCGACGGGATCCTGTCCGGGCGCATCGAGATACTCCGGCGCGTGGCTCTTGGGCGGATAGCGCAAGCGATCCTCCTGGGTGTCGTGGAACCAGTCTAGCGGGCGAAGTGTAACGGGACAATCACGAGCGACGTCATGGCGCGTTTTCCGTCTGCGGCGGCTTTTCCGTCTGCGGCGGCTTTTCCGTCTGCGGCGGTTTCTCTGTCTGCGGGGGTTTCTCCAGCCGCGGGGCGTTCTCGACCCGCGGCGCCTTCTCCGTCGGGCGGCGGAGGGCGACGATCATCGACGAGACGGTCCGTTCGCCTCCCCTGGGCAGCGCGCTGACGACGCGACCGCCGACGACCAGGGTCGCGGAGCCCCCACCGTCGAGAT
>JBQTJG010000596.1:0-1754 GCA_052387355.1 Armatimonadota bacterium | reverse complement strand
CGAAGAGCACGAAGGTCACCAGCATGGCCGCCGCCTCGAAGAACGTCTCACCGGCACCCAGGAGCGTGATGAGCACGCTGAACAGGTACGCCGCCAGGACCCCGACGCTGATGAGCACCGACATGTTCAGGGCGCGCTTCCGCAGCGAGTGGTAGGCGCCGGTGATGAAGATCGAGCCGGCCCAGAAGACAACCGGCGTGGTCAGCAGAAAAAGGATCCAGTTGGCCGGGATCGGCTCCGGCAGGCGGACGCCCAGAAAGTTTGCGCCGAGTGGTGAGTAGAGCACCGCCGGGATCGTCAGGATCAGCGACCAGAGGAACCGCCGGCGCATGTCGGCCTCCATGAAGCGCGCCATGCGCGGGTCGGACATCATCGCGTCGTGGTCATGCCCTTCGGCCACGCCATGCCTGGTCTCGTGATGGGCGTGATCGTGAGTCCGCTCTTCGATGTTGTACTCGAACTGCTTGGCTTCGAACTCGCACCCGCAGGAGGTCGCCAGGACCGCGGCCTGGCAGGAGAGGCAGGATTCGCCGCACCGGCATGGGACATGACCAGCCTGGTGGTGGTGCTCGTGATCGTGCATCTACGGCTCCTCCTTGCCTCGGACGTTCCTTCGGTGTTGCAACTGGGCGAAAGCGCGCCGGACCGTCAGGCGTCGCGAAGTTCGTGCATCGTTCGTTGCTGACCTTCCGGGCTGACGAGGGTCACGCTGCCGGCCGAAGTCAGCCACGAACCCTCGCGCTGTTGTGCCGTCAAAAGAGGACGTTGAGCAGCAGAAACACGACGATCCCCAATCCAAGGCTGACAGACCATAGCACGACTGCAACCCGACCTACCTGTGGGTGTCTGGTCCTAACGATATCCCCATGGGGTAACGTCAGCCCGATCAGGAGGTTGTACACGACGAGCGGCACAGAGATGATCGACAAGGCGATATGCACGATGAGGGCAGGGAGGTAGATATAGACGCGAATCTCCGGCGGTCCGGGGAACGCTTTCACGCCTCCCAGTGAGACTCTGGTGACATAGAGGATGAGGAACAGCGAAATGAATGTGGCTGAGGCCAGCATCAGTTTCCGATGGGTGGTGATGCGGCCCGCCCGAATGGCGCGCCACCCGGCAACCAGGCACGTGAGCGCCGATGCGTTGATCACCGCGATGACAAATGGGAATGTCGCCAGAACGCGAGCGAGAAGCGGCGGCAGGTCATCCGGCGGCCGGGAGGATAGGGCGAATCCAAGCACCGCATACAGCGCCGCGGTGATGATACCCGTGGCGAGAAGCGGCGAATGGCGCCGCTGAGTGCTGGGCCCCTCCCCCTTCGTGCCGACCATCATGGACGCTGCCGAATGACCTGCGCTCCAGACTCTACCGGGCTCTGGCCTCCGTCGGGTGGAGGCGCAGCGCGGGCGCCGGTTGGATGCGAGGACGGAACGAGAGCAACCTGCCGGAGTTGATGACGACGAACAGTGATGAAACATTGTGAACGATCGCAGCGCCGATCGGGGAGAGGATACCGGAGCCTGCCAGCGCGATCCCGGCGACGTTGACCGCGACGGCGAAGATCCAGATGTTCTGACGAATGATCCCAAGGGCTCGCCTGGAGATCGCCAGGATCTCAGGCAAGAGCGTCAGGTCGTCCCCCATGAGCGCGACATCCGCCGACTCGAGGGCCACATCGGCGCCCGCGGCACCCATGGCGACGCCGACGTCAGCCAATACCAGCGCGGGGGCATCGTTCACCCCGTCCCCGA
>JBQTJG010000595.1:0-3223 GCA_052387355.1 Armatimonadota bacterium | reverse complement strand
CGCAAACCTTGTAGTCGATCTGCTTTACACAACCATTGATCCGAGAATCCAGTACGGATAAGGAACCGAATGCCATTCTCACGTTCGAGACAGTCATCGGCCACGCCCGGCCGCGTTGCTCCCTGGGCCACAGCGGCGACGTCGCAGGCGATCAGCGAGTCGCCGGCCGCGGGCGTTCCACGGATGGCCCCTCACGTGACGTACCGCCCCGCGTCGATGACCGCGCCGGCGATCTGCCGGCTCAGCGAGACCGTGTTCACCGGTGGGACTTTGAGGAAGCGGCGCAGCCCGGCCAGCATCGTCCGCAGTGTATCGCCCTCTTCAGTGGCCGCCAAGATCCGCCGCGCGGTCGTCTCGATGCGTGGCAGCGCGTCATCCAGGTGGAACCGGACCATGGCGGCCTGCAGCCTGGCGGATGGACCCTCTCGCGCCGCATTCTTCGTCGCGCGCAGTACCGCGCTTTCGGCCGCAAAGACCTCAATCGCCAGGTCGGCGATCCAGCCCAGGATCTCCTGCTGGTGCTCCAGTTCGGCTAGATACTTCTGCGTGGCCGCGCCGGCTGCGAACAGAACGGTCCGGCGCGCGGCGTCGATCAGGCGCCGTTCTTCGGCAAGCGGCCCGGCCAGGTCGCCGTTGCCGCCGATGGATGGGGACAGCATCTCGCCGGCCACCTTCTGCGCGGCGGCGAGAAGCGCCAAGCGGCCCTTCTGCGCGCGGCGCAGCAGCATCGCCGGGATGAGGAGCCGGTTGATCTCGTTGGTGCCCTCGAACAGCCGGTTGATGCGCGCGTCGCGGTAGGCTCGGGCCGCTGGGTATTCCTCGATGAAGCCGTACCCGCCGTAGATCTGCACCATGTCGTCCACGACGAGGTCGAGCACTTCAGAGGCAAAGACTTTGTTGATCGAGCACTCGATCGCGAACTCCTCGAGCGCCGCGATGACCTGTGCGCTGTCCTGTTGCTCGCTGCCCAGGGCCTCACTGACCAGGCCGCCCGTCCGGTAAACCATGCTCTCGGCGACGAAGATCGCCGTGGCCATGCGCGCCAGTTTCTGCTGGATCAGGCCAAACTCGACCAGCGCCTTGCCAAATTGCTTGCGCTCTCGGGCATACGCCAGAGCATCGCGCAGGGCGTACCGCGCCGCGCCCGTCACGCCGGCCCCCAGCGTGAAGCGCCCGACGTTGAGGATGTTGAACGCGATCTTGTGCCCTTGCCCGATCTCGCCCAGCAGATTCTCGGCCGGGATTTTCGCGTTCTCGAAGGAAAGCGAGGCTGTCGACGATCCCTTGATGCCCATCTTGTGCTCTTCTGCGCCGACGGTGACACCGGGCGTCCCGCGCTCGACGATGAAGCAGGAATGGTGCTCGCCGTCGACCCTGGCGAAGGTGATGTAGAGATCGGCGAACCCGGCGTTGCTGATAAACTGCTTGGTTCCATTGAGGATGAAGTACGTGCCGTCCGGGCTGCGGGTGGCGCGCGTGCGGATCGACATCGCGTCGGAACCCGCGGTCGGCTCGGTGAGCGCGTAGCTGCCGACCAGCTCGGCCGTCGCCAGCCTCGGCAGATACTTGCGCTTCTGCTCATCGTTGCCGAAGAACACGATGGGCAGCGTCCCGATACCGATGTGAGCGCCCACCGACACCGCGAACGACGACGCGGCGCCGATGGCGTCCTTGATGACAAGGCTGGTGATCTTGTCGAGACCGGTGCCGCCATACTCCTCGGGGATGTCGGCGCCGAGCACGCCGAGCTCACCGGTCCGGCGCAGTAGATTGCGGGTCAGCGCCCAGTCGTGCTGCTCGAGCTCTTTCGTGCGCGGCAAGACCTCCTGGTCGACAAACTGCTCGACGGTGCGATGTACGAGGCGCTGGTCGTCGGTCAAGTCCTCGGGGGTGAACACTGTGTCGGGGGAGGTGGAGACGATCAGGAAATTCCCCCCCGGAGCGGTTACGGTGGCCGTCTTTGCGTCCATGATTCTCTCCGTTGCCGCCAACGTTGGCGAATCTTGATCAATTTCCTACTCGTTCCAAGACGCCCATAGATTCGCTGCACGGCAACGGCTTCCTTGGCGATTCCCACACAAAGACGTGGTACACTGTTTTATGTGGAGGTGTGGCCGCGTGAGAATTCGTAACATCACCCTATCTCTCCCTGCCGATCTTGTGCGTCGGGCCAAGGTTCTCGCCGCCCAACGGGATACGTCGGTCTCCAGAATCATGACAGAGGCACTGACCGACCTCGTCAGCCGCGAGGAAGGCTATGAAGCGGCCCAACGCCGGCACCTTGCCGTTCTCCGCCGCGGCGTGGACCTTGGAACCCACGGTCGCGCGTCATGGACTCGCGAGGCGCTCCATGAGCGTTGAAACGTCGCGCCAGTTCGTCGATACAAACGTGGTCGTGTACGCCCATGACGATAGCGCGGGACCAAAGCGCCAGCGGGCGAGGGCTCTGATTGAGGAGTTGTGGGCGGCCCGCAGTGGGTGCGTCAGCATACAGGTGCTGCAGGAGGTTTACATCACGCTGACAGGCAAAGTGCCGAAGCGTCTGGAAGCCGCGACTGCGACGACCATCGTTGGCGATTTATCCCGGTGGCGCGTGCATGCGCCCAGCGCCGACGACGTGCTGCGTGCAATCGCGCTCCACCGTCGCCACAGCATTCGATTCTGGGACGCCATGATCCTCTGGAGCGCGACCCAACTGGGATGCGGCATCCTCTGGTCCGAGGATCTCAATCCCGGTCAGGTCTACGACGGCGTGCAGGTGCTCAATCCCTTCGCTGGCTGAAGTGCCAATCTAGGCAAGCTCGAAGATCCCAGCGGCGCCCATCCCGCCGCCGATGCACATCGTCACCATGCCATAGCGGGCCTGGCGCCGGCGCATCTCGCGCAGGATCGTCGCGGTCAGCTTGGCGCCGGTGCACCCCAGCGGATGGCCGAGCGCGATCGCGCCGCCGTTGACGTTCACGCGGTCCGGGTCCAACCCGGCCAGACGCACCACCGCCAGCGCCTGCGCCGCGAAGGCCTCGTTCAATTCGATGACGTCGACGTCCTGCAACCGCAGCCCGGCCTGCGCCAGGGTCTTGGGGATGGCCTTGACCGGTCCGATGCCCATCTCCTCGGGCGAAACGCCGGCCACCGCGAACGAGCGAAAGATGGCCAGCGGCTCGAGGCCCATCTGCTCGGCCCGCTCAGCGGACATGACCACCGCCGCCGCCGCGCCATCACT
>JBQTJG010000594.1:0-7847 GCA_052387355.1 Armatimonadota bacterium | reverse complement strand
CAGCTAGACTTGGACTTTCCCCTCTCGATTGCCTATACGAGGCTCGCAGTCATTTCATTGAAGCCCGGGATCTGGAGTCTGCTGTCGCAGTTACCGACAGGATTGGTGGTCCATTGAAATGGTCTGGGCTGTACGACGAGCTAGAACGTGTCAACATCGAGTTGCTAGAGCTCGGTTCTCATCCGTCACCTCTGTGTTGGATTGGTACAGCCAATTTTCACAAGAGAAACTATGAGCGATCGGAAGAGTATTTCGGGGGAAGCCTAGCTCTGGACTCAACAAGGGATACTGCGGCTGCAGCGTTGCATGGCCTGGGCATGATTGACCTCGAACGGGGCAGACTAGAGGAGGCCAAGGACAGGTTCCACGCTGCGAGGGAAATTCAGACGAAGGTGGGCGATGCAGAAGGTGAGGCAGCTACGTGGCACAGTTTGGCTTCAATAGCTCTTGAGCAGGGAGATCTTGAAAATGCGCAGCACGGCTTCTCGAACGCCCTAAACATATATCGGCGGCTACGCGATTGGGCCGGCGAAGTTGGCTGCTTGCATGGACTGGGCTCCGTCGCTGCTGAGAGTGGTAACGTGAAGCTAGCTCGAGCTTACTACAGTGAGGCCCAGGATCTAAGCGAAAGATTTGCATACCCATTCGGCAAGGCACAATCCCAATGCGACTTGGCTTCACTAGATCTGCGACAAGGCAGATATGAGAAGGCGCGAGACCGGTATGACGAAGCGCTTGGAATTGCTACTGATATTGGCGACAAAACCGTGGAAGCGATGGCCTGGGAAGGTCTGGGTAGTATCGACCGGAGGTTGGGAGACCGTTTGAAGGCTCGCCAAAAGTTCCAGCGGGCCCTGACGCTGTGTAGGAATGTGGGCGACATGTTCGGGATTGCGAACTCCCTCGAGGCTCTTGCGGATCTCGACGCTTCTGAGAATGACATCGATGGGGCTCGTGCGAAGCTCTTGGAAGCGGTGTCGCTGCGTGAGAAAATTGGAAACCGCCGAACTCTCTCAGAGGTGTTGCACCGGCTGGGGGTGACCTATGCAGGTCTCAAGCAGTATGGAGAGGCTCGTAACATGTTCGAGAAATCCCTCAAAATTGATCTTGATGTAGACAATCCGACTGGGCAGGCCGCGAATTGGCATATCCTCGCTTCATTGGATATTGGGCAAGGGGATTTCGAGGCCGCAGGAGACAGACTCTGCAGAGCGTTGAAGATTGCACAGCAAACGAAAGACAGGCCTCGGGAGATCGCGGCTTTCTGGCAGATTGGAGAGGTTGCTCGTAGACTGGGCAAGGCTGACGCAGCCACGCGACTGATGGCACTTAGTATTGCGATTCAGGACAGCCGAAATCCATCTGTTGTCAAAGCGGATCTTGAGCAGTTGGCTAATGTGGCAAACCAACTGTCCCCGGCGCCGAATCTAGAGGAACTGGTGCGCGAGGAGGCGGCTGAGTATCAGAAGGATAGAGGTTGGAGCTTAGTTCGGGACGCCTTGTCAATCCACTAGACTGGCGGAAGCTCATGCTCGCACGGGCCTGCTCGGCGGGAGGCACCATGACGGTGCCGTGTCAGCACTAGTCCGGCTATTCGAGCGGGCGGGTCGGCAGATCCCTCCCGTCCTGGGCGCTTGGGAGACCACCGTTACCTCCTGGTACGCTGAATATAGCGCAGGGTCCCCGAATGCTGACCTCTCGGAAATCAACCTGGACTTCGCAGTTTTTGTCTTCGATCACGCATGTGAACGCGTAATTCTAGCTTACGCCTTGTCCGTCGAGCAGTTGATGAAAAGGGACGCCAGCAGAATGCGGGGGTTCCCGAATGTCAACGTTTCCATTCGACAGACGCTTGGTGAGAGCGGGTTTTTCGCGGATAAGGGGCACTTTCTGGGCCATGCAAGCGGAGGCATCCTGGACATCAACCTCTTTCCACAACGGCGTGCGCTCAACCGAGGCTGGTCCTCGGACGGCAGGCAGTTCCGAAAGATGGAGCAGTATGTGGCGACGCACCCGGGAGTATTCTTCTATCACCGGCCTCTATACGACGACGAAACTTGGATCCCGCATTCGCTGGAGTATGGCGTTGTACTCGACGAGTCGAGTTGGTGGGTCGCAACGTTTCGCAACAAGTAAGTAGCAGGGGTTACGTACGGGCCTTAGAGATGAAGCGCACGGCCAATCAGAACCGCTACCTCGTCCTCGATGGTTCGCGATCACCCCCAGCGTTCGTGACGCGGACGTGGAACCAGTGTGAAACCGACGGTGAGGAAGTGGCGGTCGAAGCCAAAGGCTCGGGAGATGCGGCCCTGACGCATGGTGACGAAGCTCACCGCATCGGTATACGAGAAGTCATGGTCGCGGTATTGCTGAAGCAGGGCTTTCGCGGCTGCCTCCAGTTCCGCGTCTGCGTAGACGAGTGCCACTCGCGGCGTCGCCTGGAGTCTATCGAGCAGGATCAAGGCAGCCGTGACTCCCACGGCTCGCCGGAGGAACGTGTACCCTTCGGCGACGACCAGATTCGTCACCACCACGCGCCGAAACCGGCGCACGATCTCGGGCCATGCCGCGGCCGCCGCGCCGTGATGCTCATCATCGCGAGAGAGCAGGGCGATCCATGCTCCCGTATCGACAAAGACCTCACGGCTTTCGAGCCGAGCGTTTCTCCTGGGCAAGGTAGGCATCGTGCCGCTCCGCGCCGTCCCTCGGATGTATATCTCGTCGCGACCCCTAGGCGGAGCGGCTGTCCACCGCCAGGTGCTGCGCCAGGACCTCGCGATTGCCTCGAAGCGCGTCCGCGCTGCCGCTGAACACCACCTGGCCTTTGCTGAGGATGTGCACGGCGTCGGCCACACGCAGCACCAGCGTCAGATTCTGCTCGACCAGCAGCACCGACAACCCGCGGCGCTTCAAGTCCACGAGGACTCGGCCGACCTCGTCGACCAGGAGCGGCGCGAGGCCTTCGGACGGCTCATCCATGAGGAGGCAGGCCGGATTCGTCATCAGCGCCCGGCCGATCGAGAGCATCTGCTGCTCGCCGCCTGAGAGTTGCGTGCCCTTGTGGCGCCGCCGCTCAGCGAGTCTGCCGAACAGGCCGTACACCGACTCGAGCGACCATTGCCCCGATCCCGCAGAGCCGCCGGCGGCCCGGGCCGCCACCAGCAGGTTCTCTTCCGCGGACAGCGATGGGAAGATGCGCCGGCCCTGCGGGACCAGGGCCATCCCCATCCTGGCGATGAGGTGGGGGGCAAGGCCGCCGATCTCACGGCCGCGGAAAAGGATCGACCCCTGCCGGGGCGGCGTCAGGCCGGCAATCGTCCTGATGAGCGTCGTCTTGCCCATCCCATTGCGGCCGACGACCGCGACGATCCGACCTTCCTCGATCGCCGCGGAGACCCCGTGCAGCACGTGGCTCTGCCTATAGAACGTGTGAACCTCCCTGACCTCGAGCATCATGCAGGAACCCCGAGGTAGATCTCCTGCACGCGGATGTCGCGACGGATCTCCTCCGGCGTCCCGGCCGCGACCACCTCGCCGTGGTGCAGGACGACGATGCGCTCGCAGACGCCAAAGACGACCGCCATGTCGTGCTCGATCAACAGGATCGTGATCCCCCGAGGCAAGCCACGCACGATCTCGAGAACGTCCTGAGTCTCTGCGGGCGACAGCCCGGCGGTCGGCTCGTCGAGCAGCAGCAGGCGCGGCCGCGTCGCCAGCGCCAGCGCGATCTCGAGTTGCCGCTGGTCACCATAGGATAGACTCGCGACCAGCACATCCCGGACCTTCCATAACCCCAGCGGCACGAGCAGGTCGCGAGCGCGTTCGAACAGGTGGGGGAAGGCGCGCAGGGGCCGCCATATGACGTACTTCGTCCGCTCCAGACCCTGGGCCGCGAGCAGCATGTTTTCCATCACCGTGAGGCGCGGGAAGAGGTTCGTGAGTTGGTAGGTTCGCCCAAGCCCTATTGCCGTCCGCCTGTGAGGCGGCAGGTGGGTCAGGTCGTGTCCGAACGCATAGATGCGGCCGGCGGTGGGCGGCAGTTCCCCGCTGATCAGGTTGAAGAGGGTCGTCTTTCCTGCGCCGTTTGGGCCGATGATCGCCAGACGTTCACCGGCAGGCACCTCCAGGGACACGTGGTGGACTGCCCGCAGTCCTCCGAACGTGCGTGCGACGCCGTCCAGTCGCAGGGCTGGCGTCATCTGGGCCGCGCCGGCGTGCGCCGAGCTCATCTGGCGTCGCCGGCCGCGGGCGTCCGGCGCTCTCGCCATCCCCGCAGGATCCCGACGATCCCATCGGGGGCGTAGAGCACGACGAGGATGTAGAGCACACCGAGAATGAACATCCACCGTCGTGTGAACGTGCTCAAGAGATCTTGGAGCAGCACGATGGCGCCGGCGCCCAGCACCGGACCACCGACCGTGCCGCTGCCGCCCAGGATCACCATGAGCAGCGCCTGCGCCGAATTCGAGACGTGCAGCTCGGCCGGGCTGACGAACCCGTTCAGGAAGACGTACAGCGCGCCCGCGACGCCGGCGAACATCGCCGAGATGATGAAAGCCACGTACGTGTATCCCCAGACAGGATAGCCGAGCGTGCGCATCCGCGATTCGCTCTCGCGGATGCCCCGCAGCGCGTACCCGAACGGCGAGGCGACAATCACCGCCAGCAGACCGATGGCGATCCCCACGATGATGAGCGTAAACAGGTAGTATCCGTGCGCGTCGGCCAGCGGCCAGATGATGGCGAAAGCCGGCCGGGTCACGCCGGGCAGCCCGTTGTCCCCGCCGGTCAGCGACACCCAGCGGTAGGCCAGGCCCCAGATGACCTGCCCGAGGGCCATGGTGATCAGGAGGAAGTACACGCCGCGCGATCGGCTCGCCAGCAGGCCGAACAGCGCGCCCAGCGCGGCGGCCGCGACCACCGCCATCGCCAGCGCGGCCCAAAAGCCTCCGTGTTGCCGCAGTACGATGACGGCGGCGGCGTACGCCGCTGTTCCGAAGTACGCGGCATGACCGAAACTCGTCAGGCCGGCGTAGCCCATGAGGAGATTGAGGCTGGCGGCGAGCAGCGCGAAGATGAGCGCGAGCGTCGCCAGGTGCACGTAGAAGGGCGGCGCGGCGAGGACGGCAAGCGCGGCGGCCGCGACCAGCGCCGCCGCAGCGATCCGGCGGCCCGAGGATCTCACATCCGGCCGAACAGCCCTCGCGGGCGGATGGCGAGAACGAGCGCCATCGGTGCGAAGAACGTGATGTAGGACAGTTCCGGCAGGAGAGCCTTGCCCAGGTTATCGGCCAGGCCGACGAACAGGCTGCCCGCCAGCGTACCTGGGAGCGAGCCAAGGCCGCCGATGATCACCACGGCGAACGCCAGCGTGAGGACGTCCAGATCCGCGCCGGGATAGGCGCCGAGGAATGGACCGCCCATCACACCGCTGATTCCCGCGAGCGCGGCCCCCAGCCCGAACACTGCGGTCGCCAGCCGCGGGACATCGATACCCATGGCCTGGGCGATCTCCGGGTCGTCCACCGCGGCGCGCACCTGCGCGCCCAGCCGCGTGCGCTCGAGCCCGAGCCACAGCGCCACGGCCGTCGCGGCACCCGCGGTCATCACGAACACCCGGTAGAGCGGCACCACCACGTCGCCGATGACGACCGCCCCGCGCAGCGCCGACGGCGTAGGGATCATCTGCGGGTTGCCGCCCCAGATCCAGAGCGTGAGGTCGGCCAGGCAGAGCAGGAACCCCATGGTCAGGAGCACTTGCGGAAGGATGTTGCCCGTCAGCCGCCGCAGGAAGAGCCGCTGCATCAACACGCCAAGGACGAGCGCGGCCGCCGCCGCGCCCAGCACAGCCAGGGCGAAACTCCCCGTGGCGCGCACGAGCGCGAATCCCAGGTACGCGCCCAGCAGGTAGTACGATCCGTGCGCCAGGTTGACGATCCGCATGATACCGAAGATGAGCGAGAGACCGCTCCCCAATAGGAAGAGCAGCATCCCAAAGGCGAGGCCGTTCGCGACGAGTGTCGCCCAGAACGTCACCGGCCGCTCAACGCCGCAGGAGCGCACGCGAGGCGCCGCGGTCTACTCACAAAAGCGGCACCGCGGGTTGTCGCGCGAGTAGACGGCGGCCCGGAGGAACGCCTCGGGGTCGAACGTCCAGAACTGCGAGACCGTGGGGAACGTGTGAATCACGGTGTTTTGCAGCGCGCCGCCGACCCGATCTACGCGCCGCACGTAGACGTTCTGCACGACGTTGCCCGAGCGGTCCAGCCGTACGGGACCTCGGGGAGCCTCGGCGATGACCTGCGCGCTCATCGCCGCCATGAACGCGTCCTTGTCGGCCACCAGACCGCCTGTGCGCCGCAGCGCGCGATCCATCCACAGCGCCGCCGTGTATCCGGCTTCCGAATAGGCGGAGGGCCCACGGCCGAATCGCTTCGTGTAGGCCTCGACGAACTTCCGGTTGGCCGGGTTCTGGAGAGCCGCCGAATAGTGCAGGACGGTCAGCATGCCGACCACTTCCTCGCCCATCTGCGGCAGGTTGATCTCATCGGTCATGTGGCCAGGGCCGACCAGCGGGATGCGTCCCCTCAGGCCGAGGTCAGCGTACTGCCGGATGAAGCGCAACGCGATAGGACCGACCACCGCGGCCACCACGGCATCGACGTCGCGCGGAATCCGAGCCAGGAACGGTGTGAAGTCGGCCGTGCCGAGCGGCGTCCACTGCTTCTGAACGACCCGGCCGCCCAGGTCCTCGAAGGTGCGCTGGAAGCCGCCCACCCACTCGTGCCCGAACGCGAAGTCGTCGGCGAACGTCGCCACACGACGGTAGTTAAGCACACGGTACGCGTAGTCGCCGAGCGGCTGCGCGGTCTGGCTGCTGGCGCCCCAGCCGGTCCTCACCGAGAACTTCGCCCGTAGGCGCTGCGTGAGGTCGTCGCCGCCCGCGACGGAGATCACGGTCGGGGCGGTTTTCGAGTCGATATACTCGCGCATCGCGTATGCTGCCGCAGAGTTGATAATCCCCGTGAGCACCTCGACCCGATCTGACTCGATAAGTTTCCGGACCTTGGTCAGCGCTACGACCGGGCTGAACTGGTCATCCTCCTGGATCAGCACCACGCCCCGGCCGCCCCACCGCTGCTTCGTCTGCTCGAGGTACAGGGCGTACCCGTCGATCAGGTCCCGCCCGGTCGGCGCGAACACGCCGGTGAGCGGCGCCACGAACCCGACCTTGAGCAGCGGCATGCCAGCGCCGTGCACCGGCGCGACCAGCAGGGCAAGCGCGATGAACAGCACCGGCAGGCGGATCATCGACCTCGCACCTCCACCATGATCAACTCGGCCTCATGAGGAAAGACCCCGCCCCATGTCCGGAGCGGGGTCCGCACGACAGCAATCCTAGCGATCAGACCAGGCATTGTACCACGTGTGCGTCGGGTTCTCGACGAAGCCCTTGAGTTCTCTCCGATGCAGGTGCATCTCGAAGTAGTCGCCGAACTTGATCGAGCCCGCGTCCTCGTACCAGGTGCGCTGCAACCGCTTCCAGATCTCGAGCCGCGTCTTGGGGTTGGTGTGGCGGCGCAGCAGCTCCATCATCGCGATGCCGTCGCGGTTGCTCCACCATCCCGGCCAGGTGAACTGCAGCGGCACCTGGAAGACCGGGTCGGGGAAGAACGCGATCTGCGTGCTGAAGACATCCCACAACTCGGCACGGCCGCGCCGGCCCACGAGCGTCGCCCAGTCCATGACTTGAAGATCGACGGTGAATCCGGCGCGCTCCAGCATCGGCTTCACCACCTGCGCCGATGTGGCCTGGTGGGGAAACTCCGTGGTCGTCATCCAGCGGA
>JBQTJG010000593.1:0-7623 GCA_052387355.1 Armatimonadota bacterium | reverse complement strand
TGAAGAACGCCACAGTCATCAGTTTGCGCACCCGCAAGCGCGTCGCCCGTGCCGCACACCGGCTGGGGTATGTGCCCAATCAGGCAGCGCGCAGCCTGGTCACGCGCGCCTCGCGCACGCTTGGGCTGATGATTCCCGACGTCACCGATCCGATTCACGGTCAGGTCGTGACCGGCTTCGAGCAGGAAGCCGCGGCGTCTGGGTACACCGTGATCATGGCCAACGGGTTTGCCGATCCGGCGCGCGAGCGCCGCGCCGTGCAGTTCTTCCTGGCCCATCGAACCGACGGGATCGCCTTGATGGGCAGTGTGATGCGGCCACAGCGCATTCGGACGCTCGTGCGCCCCACGCATATCGCATTCATCAACGGGGAGTACGCGGATCGAGACGGACGCCCTTCGGATCTTCCCGCCGGTTGTATCCGATCCGACGATCCCAGCGGAATCGATGCCGTGGTGCGGCACCTGATGGACACGGGGTACCGGCGGATCGTCTACCTGAGCGGTCCGCGCGGGGCGTCGAACACGATACGGCGGAACGCAGCCCTCCGGGCGCTCCGCACGGCCGGGGTCACAGGCGACGTCGTGGAAGGCCCCGGCCGCGGCGACCACGACGCCTCGCCAGGCGTGCTCGCGGCGCAGCTTGCCCGTGACCGGCCCGATGCCGTGATTTGCTACGATGATAAGCTCGCGCTGAGGACCATCGACGCCTTGAGGGCGCTTGAAATCGCGATCCCGGATGATATCGGAGTGGTCGGCTTCGACGACATCCCGTTTGCCGGGATCTCGAACCCCCGGCTGACCACCGTCGCCCAGCGCTCGGAGGAGATGGGGCGGCTGGTCGTGACGATGCTGCGGCGCGCCATTGAGACCGGCGAGATGCCGCCCTCAGTCAGGTTGCCGGTCCGGTTGATCGTGCGCGAAAGCACCCTCCGCCACGGCGCGCAGGCCGTCGGGCCCACCGCCGCGGACGCCAGTTGACACGTTCCCGACTGCGTGCTACTAGTGACGCGGCAGCGCAATCGCTTGCATATCGGCACACACTGATCTCCTGGCACCCGGGGAGGCCGCCGGCCCGATGCACGTTCGCCTCGGCAGCGCACCGATCAGTTGGGGCGTCTGCGAGATTCCAGGCTGGGGGCCGCAGCTCCCCGCCGATCGGGTCCTCGATGAGATGAAGGCTGCGGGGTACGAGGGCACCGAGCTGGGCCCCTGGGGTTTCCTGCCGACCAACGCCACCGAATTGGCGGCGGCGCTGGACCGCCGGGGCCTGGCCATGGCGGCCGCCTTCGTCCCGCTCGATCTCAAGAGCCGCGACGCCTTCACTCAGTGTGAAGCGCAGATCCGTGAGACGGCTGCGTTGCTTCAGCGGCTGGGCGCCCGCGACATCGTGCTGGCCGACGCCGGCGACGAGCAGCGCTACCGCGTGGCGGGCCGTCCCGAGCTGACGCGTGCACATGGGCTCGCTCCGCAGGAGTGGACCGGGTATGCGACGCGGCTTGAGCGATTGGCGCAGATCTGTCGCTTCGAGTACGAACTCGTCCCGAGCTTTCATTCGCATGGGGGCACCTACATTGAGAATCCTGACGAGATCCGCACCCTGCTCGAACGCACCGATCCGCATCTGCTGAAGTTCTGCCTCGACACTGGCCACGTCGCCTTCGGCGGCGGCGATCCAATCGAGGTGGCGCGGATGTACGCCTCGCGGCTCGGATACGTCCATCTCAAAGACCTCGATCTCTTCCGCCTGCGCGCGCTGCTGGCCGAGGGCAAGAACTATGTGAGCGCGGCCCAGCAGGACGTGTTTGTGGGACTGGGTCAGGGTTCCCTCGATCTTTCGGCCCTCCTGGATGTGCTGAGCACGTCGCGCTTCGAAGGGTGGATCATCGTCGAGCAGGATCGAGTCGTGCAGGCAGATACTGACACGTTCGAGAGCGCCAGGCGGAACCGCGACTACCTGAGGGAGCGGCTCGGGATGTGACCTGGCTCGGGATGTGATCCGGATCGGAATGTGACGATGATCGCGCAGATGCCGACCCTGAACTTTGCAATGATCGGTTACCGGTTTATGGGCAAGGCGTACAGCCATGCCCTGCACGATGTCGCCTCATTCTTTCCTGATCTGCCCGCCCGGCCCGTCAAGCGCCTGCTCTGTGGCCGGGACGCCGATGCAGTGAAAGCGGTCGCCGATCGCTGGGGGTGGGAGGCCTGGGCCACCGACTGGTATGATGTCGTTGGCCGCCCGGACGTGGACGCCGTCATCATCGGCACGCCGAACAGGACCCACCACGAATTGTGCCTGGCCGCCTGCGCCGCGGGCAAGCACGTGCTGTGCGAGAAGCCGCTAGCGATGAACGTCACGCAGGCCCTGGAGATGGCCGCGGCGGCGAAGCGAGCGGGTGTGCGCCACGGCGTGGCGTTCAATTACCGCCGGGTCCCTGCGGTGACGCTGGCCCGCCGCATGATCGACGAGGGACGCTTGGGCCGCCTCTATCACTTTCGCGCGACCTATCTGCAAGATTGGCTGCTCGATCCCCAGGTTCCCCTCACCTGGCGGCTGCAGCGAGAGCAGGCCGGATCGGGTACGCTGGGCGATTTGCTCTCCCACAATATCGATCTGGCGCGTTTCCTGGTCGGGGAGATCACCGACGTGGTGGCCGACGTCACCACCTTCATCACGGAGCGCCCGCTTGAAGGTCGAGACGACAGGGGCGAGGTCACCGTTGACGACCGCGCCGCGCTGCTGGCGCGCTTCGAGGGCGGCGCCGTCGGCAACCTTGAGGCCACGCGGTTTGCGACGGGCCGCAAGGCGGCCAACGCCTTTGAGGTCTACGGCGAGCAGGGCAGCCTGAAGTTTGATCTGGAACGCATGAACGAGCTGGAGTACTATTCGCTCGCCGATCGTCCTGACGAGCGTGGATTCCGCCGTATCCTGGTGACCGAGTCGTCCCATCCGTATCTGACGGCCTGGTGGCCGCCGGGGCATACCATTGGCTGGGAACACACCTTTGTGCACCAGATTCGCGACTTCATTCTCGCCGTGGTCGAAGGGACGCCCTTCGCGCCGGACTTCGACGACGGTGCCGCATGCCAGCGCGTGCTCGATGCCGCCGAGCGATCGGTCGCGTCGCGCGCGTGGACCAGTGCGGTCGGCGCGGGCACAGCCAGCCCACGCGGATTCGGAGGGGCCTGATGCCGGCGCTGCGGCTCGGCCTGATCGGCTGCGGCAAAGTCGTCGAGGTGTTCCACGTGCCGGCCATCCAGGCGATCCCCGAGGCCCAGGTCGTCGCGGTCATGGACACCGACCCAGCGCGCGCCAACGCCGTCGGTGATCCGTTGGGCGTGGCCCCATCGCACCGGCATAATGACTACCGCCGGCTGCTGGAAGACCGAGTCGATGCCGTGAGCATCTCGACGCCTCCCAGCTCGCATCGTGAGATCGCGGTGACGGCTGCGGCAGCGGGCAAGCACGTGCTCTGCGAGAAGCCGATGGCCATCAGCGTGGCCGATGCCGATGCGATGATCGATGGCGCCCGACGGGCCGGCGTGGCGCTGTCTCTGCATCACAATTACCTCTGGTTTCCCGAGAATCAGGCCGCGCAGCAGGTGATCCGCGACGGCCGGCTCGGGCGGATCGTGTACACGTGCATCAACTGCCTGGGACTTCCCTACTTCGGCGGCACGTGGCGGTTGCACCAGCCCGAGATCAGCGGCGGCGGGATCCTGCTGGACATGCTGCACCTGATTTATCTGACCAACGCGTTTCACGGCAGTCTGCCGACATCTGTCGACGCGCGCGTGGCGCGGATCCGCGAGGAGCCGATCCGCGTCGAGGACTTCGCCACGGTCCGCCTCGACTATCAAGGCGGGATCGGCGAGATCAACGTCTCGTGGGGCCGGGGGTGGGGCGGCACGCAGCTCATGGGGACGAGGGGCCGGCTGATCTACGACTACGATCATTTCACGACCGTAAACTATGAACGGCCCGATCGGCTGCGCTTGATCACGGACGACGGCGAGGCCGATGTGGCGTTTCCGCCCGCCCCGCCGTTTTCGGTCGGGCCGTTTCGCCAGTTCGTGGTGGCGGTGCGTGACGGCCGCGCTCTGGAGGTCACCGGTGAGGATGGCCGTACGGCTGTGGAAGTGGCTCTCGCAGGATACGAATCCGCGGCGCTCCATACCGCGGTCGCCATCCCGCTGGCCCCGTCGGATCCGGTCTACCAACACGGGATCGCCGGCCTGGCCCGACTGGCCGGCGCGTCCCGCGATGTCGTTGACCTCTACGGGCTCGCCCCGTAATTGCGGTCTGCTGCGCGCCCGGAGCCGCGGCCACTGTCAACCTCCTCAGCCCGACGACATGTCCTGTTGACAAGGGTGGGTGGCGATGCCAAGATTCATGCAAACGTTCGCATAGGCGGCGACCCCATGGCCGGACCTGGCGTTGACCTGATCGGGCAGGAAGAGATCGCAGAGGTCCTCGAGGTGCTCCACAGCCGCCACCTCGCGCGCTACGGCTCGGACGACGACCCCACGTTCGGCGCCAAGGTGCGTCGGCTCGAAGAGGCCGTCGCGCGCCTGATCGGGGTGCGGCATGCGGTGGCGCTGAACTCGGGAACGAGCGCGCTGCTGGTCGCGCTCGCCGGGCTGGGGATCGGGGCCGGCGACGAGGTCATCGTGCCCGGCTTCACGTACGTCGCCAGTATCTCGTCGATCGTCTACGCGGGCGCGCTCCCTGTCCTCGCTGAGATCGACGAGTCGTTCAATCTGGATCCCCGCGACGTGGAGTCGAAGATCACATCTTGCACGAAGGCGATCGTGGCTGTCCACATGCTCGGCACTCCGGCCCGCCTCCGCGACCTGCGGGAGGTCGCCGCGCGCCACGGAATCGCCCTGATCGAAGACTGCGCCCAGGCGTTCGGCGCGAGCTACTTCGGGCGTCCGGTCGGGAGCTTCGGGGTGGCGGGCGCGCTCAGCTTCAACATTTTCAAGACGATTACGTGCGGCGACGGCGGGATGCTCGTTACGGACGACGAGGCCCTCTACCATCGCTTCTTTGCGATGCACGACCAGGGCCACTCGCCGATGCGACTGGGCATCGAGGTCGGCAAGCGTCCCTTTCTCGGACTCAACTTTCGCATGACCGAGCTCAACGCTGCGGTGCTGCTGGCGCAGCTCCGCCGGCTCGATGGCATCCGCGCGCACCTTCGGGCGAACTGCCAGTTGTTCAGGTCGCTGATCGGTGATCTGCCCGGGCTGCAGTTCCGTGCCCTCTCGGATCCGGACGGCGATCTGGCCACGCACCTGGTGGTGATCCTTCCGACCGAGGAGATCGCGCGGAGCGTCGCCGCGGACCTGAACAGCCGGGTGCTCGCCGACTCGGGATGGCACGTCTACTTCAACATGGAGCACCTCCTCAACAAGCGCACGGCGACGATGAAAGGTCCGCCATTCCATGGCGAGTGCGGCGAGGCCCAACCTGTCGAGTACCGGCGGGGCATGCTCCCCTACACCGATGACCTGGTCTCCCGGGCCATGACCATCGGGATCGGCGTGGCCGATCCGAACCTGGGCTCGACCTCAGGCGTGACGATTCGCGACGGCGCCGACCGCGTGCGCGAACGCGCGGCGGCGTTTCGCCAGGTCGTCTCGAGGCATCTCAAACGTATCTGAGAGGATAACTCGCAGGGAGGTGCAGGACATGAGTCGCGCGCTCATCTTCATCGTGCTGGTGCTCTCGATCATAGCCGTCACCTCGACGGCCATCCTCAGCGGCCCCGCCCAGCCCGCCGGGCCGCAGCCCAGGCGCGGCGGTGAGATCGTCGTGTCGATGTTCGAGGACGCCGATCGCCTCGATCCGACCTTTGGCGGGACAGCCGGAGGCCGGGAGATCTTCTTCAACATGTGTGAGCCCCTCTACGACCTGACCGCCGACGGCACGATCGTGCCCCGACTCGCGGCCGAACTGCCGCGATTCTCTTCAGACGGGCTGACTGCGACGATCGCGCTGCGGCGGAATGTCCGCTTCAACGACGCCACGCCGTTCGACGCCCAGGCCGTCAAGGTGACCCTCGATCGCTACCGCACGCTACCTGGATCCCGGCGGGCAGGCGAGCTGAACGCCGTGACCGAGGTTGCCGTGGTTGATGCGTCGACAGTGCGATTGACCCTCTCGCGCCCTCTTGCGCCGCTGTTGGCGACGCTCAGCGATCGCGCCGGGATGATCCTGTCGCCGACACAGCTCCAGAGCCTGGGCGACAATTTCGCCACCAACCCGGTGTGCGTCGGCCCGTTCTCGTTCGTCGAGCGCGTGATCGGCGATCGCATCGTGCTGGAGCGGTCGCGGCACTACTACGATGCCAGGAACGTCTACCTGGACCGCATCATCTTCAGGCCTATCCCGGACGAGAATGTGCGGACCCTGAACCTGCGCTCGGGCGATCTCCACATCGTCGACCGCCAGGCAGCCTCGGACATCATCGCGATCCAGCTCGACGGCAAGCTGCAGCTCAAGTCGGTGACATCGAACGGGTCCGTCCCGAGTTCCATCAATATCGCCAACGCGTCGGGAATCGGCCAGCCGCCGGGCCGCGTGGACAGCCCGATGACGAACGCGCAGCTCCGCGAGGCCTTCGATCTGGCGCTGGATCGCGACCGGATCAATCGCTTCGTGTTTAGCGCGAAGCAGTTGCCGGGCTGCAACCCGATCGCCCCGGTCAATGCGTTCTACCCCAGGGACCTAACGTGCCCCAGCCGGAACCTGGCAAGGGCAAAGGAGCTGGTTGCCCGGTCCGGGGTAGCGACGCCGATCAACGTAGAGCTGACAGTCCCGAACGCGCCCGTGATGGTCCGCATGGGCGAGTTGATTCAGTCGATGGTCAGGGATGCCGGGTTCAACCTGGCGGTGCGCCCGATCGAAGCTGCTACCGGCCTTGCGGCCAACACCGGCGGCCGGTTCCAGATGTCGGTCACTCCCTGGTCGGGCCGGGTTGATCCCGACGGCAACCTCTACGCCTTCCATCACTCACGAGGCGCGGACAACTATGGGAACGCCCAGGATGCCGAGATCGATACCCTGCTGGACCGGCAGCGGGCTGAGACGAACCTCGAGGCCCGGAAGAAGCTCGTGGCTGAGCTCGTCGAGAAGGTCCGCGGCCGGCGGAACGCGATCTACATCTATCATCAGAACCTGTTCGTCGCGTACAGTGCGCGCGTGTCGGGGTTCCAGATGTTCGCCGACGGCATGCCCAGGCTCAGGAGTGCAGGATTCGTCGCCGACAAATAGCGGGGAAGGGGATCCGGCGGCAGACCGGGCTAGACCATTTCTGAAACCGCAGGGCGTTGCGGCGCTCTAGCCCGGCTTCTATAATGAAGCATGGCACAGGGGCGTAGCTCCAATTGGTAGAGCGCCGGTCTCCAAAACCGGTTGTTGGGGGTTCGAATCCCTCCGCCCCTGCCAATCAGAACCAGGCCCCATTTTGGCTAGTACCGTAAAGGCTGGCCTCAGGTTGAGACGGGCCTTTTGGCCTTCGAGCGTGGCGTTCGAAGCGACCAATTTCAGCACGGTCATTTTCGTGTCCGGACGACCGTTCGTGAAGATTTGTGGCAGCCGCCGGGCGAAGGTCAG
>JBQTJG010000592.1:0-26184 GCA_052387355.1 Armatimonadota bacterium | reverse complement strand
GCGATGGGGACCCCAGCGCGGGCGATCGATCTGCTCCAACCGGCGCTCAGAGCCATGGAAGCAACTGTTCAGCAGACCTCGCAGGTCTTCGGCAGGTTAGGTGGGCTGACCGACATCATGATGGACGTCGACTGGGGGGTCGCGACCACCCAGTCGACGTCCATCTTGATGTCGGTCAGCCCACCTAACCTGCCGAAGACCTGCGAGGTCTGCTGAACAGTTGCTTCCATGGCTCTGAGCGCCTGTTGGAGCAGATCGATCGCCCGCTCATGGGTCCCCATCGCGACGTAGAGCAGCGCGAGCGCGCTCAGCGCCTTCGCATACTCCGGTCCCGAGTCTTTGCCCATCTTGCGCTGGACATCGATCGATTGCTCGAGCAGCGGGATGGCCTCGGTGAAGTTCCCGAGCGCGTAGTGCAGTTGACCCAGTACGCGCTGACCCTGTGCGACGAGCGCATTGTCGTCGGCGCTGAATCCTCCGCCGATCAACTCGTTTATCGCGGTCGTCATGTCCTGCGCTGCGGCTGAGGCCTGGGTCGCGGCCTCGAGCGCGCGCCGATACTCACCCCGCTTGAACGCCTGGCCGGCCTGGACGATCTGCGCGATGTATTGCACCAGGAGCCGGGTACCCCTGCCTGCCTGTCGCGCTTTATCCCAGTAGCGCATGATTCCCGGAGCGCCCGCTAGGCTGGTGGGCGGACGTGGTGTTCACGGATGCGTCGCAGGGTCGTCCCGTCGAGCAGCAGATCGACCGCGGTCATCGCCATCGCCTGCGCTGCCGTCATCATTGCCTTCAGGGCCTGCGGTTGTGCTGAGCACGTGGCAGCCTCGCGCGTGTGGAATGAGACCCCTTCGGGCCACGTCGCGACCGAGAAGAGCAGCGACGGCACCGCCTGGCTCACGTTGCCGAAGTCGGTCGAGGCCATGGACCGCCATGTCATCACAGACTCGCCGAGCGTCTTCAAATTCGACGCCATGACGTTGCCCAAGGGTGGGTTGTACCTGACAGGGTCGAGCACGACGCCTTCGCGGACCGTGAGTTCCGTCCCCGAGGCCATGGCGGCGGCACGCGCGCATTCGACGACGCGTGCGCACACTCGGTCGAGCTCGGCCAGATCGGCCGACCGTACGCCCAGTCTGCACGCGGCGCGTTCAGGGATCACGTTGACCGCCTGGCCGCCGTCGCTGACGATGCCGTGGATCCGCACGCCGTCGCGCACGAACTGCCGCAGCGCGTTCAGGTTCGTGTACGTGAGGAGCACGCCGTCCAACGCGCTCGCGCCTTCGTGCTGGTCGGCCGCCGCATGGGCCGGTTTCCCCTTGAACTCGAACTCGTACATGCGCACGCCCGTGCACATCTCCATCAGCGCCGTCGAGTGCCACGCGTGAAAGGTGAGCGCGGCGTCGAGGTCCTGGAACGCGCCAGCTTCGAGCATCATGGGCTTGCCGGCGCCCAGTTCTTCCGCCGGGCATCCGTAGACTTTGATCGTCCCGGGCAACTCCGACATCGCCGCTGCCAGGAACACGCCGGCTCCGATCGCCGACCCGGCGATCAAGTTGTGCCCTCAGCCGTGATCCACTCCCGGCAGTGCGTCGTACTCGGCCAGGAACCCAATCGTGGTTCCGTCGTCGCGCCCCTTTCGGGTCGCAACAAACGCCGTGTCCACGCCCGGTACGATCGCAAACTCGAAACCGTGCCGCTCCAGGACCTCGCGGCACCACGCCACCGCCTGACGTTCCTGGTGCCCCAGTTCGGGATGTGCGTGGATCCGCAGGCTCAGGTGGATGATCTCGCGCTCGAGATCGCGGGCCGCGTGCGCGACCCCGGCCTTCAGGCCTTCCGTTCGTCCAGGCATGAGTGCAGCCGCCTCTCCAGCGCCTCGCGCGCCGGCTCGCTCAGGTGCTTGCCGATGAATACGACTTCTGTGAGCCGCGCCTCGTCGGGCCGCCAGGCCTCGCCTGCCATCACCGTCCACCGGTCGCCGACGAGGTGGAAGATCAGCCTGGCGGGTACTTCGCCAACGGACAGCACGCCTTTCCCCCGGAACACTTCGGCTGGGATCTCTTCGAGGAGCTTCGCGAAGCGTTCGAGGTTGAGCGGCGCCAGCATCTGGAGCGAGATCGTGCTGAACGCGTTGGCATGGTCATGATCGGGCGTATGGCCGCCGTTGTGAGCCTGCAGCACCGAGGCGCGGAACAGGCCCAGGCCCAGGATAAACCCCAGATCGACCTGCGCCTGGACGCACCGCAGCATCCGCGCGCGGGGATTCAATGTGCTCAATCCCGACTCGATCCGGTCGATGATCTCGGGTTCGACGAGATCGGTCTTGTTGATCAGCAGGATGTCGCCCGTCGTGATCTGACTGTAGGCCTGCTCGGCGTAGTCTAAGTTTCGGTCAAAGTTCAGCGCGTCCACCAGCGTGACGATCGAGTCCAGCCGGATGTCGTTCTGGACGCGGGGATCCAGGAGTTGTTGCGCGACCGGTACGGGATCGGCGAGGCCGGTGGTCTCGACGAGAATGTGCTCCGGCGGCTGCGGCCGCTCGAGCAGCATGGCCACCGATTTCAAGAGATCGTCACGGACGGTGCAGCATACGCAGCCGTTCGCCAGCTCCACGACGTTGTCGTCCTGGCTCGCGATCAGCCGGCTGTCGATGCTGATCTCGCCGAACTCGTTGATCAGCACGCCGATGCGGTGGCCATGGCTGGCCGTGAGGATGTGGTTGAGGAGCGTGGTCTTCCCGCTGCCCAGGAATCCCGTGAGCACCGTGACAGGCACCGGCTCCATGGATCCTCTGGTTCGGCGGCACGTGCGGTGGGTTCCTGGTGAGTTACTCCTTTAGCGCCCCCGTCAGACCGGCCACATAATGCTCGACGAAAAACGAATAGGCCAGCGCGACCGGGATCGACCCCAGCAGCGCTCCTGCCATGAGTGGTCCCCACTGAAAGACGTCGCCGGTGACCAACTCAGTGGCCAATCCCACGGGAACCGTCTTACGCGCGGACGACGACAGGAAGACCAGCGCGTAGAGGTACTCGTTCCAGGAAAGTGTGAACGCGAAGATCAGGCATGAGAAGATGCCCGGGAGCGCCAGCGGCAGCGTGACGTGCCAGATCACCTGGAACCGCGCGGCGCCGTCGATGCGCGCGCAATCCTCCAGCTCGATCGGGATCGACCGGAAATACCCCATGAGCAGCCAGGTCGCAAAGGGGATCAGAAACGTCGGATAGGTCAGGATCAGGGCGGCTGAGCGGTCCCATAGGCCCAGGGCGGTCACCACCCGGGCCAGCGGGATGAACAGTATGACCGGCGGCACCAGGTAACTGAGGAAGATGGCCACGCCCAGGAGCGCCGACCCCGCGAACCGGAGGCGCTGAATCGCATAGGCTGCGAAGAGGCTGGCGGTCAGCGCGAGCACCGTCGCGCCGACCGAGATCACCACCGTGTTGCGCAGCCACGGCAGGAAGCTCGAGCCGAACAGCAGGGTTTTGAAGTGTACCAGCGTGGGGTGCGCCGTCCAGAGCTGGTTGAGGGCCAGGTTGTAGAGGTCCCGGTTCGGCTTGATTGCCGTGATCAGCATCCAATAGAACGGAAAGAGCAGGAAGATCAGGAAGAGCCATAGCGGCGCGTAGAACGTCAGAGCCCGGTGGGCCAGCGACCGCTGCACGTCACTCTTTCCGAAGGTAGTAGAAGCTCACGACGACACAGACCAACAGCACCGGCAGCACGAAGCCTGAGATCGCGGCGCCCTCACCGATGAACCCGCCCTGCACGCCGCGCTGGTACGCCAGCGTGCCGAACAGATGGGTGGCGTTCGCCGGGCCGCCTTTGGTGACGATCCAGATCAACTGGAAGTCCCCGACCGTCATGATCGTTGAGAACACGGTGACGGCGACGGTCAGCGGCAGCAGCAGCGGCCAGGTGATGGCCCAGAACTTCTGCCAGGGACCGGCACCGTCGATGTCGGCGGCCTCATACAGCGTCGGGGAGACCGTCTGCAGCCCGGCGAGCAGGCCGATGGCAAAGAAGGGGATGCCGCGCCAGACGTTGGCGACGATCATCGAGGCCCGCGCCAGGTTGGGATCGCCCAGGTAGTTGATGAACCCAGAGACCAGGCCCGCATGTTTGAGCATCCAGGTGATCACGCTGAACGTGCCGTCGTAGATCCAGTAGAAGGCCAGGGCCGACAGCGACGTTGGGACGATGAACGGCAGCAGCATGACCGCCCGGACGAACCGCTTGCCGACAAATTTCCGGTTGACCAGCAATGCCAGCAGAAAGCCCAGCAGGAGCTTGACCGTGACCGCAACGCCTGCGTAGAGCGACGTATTGAAGGCCACCAGCCGGAAGACGGGGTCCCCGATCAGGTACGCGTAGTTGAACAATCCGACGAACACGCCGGTGTTGGCGATGGTGGCGTTGGTCAGGCTCAACCAGAGGCCCAGGGCGAAGGGGTATGCCAGGAAAACCCCTAGTAAGAGCACGGCCGGCCCTACCATGAGGAGGCCGAGCACGTGGCGGTTCTCGCTCAGGCGCGCGAGCACGCCGTTCCCCTTCGGCGCAGCGGTTTGAGGGGCGACTTCGGCTCTGGCCATGGAGGATCGCGCGTTAGCTTCAGAGATGGCATGGCGGAGCCACCTCACTCGGAGGGCGGCTCCGCCAGTCGAGCCACGCCACTGTTACGCCTGGTAGATGCGCCGCAGGCGGTCTTCTGCCGCGCGGATCGCGTCGCGGACGCTCCGGCGGCTGGTCAGGGCCTCGGCGGCCATGTCCACGATAACGAACTCGGCCAGCGCGCGTGCGGACTTAGGTCCCGGAGTCCCGGCGTGTGAGTGGGGCAGCATGCGAGCGATCGAGTCGCGGAACGGCGCAGCCTTCGGGTCCGCCCGCCACACGGCCAGGTTGCCGTAGGCGCGCAGCGGGGAGGCCACGTAGCCGAGCATCGCATTCAGCCACCGTCCGTACTGCACGTCCTCCATCATGAACCGCAAGAACTCCTTCGCGGCGTTCGGGTACTTCGTGTACGAGAAGATGTACGCCTGGCTCATCAGGTGCAACTCGGTAGGCCGGCCCACCGGACCGATGGGCATGGCGGCATGGTTCATGTCGCGGGCGACTTCCGGGAAGTCGTTCCTCGCCGCGAAGTAGATGCTGATACCATTGTTGGTCATGGAAACTTCGCCAGCCAGGAAGGCGCGGTTGTTGTGCGGATCGAGCCAGCCGGCGACGCCCGGGATCATCGTCTCGTAAAGCTGCCGCCCGTACTCGAGGGCATTGACGGCCTCGGGCGAGTTGAGGGTAATCGTCTTGTTGTCCGGACCAACAGCCTTGCCGCCGAACGCCCAGAGCAGCCAGTGCACCCAGACGTTTCCGTCGCCGACCGCTTTGCCCAGGGCGAACCCAGTGGGATGATTCCGCTGCCGCAACGCCCGGGCCAGGCGGAGAAACTCATCCGTGGTCTTGGGGAACTTCGCAGGATCAGGATCGAAGCCCGCTTCTTTGACCCACGACTCACGATAGTTGATTTGCGTCCCGGGCGCCCCGATGGGCAGGCCGATCCACTGCTTCATATCCGTGCTGAACCCGTACGACCGCGGGGTATCATACCAGCCGCCGTACTTGCGCCCGATGTACTCGGCCAGGTCCGTGACGGGCACGAGTTTGTTCGGCCACAGATGGGGTTCGTCGAAGAACCCGATGACGATATCCGGCCCGGCGCCCACGCTAGCGGCTGCGGCCGCCTTCGGCTGGACGTCGGTCCAGGTTTCGTTGTCCACCTGGACTGGTACACCCGTCCGTTTGGTGAACTCCGCGGCATTTTGCAGAAACGTCGGCTGGTCCGTGCTGACGAACTGCGACCACCGCAGGACGCGCAGTGTCGCCCCGCGCTCGACCGGAAACGACATCGACATGTCCGGATTGAACGACCCCACCGGGAGTTGGGCCGCTGCCTCGGTGAGCCACCCGCTCAGCCCGAGGTTGGATAGCGCCGCGCCGGCGAGCCCGGCCGCACCGGCCTTGAGGAGTCGGCGCCGTGTGACCCCGCCCCGTCGGCTCTCCCCGTGTGTCCTCTCGTTCCTGTCCATCGCTGTCAAGCCTCCTTCGTCCGTCCCCTGATATCTTCTGGAGTCGAGGAACGGACATTGACTCACGTGTTGTTTATTGTGCACTTTACGGGAAAACGGCGCAAGCGAAGCGTGGGGCGCGCATCCCAGGTGCGGAAGTACCGCGTCTCGCCGCTCGCACTGGCTTGACCCACTGCACGTGTCAGACGTGCTCGAGGACGTCGATGCGGTGGCCGTGGCCGCGGGTGAGGATGTGTTTCAGGGTGCCACGGTGTTGCGCAGCACCCCGATTCCAGCAATTTCGATCTCGACCACATCGCCCGAGGCCAGCGGGCCACGCCGCGGGGCCTCCCATCCCAGTTCGTCGGCATGATCGCGGTAGTTGAATCCAACGCAGACGATCTTGGTTGGCACGCAGGGCGGCGCGAAGACGACCTCGGGGAGCCCCAGCCGTCCTCCGTCTGCGGTAATGACCCACTCGCCGTCGACCTGCGCGTCAAGCGCCGTGGCGCCGACCACGATCCTGGCGTGCTTCATCTCGTCCCCACGTCCCTAACTCTCCACCCGCTCGAGAAAAAACGTCAAGCTGCGCAGCGCGTCGTCTTTTGGAGCGTCCTCAAGAAGTCTTTGGAGTGCCTTGAGCTGCCCGCCCATATCCTTGGAGGGAATCGTGCGTGCGTGGATGAGAATGATCCCCCAATGACGTCGCTCGCTCATAGCCCATTCCCGGGATAGGAGTGTAAAGTCCCTGATGTCGTAGGTCACCACAGCCCTGCGCTGCCGTGTGGCCTCGGCGAGCAAGGCGGCATCGTCTAGTCGCGCGAGCGCCGGATCCTCCGCGGCGGATGTCACGTCGCAGCCACGCCGCTTCAATGCCGCGGCAACGGCTGGAGACACGTGCACATCCAGTAACAAGCGGACCGGCACCTATCTCCGAACAACACGGATATGTGGAAAATCGCGCAGAACGTCCTCGACGGGGCGTTCATTCTCCGCGATCAGTTCGGCGATCTCATCGGGATATTCGGCTGAGTACGCGAGAGCGGTCTCTGCGACTGGCCTGGGGAGATCGGGGAAGGCCTTGAGGAACCTCTTCAGTGAGCCGTAGTCCCGAACGAGCCAGGTAACCTCCCAGACATCTAGCCCGGTCCCTGCCAGATGTGCTCGCGTCCCGGCTGGGCCGTCCACGAATACCACCCCTGGAAATCGCTGCGCGCGTAGCGACCGGTCAATGAGATCGTTGACCACACGACCCACCGGCCTTCTGGTTCGACGCGCAATGTCACGGACGGGGCGATCCACATTCGGCTCGAGCCGCACGGAAATTGGCCTCAACTTAGTCATACTGTCACCACCTGGCTACATTGTAGCCGTTATGCATCAGCGTGTTCAAGGATGTCCAACACGCCCTCGAACCGGTCCACCAGGTAAATCAGCCCGTCGGCATCCACATAGACGTCGTTCGACTGCGGGACGCCCTCTGACACCTCAGGTACGTACCAGGCGATTTCGTGGGGCCGCATCGCGTCGCTGATGTCGATCACCCGCAGGCCCCCGGAGAAGTACGTAAGATAGATACGATCTTCACGCTGCAGGCTGCCTGGCCGGTTCTCGTGAATGTTGTGGGGACCAAATCGAAACTCCGGATCGGTCAGGCCATCGGGATCGACGTGGAACGTCGCCACTGGAATCGGATTGCGTTCATCCCGTACGTCGACCATCCACAGGTACTTCTCCTTGTCCCAGCTCTCGCTGTGTTTCTTGATGGCTTCCTGAGTGCAGACCACGAGCCCGCGCCCCGGCAAGGGCATCGACGTGTGCAGCATGTCGCCAAATGGAGGATGAACCGTGTGCCTGGTGATCAGCCGGGGTTTCGCCCAGGTGCTCATGTCGAGGATCGCCCAGCCCCAGTCCACACATCCCACGAAACAACGGTCGCCCACGATGAATGGCGCACCGTGCACGCGCACGCGCCAGGACGGCGGCCAGTCTGGCGTCTCGCCGCCCGCCGTCCACATCCCGGGGATCCACCAGCGGCCGACTTCCTCAGGACGATCAGGCTTCGCCAGGTCGATGATCCGGTAGATTTGATTGGAAAATCCTTCGGCGCCCGCCGATAGATGCGCGTACCGTCCGTCGACAAACCAAAACCGGTGCACGCCTGGTCCGCCGGTGGGAAAGAAGGCAAACAGGCGCGGCGAGGCTGGATCCTTGACATCATAGATGCCGATCCCACCGCTGAAGTCCGCGCCTTCATACGAAGGAAGCTTTTCGTGATTGATGACCATCAGATGCCCCGATACCTGCACCTTGTGCGCGTGCGTGTTCGCCGGGACCGAGAGCTGCGCAACCACCTTTGGAGACCGCGGCTGCCGGACATCCACAATCGTCGTCCCGATGTCCTTCATCGGCGCGATGTACGCGTATCCGTCGTGAACCAGAACCTGCCCTGCACCAGTTGGACCGTACCTGGTGCGGCTGATGATCCGCAGATTCTGCAGACGATTGCGAGGTGGCACGGTCATCCCTCCAGGAGATCCACGTGCAGAGTATCAGCGCGCGAACAGGCCGGGCGGCCAGTGCACTCCCAGCAGCGTGCCCAGTCCGGTGAGCGCCGCGATGGTGACTGCCGTGAACGGGACCGCAGAGAGCGGACGCATCCGAGCCGGACCCAGGGTAAGCAGCAGCATGAACGCCACCGCCGCCACATGAAAGCCGACCGCCCAGAGCAGGATGAAAAACCCGCCCAGGGCCAGGAAAGCCATCGTTCCGGCGCGGAGATCTGCCTGCGACGGCGGTCCCTCGTCGCCGGCGAGCGAGCGTCCCTGCAACGACCGGATAACCTGAATGGCGGCGAGCGCAAGGCCCGGAACGCTCGCGACCAGGGGCACCAGACGGGCCCCGGGGACAAATCGAGTGATGCCGGCCAGCGCGCCCGCGAACACCAGGAGCATGGCCACGCTCACCGTAAGATCGAGCCCTGAGCGCTGCCCTTGCTCTTCCTTCGCCGCCTCCGCTGCGCGCCGGCGCTTGATCATCGACACCAGTCCCCAGACAAAAGGTGCGATGACGACAGCGCCGATAATGATGACGCCAGGGCGCAGCAGCCAGCTCCAGCCATAGAGATTCGTCGTGATGACAAAGTACCGCTCCATCGGGCCGGCCAAAACGAACCCGATGAGGAGCGGCGCCCTCGGCCATCCGGTCCGGCTCATCAACCAGCCCAACAGTCCCAGGATAAACAGCGCCATGAGATCGCCCATATCCTGCGTCGTCTGATAGGCGCCCAGCGCAATGGTCATGAGGACCGGCGCCGCCAGCATGGCGAACGGCACGCGGGTGATCCGTGCCAGGCTCGGGCTGATCGCAAAGCAAATGCCGGCGCCGAGAACATTGGCGATGGCATAACTCCACACGATCACGTAGATGAGATCGAGATGCTCGGTCACGATCCGGGGGCCGGGCAGGATGCCATACCGGAGCAGGGCGCCCACCAGCAGCGCCGCCGAGGCGCTGCCGGGTACCCAGAAGAGCAGCGTAGGGATGAGATCCCCTGCGGCGACCGCGTTGTTGGCTGCCTCCGGCGCGATGATTCCGCGGATGTCGCCCTTGCCGAATCGAGACTTGTCCTTGCTTGTGGCCACCACGTGCCCGTACGCCATCCAGGTGCCTGCCGTCGCGCCCAGCGCCGGGAGAATCCCTGCCCAGACACCGATCAGCGCCCCGCGCAGCACCAGCCACCGGTGCTCAATCACATCCCGTAACCCTTGAGCCCATCCACTGCCGAGCTGCACCCCTGAGGCGATCGCTCCGCCGCGCGAGAAGAGCATGATCACCTCGGCGACGCCGAAGATACCCAGGGCGACGACGACCAGCGGGAGGCCGTCCATGAGATAGAGCCTTCCAAAATCGAAGCGCACCTGCGCGGCGGCCGGAGACGGACCAATCATGCCGATGAGGATGCCGAGCAGCCCCGCGATCAGACCTTTCCGCGCTTCCTTACCGAGCAGGCTGCCGGCGTAGCTGACGCCGAGCGCGGTGAGCATGAACAGTTCCGGAGAGCCCAATGCCAGCACCAGCGGTCGCGCGATCGGGATGGAGAGGGTGAGGCCCAGCGCGCCGATGAGGCCGCCGATGAGGGAGGAGAGAAACGCCGCGCTGAGCGCTCGTGCCGCCTGCCCCTGTTTGGCCAGTTGGTGTCCTTCAATGACGGACGTGGCCGAGGCCGCCGATCCCGGTGCGCCGATGAGCACCGCCGTGATCGTGTCAGATGTATGGACGACCGCGAGCGCGCCGGTCATCACCGCGGCCGCGGCGATGGCATCCAGCCGGTAGATATATGGAAGGATTAGCGAGACGGCGACGATCCCGCCCATTCCCGGCAGCATACCGACCACCAAACCCGCGAGCACGCCGGCAAAGAGCAGCGCCAGACGGCCAGGATCGGCGAAGATCCCCAGCGCCGTGATGGCCGCGTCAAGCATGATCTAGATCGATTGCCCGTATTTCTGTAGCATCAGGTCCCTGATGAACTTTCGAGTTTCTACCCCTCGATGCCTCCTGGCTCAACTAAGATCGAGTTCTTGTTCAGCATTCTCCACCGCCAAGGTCTCCAGTGCGCTCCCCATTGCCCTTCTGGATGGCTCGGCTATGCTATCTTTGTGAACATTTGCCTTCGACAACCTATCGCTCAGCAGTCATCGCGGTATCACTGCTGCGCCACTTAGGAGGAATGAGATGCCTGGATGGAAGGGAATCGTGGGGACGAGCTTCACGCCCGACAAGTTCGACGACTACTGCCATGCGCTTCGGTGGTCTGCGTGGCGGCCCTCCTTCATCGTTTTGCACAACACCGCGGCGCCGTCCCTGGCGCAGCGGCCCAAGGGATTAACCACGCAGCACATTCGGAACCTAGAATCGTTTTACCGTGACACCCAGAAGTGGAGGGCCGGTCCGCACCTGTTCATCGACGATAAGCAGATCTGGGTCTTCACGCCGCTTACCGTCTCCGGCACGCACTCCCCGTCCTGGAACAAGTTGGCCCTCGGGGTGGAGATGTTGGGCGACTTCGAGAAGGAGGCGTTCGATAATGGCCGGGGGGCAAAGGTGCGCAACAACACGGTAGCTGCCCTAGCGACATTATGCGCCATTCTGGGGATCGACAGCCACACTATGCGGTTGCATCGCGAGGATCCACTGACGACGCACGCCTGCCCGGGCAAGAACGTCCGCAAGCTGGAGGTGATCCAGGAGGTGCATGATTCGATCATCGCCCGGCACGCCGGGGAGCATCCCATTAAGCCGGTGCCCTAATGCGGCCTACAGTATTGCATGCTCGCCTCCCGCGCCTTGTCGGAGCGGGCCACGGTCCTCTCGTTCTTGGAAGCGGACTTGTGACTCAGGATACTAGATGGACTGTCCGTACTTGTCCCGCATCAAATCCCTGATGTACTTCGCTACGTCCACCGTCACGCTCAGCGCCCGATGCACCTGGCGTTCGACCTTGTCGCCGCGGAACAGCGGGTACCCTTCCATGAGCCTCTTCGCCTGCTCCTGAAACTCACGGTCCTGGTTCATCCGGTCGATCGCTTCGTGCAGAGCCCGCAGGGCTTCAGGCGGCGTCCCCTCCGGCACCCACAGGCCCCGGCCGTAGGTCCAGCTCGCCGCGACCAGAGCGCGGTAGGCCTTCCAGCGGAGCAGCCCGTCAGGCTTCCGTCCGAAGACCTGCTGGTAGATCTCGTAGACCGTTGGCAGATCCGGAACGGCCGGATCGCGCACCAACTGTCCCTGCTCATTGATGAAGCCGAGCGTCATCAGGGGAACGACCTTGCCCTCTCGGACGAGCGGGAGGACCTGCGAGGTGTACACGAACGTCGCCTGGAAGTCTACGGTCAACTCGCCGCGCTCGAAGGCCAGGCGGATCGGCCCGCGAGAGTCGAATCCGAAGATGACGCGCGGATTCACACCCAGAACCTCGAATGCAAGCAGTGCCGGGACAGTCGAGCCGGGCGGCGAGTTGCTGCCGAAGGTCAGATCCTGTGCTTTCATCAGATCTGCGGGGCGACGCACGCCCGCGCGGGGCGCGGTGTAGAAGACGGCGCCGCTGCCATTGATGGCGACCAGGCGCATCTTGCGAAAGTCATAGCGGGCCGCTGGATTCTCCAGCATGTACGCGACCTTCGACGACACGGTGCTCGCCAGCACCGTCATCCCGTCGGGCTTCGCGTTGGCCGCGAACCAGTTCGTCCCGAGCACGCTGGCGCCGCCGGGTATGTTGCGGATGCGGATGGTCGGATTGCCGGCGATGTGCTTCTCCAGAAAGGGCGCCAGGAACCGGTTGAGGATGTCGGTCGCGCCACCCACGGCGCTGGGCACCAGGAGTTCGATGGACTTGCCCGCGTAATAGGGCGCCTGCCCGGAGGCCGGCGCGCCCGCAAGCAGCGCTGCGGCGAAGACCAATGCCAGGACTGCTGCTCTCACTTGACTACCTCCCACAGCGCGCCTCACTTCGGAGCGTGCTCCCCCCGGGCGCTAGATCGATTGCCCGTACTTCTCGCGCATCAACTCCCGGATGTACTTGGCGACGTCCAGGGTGACGCTCAACGAGCGATGCACCTGGCGCTCGACCTTGTCGCCGCGCAGCAACGGATACCCCTCCATGAGCTTCTTGGACTGCTCCTGAAACTCGCGGTCCTGGTTCATCCGGTCGATGCCCTCGTGTAGCGCCCGCAATGCTTCCGGCGGGGTGCCCTCCGGTACCCACAGCCCGCGGCCGTACGTCCAACTGGCGGCCACAAGGGCGCGGAAGGCCTTCCAGCGCAACTGCCCATCGGGTTTGCGCCCAAACACCTGCTGGTAGACTTCATAGACCGTGGGCAGATCCGGCACCGCGGGATCGCGCACCATCTGCCCCTGTTCATTGATGAAGCCGAGCGTCATTAGCGGCACGACCTTACCCTCACGGATGAGGGGGAGGACCTGAGAGCTGTAGACGAAGGTGGCCTGGAAGTCGGTGGTCAACTCGCCGCGCTCGAAGGCCAGACGGATCGGTCCGCGCGACTCAAAGCCGAAGATCACCCTTGGGCTCATCCCGAACAACTCGAACGCAATCAGCGCGGGCAGTTCGACGCCCGGCGGGGTGTTGCTTCCGAAGATGACATTCTGAGCCTTGAGGATGTCGGCGGCCCCGCGCACGCCGGTGCGGGGCGAGGCATAGAAGACCGCGCCGCTGCCGTTAATGGCGACCAGCCGCATCTTCCGGAAGTCGTAGCGCACGGCCGGATTCTGCAGCATGTACGCGACCTTGGACGCCACCGTGCTCGCGAGCACGGTGGTCCCGTCGGGCTTCGCGTTGGCCGCGTACCAGTTCATCCCCCGGATGGTGCCGCCGCCCGGCATGTTGCGGAGACGGATGGTGGGTGACCCGCTGAGGCTCTTCTCGAGAAAGGGCGCCAGGAACCGATTGAGGATGTCGGTCGCGCCGCCGACGGCGGTGGGCACCAACAGTTCGATGGACTTGCCGGCGTAGTACGGGGTCTGTCCGTACCCCGGCACGACCAGTCCGATGGCCGCGGCAACGATCACTGCCATGACGAAGACCCGCACGGCGTTCACCCCCTATTCGCGTGCGGGTTTCTTCGCTACCGGGCTAGGGCCGGCCTCTATGTCGTGGAGATCGGTTCTTCTCGCACGCGCCGCACGAAGCCGACGTAATCCAGATTCTGCGCCTCGACGCCGAGCTGGCGCAGCATCGCCATGGCCTGCGCGCGATGGTGGACTTCGTGCATGAGCATCTGCGTGGCGGCGTCGGCGCGCGTGATCGTCTGCACGACCATCTTGTCACCGCGCGCCATTTTTCGGTCGATGGACCCATTCCAGTCGTTGGTCGCGGCCAGTGCGGCTCGCGTGCGAGGGGCCTGCTCGGTCCAGAGGGCCTCAATGCCGCTAAAGGTCGGCTGCCGCTCCTCACTGATGGGCCAGTCCTCTCGCGAAGGCGTTTGTTCTCCGCGAAGCGCTGTGGCGTAGAGCCACTCGACCAACGCCATCTCGACCACGGTCCTCCGTAGCGTGCCGAGGCCGAAGGGGAACTTCTGCGTGTACTGTTCCTGTGTCACCGGTCGGATCCACTCGAAGAGCTTCGCCCGAGCCTGTGCCAGAACGTCGTAGATGCGAACGGGGTCCAGCACCTGTGCCCTCACCTCCAAGACAGCTGAGGAAGACTTCCACACGAGATGGTCTATAGCCCGTTCCAATCGCCGGCAAGCGGCGTCCAGCCCGCGCCGGCCGGGCCGTAGCCAAACACGATGTCCGCCGGACCTGCCGCATTCGTGTTCTTCAGGAAGAATGTGCTCGTCGTCCCATTGTATAGGCCCGCCGTGGTTGTCCCGGTCGCATCCCAATCTCCCACGACAGGAATCCATCCCATTCCTGCGGGGCCGTATGCGAATACGATATCCGCTAGACCGGCTGCGTTCGTGTTCCTCAGGAAGAAGGTCGCGGCTCCACCGTTGTAGAGTCCCACCGTGTCCGTGCTGTTCCCATCCCAATCGCCGGTGAGCGGCGTCCAGCCCGCACCCGCGGGCCCGTACCCGAAGACCACATCAGCCGGCCCGGCCGCGTGTGTGTTCCGCAGGAAGAACGTACTTGAGGTCCCGTCGTACAGCCCCACCGTGTCGTCCCCGTCGCCGTCCCAATCGCCGACCACGGGCATCCAGCCCATGCCACCCGGGCCGTAACTGAACACAATGTCGGCCGGCCCGGCGGCGTTGGTATTCTTGAGGAAGAAAGTACTCGTCATCGGGTCGTAGATCCCCGCGGTATCGGTCCCGTTGCCGTCCCAGTCGCCGGCCAGCGGAACCCAGCCTAGGCCGCCCGGGCCGTAGCCAAACACCACGTCGGCTGGTCCCGCGGCGTTGGTGTTCTTGAGGAAGAACGTGCTGGTGGCCGGATTGTGCAATCCCACTGTCTCCATGCCCGGCGTTGAAATTCGTGTGACGAAGGCATCTTGACCGGCCAGGGTGCTGTCGAAGGCGCCGAGGGTCGTCGGAAAGTTCGCTGAGAGGGTGGACCCTGTCAGATACGCGTTTCGTGAGGCGGACATGGCAATGCCATTCGCGACGTCATCGCCGGTTCCGCCGAGATAGGTTGAGAAGGTCAGCCCCGACCCGGCGGGATTGAACTTGACGACAAAGGCGTCCTCACCGCCGTTCGCCGTGGGGTCGATCGCCCCAATAATCGGAAAGTCCAACGAGGCCGTTTGCCCTACGACGTGTGCGCTGCCCGAGGCATCGACGGCGATGCCCCAGGCGTTGAGGTCATTGCCGCCCCCACCGAGGTAGGTGGAGTAGACGAGACCTGAGCCGGCCGCATTCACCTTGGTGACGACGGCGTCCGTGGGTCCGCTCAGTAGTGTGTCGAATGCAGGCACGCCGGCGGTCGGGTAGTTTGCCGAGGATGTGCCACCCGCGATGTAGGCGTTGCCGGAGACGTCCACGGCAATGGCAGTGCCGCCGTCATTTGAGGTGCCGCCGACAAAGGTCGAGTACACCAGAGCGGAGCCGCTCGGATTCACCTTCGTCACAAACACATCTCTGCTGCCGTTCCATGTGGTGTCGAACGCGCCCACCGTCGTGGGGAAAAGGATCGACTGTGTATTTCCCGTCACAAAAGCGTTGCCCGAGGGGTCCACGGCGATGCCCTGTCCGATGTCGGTGCCGCTGCCTCCGAGGTACGTAGAATATACTAGCGCGGAGCCGGCGGGGTTCAGTTTCGTCACGTACACGTCGGGACCGCCATTCGCGAAGGTGTCGAAGGCCCCCGGGGTCGTGGGGAAGTTCGACGAATCGGTGTAGCCTGTCACGTACGCATTGCCCGAGGCGTCGATGTCGATGTCCGGGACTGCGCCGTCATTCTCGTTGCCACTGCCTCCGAGGTACGTAGAATACACTAGCGCGGAGCCGGTGGGGTTCAGCTTCGTCACGAACGCGTCACTCGCGAGGTCGGTGTCCGTCGTGTCGAAGGCCCCGGGGGTCGTAGGGAAATTGCTCGACTGGGTCACTCCTGTGAGGTACGCGTTCCCCGACGAGTCGACGACGATGCCAAAGCCGATGTCAGTGGAATTCCCCCCAAGGAAGGTGGAATACACGAGCCCCGTGCCGGTGGGATTCAGTTTCGTGACGAAGACGTCGTTTATCGCATCCCGCGTCGTGTCATACGCTCCCGCAGTCGTGGGAAAGTCGGCAGAGTCGGCCCGTCCCGTGATGTAGGCGTTCCCCGCGCCGTCGACAGCAATGTCGTAGCCGATGTCCGTCACGCTTCCGCCCAGGTATGTGGAATAGGACAATATGGGATCGATGATCAGCGGTCGGCTGACGTCGTAGGCGCCGACGTGAAAGCCCACTCGCTCCTTGCCCTGGATGGCATAATCCGCGGAGATCGCGCGGCGGATACCGTTCACCACCTGGTATGCTGCTGGTCGGCGCTGAATGATCTTCGTCCCGGAAACGTGCAGGACCAGGTCGCCGCGGGAATCAACCGCGATCCTGTTCGCGCCATTGATCCCGAGAGCGATGACCGCAGGATCCGCTCCCGGCGCCAGCACGAAGTCGTATTCCAGTTCATGTTGGTTGCCGTAGAACACCAGATCGACACCGGGATACACGGCCTCGTAACGGACTCTGGCGTATGTAGGGATGTTCGCGCGCCACCTCGCCGGATCGTTCCCGATGAAATAGTTGACCCTGCCGGGTAGGGGCGCCCGGCCGGACACGTGCGGGTTCGGAGAGGCGTCGACGAGTTTGATCCTGACTTCCGCGGATCCAGGCAGTTCGTGTCTCGGAAGCGACGATGCGGAGCCGCGCGGGCCCAGCGCCAGCACCGCTTCAGTAGGCGTGAGGAACACGGTGTGCCCACGGCCGCGCGCCAGGAACTTGACCCGCGAGTCAGTCTGACCCAGGTTCGCCTCGAAGTGCAGCGGAATGCGGCCGTACTCTTCCAGCAGAAGCCGGGGAATACCGCCGTCAGGTCGCACACCCGCAGCCTCGTGTCCGTCCGGTAGGCTGGAGATGTCTCCCGGAACCGACAGCGCCGCCAGGCCCGCCGTCATGAGGACCAGGGACCGCCAGATCCAACGATCTCGTCTCATAGGCTTCCCTCCCAACCCCAGGGCTGGGCCGACTCTACCGTCCGTCCCAGTCATCGTGAACACGGTTCCACGCGGCGACGATCTCACCTACCATAGCTTTGGCACCCCTGGTCACCTCCCCTTATCCTTCCTAAGGCTATGACTTGGTCCGTAGATGGGAGACTACGACTCCGCACGGATCAACTTCCACCCGTTCAGGAGCGCTCAGAGTCCCCAGTCGGCCGCCAAAGGGAACCAGTTCGCGCCTGCAGGGCCGAACCCGAACACGCTGTCCGCGGGGCCAGCCGAATGCGCATTCCTGAGGAAGAACGTGCTGGCGGCGGGATTGAAGAGTCCCAACGTCGCCGTCCCGTTACCGTCCCAGTCGCCGGCGACAGGGAACCAGTTCTGTCCCGCCGGTCCAAAGGTGTAGACAAGATCAGCGGGGCCGGCGGTGTGGGAATTCCTCAAGAAGAAGGTGCTGGTCACCGGATTGAAGAGGCCGACGGTGTCGGTGTCGTTATCGTCCCAATCGCCGACAATGGGGACCCAGTTCACGGCCTGGGGGCCGAACGCGAAGACCAGATCCGCGGGCCCGGCCGCATTGGAGTTCTTCAGGAAGAAAGTACTGGTGGCCAGGTTAAGGAGCCCAACGGTGTCAGTGTTGTTTCCATCCCAGTCGCCGACGATGGGCGCCCAGTTCAGGCCTCCCGGACCATAGTTGAACATCACATCAGCCGACCCAGCGCTGTTCGAGTTCCTGAGGAAGAAGGTTGCTGTGTTGAAGTTGTAGAGTCCGACCGTGTCGACGCCATCGCCGTTCCAATCACCCGCAAGCGGAATCTACCCCGCCGCGGCGGGGCCGTAGCCGAAGACGAGATCCGCGGGGCCCGGTGCGTTGGAGTTCTTGAGGAAGAACGTGCTGGTGGTGGGATCAAGCAGGCCGATCGTGTCACCGCCCCGGCCGGCGCGCGATGGATTCGGCTGGATCACAAGGGTGAGCGCGATCAAGAACAGCAGTCCTGCCACCACCCGTCGCTGGTCGTACTGATGCAACATCCGTCCATCCCTCCTCTTCAAGGTGTCATCAGTCATCCCCGCATCTGTAGCTCAGGGCTGAACATCAAGCGCAATGCTGTCGCGTGCGGTGAACTCGCCGATACGGGCGACCGTCTCGACACCGCGGGCGCGGAGCGCATTCTCGAGCACTGCGGCCCGTTCGGTCGCGACCGCGATGAGCAGGCCCCCGGAGGTCTGCGCATCGGCCAGCAGGATCTTCGTCATCTCGTCTACTGCCGGGGCCCATCTGACTTTGTCTTTCAGCCACTCGAGGTTGCGCGCCGTGCCACCGGCCACCGCACCAGCACCCGCAAGCGCGCGTGCGCCGTCGATGATCGGGACGGCCGAGGCTGAGACGCGCGCCCCCACTCCACTGGCCACGGCCATCTCATGCAGGTGCCCGAGCAGTCCATACCCAGTCACGTCGGTGGCAGCATGCACGCCGACCTGCAGCATAGCCTCCGAGGCCGCGCGGTTGAGCGTGCCCATGACGCGCAGGGCCTCGGCTGCCAGGGCCGGCGGTGTCTGATCCTGTTTGATGCCGGTCGTGACGACGCCAATGCCGAGCGGCTTGGTCAGGAAGATCACATCCCCTGGCCGAGCCCCCGCATTCGTGATGAATCTCGCCGGATGCACCAGGCCGGTCACCGCGAGCCCGTATTTGGGCTCGGGGTCGTCGATCGTGTGGCCGCCTACGATCATGACGCCGGCTTCTGCCGCTTTGTCGGCGCCACCGCGCAGGATCTCGGCGAGGATATCGAGCGGTAGCTTGCGGGGAAATCCGGCGATGTTCAGCGCGAGCAGCGGCCGGCCGCCCTTGGCGTAGACGTCCGAGAGGGCGTTCGCGGCAGCAATCATCCCGAACTGATAGGGATCGTCGACGATCGGTGTGAACACGTCGACCGTCTGGACGAGCGCGATCTCGTCGGTCAGCCGGTAGATCGCGGCGTCGTCGTCTGTCCCGATCCCGAGCAGCAGGTTCGGGTCGCTGGGTTGTGGCAGGTGGCGCAGCACGTACGCCAGTTCGCCGGGCGGCAGCTTTGACGCTCAGCCGGCGCAGGCGACCATTGACGTGAGACGGATGCGCTCACGGTCGGTCACGGCGTCACCTCCTTCGCTCCAGGATTGAGTTGACGCGGGCGTGAGCACGATACGGTGATTCCTCAGGTATTATAGCCTCATATGGGGAGCTTCGAAGAGATCGATCACACGGCCGACGTGGGAATCGTGGCGCGCGCGACCACGCTGCCCGAACTGTTCGAGACCGTAGCCGAGGGGATGTTCTCCTTCATCGTCGATCCGGTGCCGGTCGAGAACCACGCCTGGATGGAACGCACCCTCGAGGCGGACGACACCGCAGGACTCCTGGCTGCATGGTTGAACGACTTGCTGGTGGTTCTGAATGCAGAGGCGTTTGTCCCCAAGGTGTTTGTCATCGATGAGATCGACGATCGTGGTCTCCGGGCGACGGTGCATGGTGAGCCTGTCGACCCGCAGCGCCATCGGTTCAAGCTCGACGTGAAGGCTGCCACGTATCACATGCTGGAAGTGAAGCGCACCGACGATGGCTGGTCGGCGAGGGTGATCTTCGATGTGTGAATCACGCGCCCGGATCATTGCTGTGGCGCGAGCGTTCGCAGCGATCGCAACCACGTTTGCCCTTGGGGTCGTGGCGCCGGTTCGCGGTACGTCCACCGCCGCATCGCCGGCCGATACTCCTGTCCGGGGTGGGACCCTGCGTATCGCGCACACCGGCGAGCCGCCAACGCTCGATCTCCATTGGACCACCGGCGCGCCCACGCAGGATATCGCTATCCACGTCTTCGAAGGGCTCTTTGCGCTGTCCAGCCGCTACGAGGCGCGGCCCATGCTCGTCGACCGCTGGACCGTCACGCCCGATCGCCGCACGTACACCTTCGTGCTACGGCGCGGTGTGCTCTTCCACCACGGACGCGAGATAACCGCCGATGATGTCGTGATATCGCTGCAGCGCTGGGGACAACTGGCGGCGCGAGGCCGGGAGCTGTTTCGCGAGGTCGAGCGACTAAGCGCCCGCGATACCTACACAGTCGAGCTGCGCCTGCGCGAGCCCAACGGTCTCGTGCCCCTGGCGCTCGCGATTCCGAGTCAGGGCGCGGTGATCTATCCGCGCGAGGTGATCGACGAGGCGGGCAGCGGGCAGATCCGGCGCCTGATCGGTACCGGTCCGTATCGTTTCGTGGAGCATCTCCCGGACGTGCATATCCGGCTCGAACGGTTCGACCGTTACCGCCCGCGTGAGGACCCCGCTGACGGCATGGCCGGACGCCGCGAACCCTATCTCGACGCGATCGTGTTCTTGCCGGTGCCCGATGCGTCCGTGCGCATCGCCGGCATGATCCGCGGAGACTATCACTTCGGGCACTCGATCCCGACGGACGAGTATGCGCGCCTGCGGGCGAACCGCGCGGTCGTCCCGCTCATCATCACCACGCCACAATGGGCCGGGTTCATGTTCAACCATCGCAGCCCGCTAATGGTCAACCGGGCGCTGCGCCGGGCGATCGTGGCGGCGATGGACGAGCCGTCGGTCCTGCGCGGCACCTACGGCCCCCGTCAGTTCTGGCGGGTGACGCCGTCGTTCTTCCCGCGCGAGCATCCCATGTGGAGTGAGGGGGGAGCGGCGATCTACGGGCAGCACGATCTTGCCGCGGCGCGGCGGCTGCTGGTCGAGGCAGGGTATCGTGGGCAGCCCATCCGATGGATGGTCAGCAGCGAGATGCCGCATCACCTGACCGCGGCGACGATCGCGAAGTCGCAGCTCGAAGCCGCTGGCCTCGTGATCGAGATGCAGGTGATGGATTTCGCAACGCTGGTCGGACGCCGCGGCCGTTCCGAAGGCTGGGACGTCTTCACCACCACGTTCGGGTTCGTGCCCGATCCGGTGTTCTTGCTGCCGCTCGTGCCGACGTGGCCCGGATGGTACCAGGATCAGGAGATGCAGGCCTCCATGCGGCTGCTCTGGCGTCATGCGAACCCGTCGGTGCGCCGGGCCATCTGGTCGAGGGCGCAGCAGCGATTCTACGATGAGGCTGTGGCGGTCCGGCTGGGCGACTGGTTTCCGCTCCTGCTCCACCGGGCAGAGGTCCGCGGCGAGCAGCCCGGTCCCGGCACCTTTCACTGGAACGTCTGGATGAGCCGGAGTCCATAGCCACCTGACCAAGGGTCAGGTCGCTCAGATTCTCATTCTCGGATCGAGCACGTCCCTGAGACCGTCCCCGAAGAGGTTCAGACCGAGGATTGTAAGGCTCAGGGCCAGGCTGGGAAACGCCATCATCCACGGGGCTTCGCGGAGTACCCCGCGCGCGTCGGCCAGGATGTTCCCCAGGCTCGGCGCCGGTGGAGGAGCCCCCAGTCCGACGAAGCTCAGCGCCGCTTCCCCGAGAATGGCATAGGCGAACGTGAACGTCCCCTGCACGATCACGGGCGCGAGCGCATTGGGCACGACGTGCCTCGCAAGAATGCGCCGCAGCGGGGCGCCCACGGCGCGTGCTGCGTCGATGTACTCCTTCGTGCGCACCGTCAAGACGGTGGCGCGGGCCAGCCGGGCCATGCGCGGCGAGTAGGCGATCCCCAATGCCAGGATCACGTTGATCGCTGCGGGTCCCGCCACAGCCATGACGGTCAGCGCCAGCAAGATCGCCGGGAAGGCCATCAAGGCGTCCATGATCCGCATGATCACGGTATCGGCGGCCGGGATGAACCCCGAGATCAACCCGGAGAGTCCGCCCAAAAGCACGGTGAAGACGAGCGTCGAGAAGCCGACGACCAGCGAGAGCCGGGTGCCATGTATGATACGCGAGACGAGATCTCGACCAAAGTCATCCGTGCCCAGCCAGTGATTCGTCGACGGCGGCGCCAGGATATGCTCGACATCAATCGCGGTTGGATCGGCGCGGAGGAGCAAGGGGGCAGCCAGCGCCAGGAGCGTCGCGACCAGCACGATGCCGCCACCGGCCATGGCCAGCCGGTGCCGGCGCAGCCGCCGCCAGAGGGCTCGCGACGCCGAAACACCCCGTGCCTGAGACCTCGCCACGGACGCGCCCGGTCCGCCTGCCGGGAGGTCCTCAGCCATATTCTTAGCCATAGCGAATCTGCGGATCAACCCAGGCGTACAGGACGTCGACAATCAGGTTGACCACGATCACGACCGTAGAGATCAGCAGGATGCATCCCTGCACGAGAGGATAGTCGCGCCGCCTGACCGCCATGACGACGAGATTCCCGACGCCCGGCAAGTTGAACACGGTCTCGACGACGAATGCGCCTCCCAGCAGCACCACAGCGACGTTCCCGACGACAGTCAGGACCTGGATGAGCGCGTTGCGGAAGGCATGGACGTGGACGACCGTTGGCTCGGCGAGCCCCTTGGCCCTGGCCGTTCTCACGTAGTCCGTCCCCAGGATCTCGAGCATGCTGCTGCGCGTGATCCTCGCGATGAGCGCGGCCTGCACGATTCCGAGTGAGAAGGCCGGCATCACCAGATGGAGCGCCCAGCCGCCGGCAGACGTGCCAAAGGGCACATAGCCGCTGATGGGCATCCACTGAAGCGCGACGCCAAAGAAGAAGATGAGTCCCAGGCCCATGGCGAAGTCGGGAATCGACAGCCCGGCCACCGACAGGGCCATGATCCCGAGGTCGGCCGGTGAGTTTGGTCTTGTCGCCGCGCGAAGCCCGGCGGGGATCCCCAGGAGGACTGCGCAGGCGAGCGCGAACGCGGCCAGGCTCAGGGTGACCGGCAGCCGTGAGACGATAGCCTGGAAGACAGGCTCGCCCAGGAAGAAGGACTTGCCGAGTTCACCCCTGACCACCTGGGAGAGCCAGATGACGAACTGTACTGCGAGCGGTTGGTTCAGTCCCAACCGCTCGCGCAGTCGCAGTACCGCGTCCGGGGTGGCCTCCAGGCCCAACAACACCGCCGCCGGGTCTCCCGGGATCAGCCGGATGAGGACGAAGGCGATGATCCCCATGATGAGCCACGCGGGGATCAGAAGCATCAACCGGCGGGCAACATACTGCCCCACCGTGGTCTACTCCTCGAAAGACCCGGCCGCGACTACAGCCGACCTCTGGCCAGAGCGTGCCCCAGCTATTTCGTCACGTTCCAGAAGCGCCGCAGGAAGTAGACTTTGTAGTCTCTGATCCCCTTGGTCGCCCCGTCGAGCGAGAACATGTCGCCGATCTTCACGAAGGGCACGGTCTCGTAGAATTGCCGCTGTGCCATCGCGTAGGCCTGCGCCCGGCGTTCTGGGTCGCGCACACGGAGGCCCACGATCAGCCACTTGTCCATCTCCGGATCACAGTACCCATAGGTCTCATATGAGGCGTTGCACTGGAACAGGTAGTTGAATCCCGTGGGCTCGGGACGCGTGCTCACGCCATTGGTTGCCATGTCGAAGTTCAGCTCGCGCTGCTGCGCGATCTGGCCGGGCCAGTCACGAACGACCAGATCCACCCGGAATCCGATCGCCTCGAGCTGTGGCTTGACGGGTACAGACGCGCGGAACAGCCACTCGATGTCCCTGTTCGACACGAATGCGATCGGCCGCCCGTCGTATCCCGACTCCCGCAGCAACTGCCGGGCCTGGTCGAGATTCTTGCTGTTGTAGATCCGGCTGCCTTCGGTATTGTGCCAGACCCGTTGCTCGGGGAAGAAGAAACTCGGCTGCAGGCGGTAGAAGGCCGACTGGTTGCCCGTGACCCCGCGCATGATGGCCTCCATGTCCAGCCCGCGCGAGACCGCCTGTCGCGCCTTCACGTTGTTGAACGGCGGCCGGTTGGCGTTGAGCTGCAGGATGACCTGCGTGAACGGCCGCAGCACGATCGGGACGAGATTCGCCGCCCCGCGCAGGCGGTCGTAGGCCGCCGGCTGCACCGACATCGCGTAGTCCACGTCGCCGCGTTCGAGGGCCGCGAGGCGCGTGCCGCTCTCGGTGATTGAGATGATGTGGAGTTCATCGACCAGCGCCTGCCGATCGCCGCCCAGACCGCTCGCGGGCGTGCGACGGTCGCGTGCGTATTCGGGGAAGCGACGCAGCGTGATCTGCCGATCGCGCTGCCACTCCACCAGCCGGAACGGACCGGTCCCGATCAGGTTGGGTGGCTGGATCGCATCCTTCTGACCCTCGACAAGTTCCTTGGGCATGATGGCGAGGAGGGCGACCGGGTTGGCCATGGCGCCCACGAAGGAGCCCTGGGGTTCTTTCAAGGTGATGCGCACGGTGAGCGGATCGACGACCGTCACGCGCTCGACCCCGGCCAGGTCACCTCGCCGCGCGCTGAACTGGACGAAGCGATCGATTGACGCCTTCGCGTCGTCGGCCGTCACGGTCTTGCCGTTGTGGAACTTCACGCCCGACCGCAGTTTGAACGTATAGTCGAGACCGGTGGTGCTGACGGTCCAGCTCTCGGCGAGCTGCGGGATCACCCCGTAGTCTTCTCCGATCGTGACGAGACCCTCGAATATGTGCGAGGAAAGCTCTCGCAGCGAGAACGCCGTCCCATAGTGGGGATCGAGCCACGGCAGGTTGGTGTCTGTCGCCACCCGCAGCACTTTGGGAGCCTGCGAGGTCTGCGCGCCTGCCGGATAGGCCCCCGCGGCGAGCACTATCAATAGCGCGACGATAATCCAGCCTCGATGGGACATGCCTGCGCCTCCCTTTGTCACACGCGTGGAGTTGCTGTCACGCGTGTGAAGATGATTGTGTCTTCGCCGTGCCAGGTCTGAGACCATCTTCGATGCTCCAGGCCGCATACGACAGGAGCAGCGCTTCGAGCCGATCGACCACCGCCTCGAAGAACCGGGTACCCTTCTCGGGCGTTGCCAGCGTCGGGTCCCCGACGACGCCCCGCCGCGTGATGTCCTCGAACCGGGTCCCGAGCTTTACGGGTCCGCCCGGCTTCGTCATGTCGATTGTGAACCATCCGGGAATCCCGGGCGGGTATTCGGCCTGGATCCGGTCGGTCCTCACCGCCTGCGGCTCGAGGTGCATGACCATCGAGGTCTCAAACTCGCACGCGTGTCCCATACCCCCGGACGGCGACTCCCTGATCTGCTCGAGCGCTTCGCTGGCAACCGCCCAGTAATCCGCGGTGGCCACCAGGACCTTGTGGCGGTCGCGCACCCGGGTGATCGTCAGGTGCAGCGGATCGGTGTTCCCACCGTGGCCGTTTATGACCAGAAGGCGACGGAACCCTGAGCGGATCAAGCTTTCCAGCACCTCGGTGATCACCTGCTGGTAGGTGTCAAAAGAGAGCGTGAGCGTGAAATAGGCGGTGTGATGGGTTGAGAGGCCCAACCACACGGTCGGGGCGAGCAGCACGTCGATGCGCTCGCTCGCCCGGCGCACGGCGGCCTCGGTGACGGCGGTCACGAGCAGCGTGTCGACCTTGACCGGCAAGTGCGGGTCGTGCTGTTCGATCGAGCCTGTGGGCAGCACGACGACCGGATCGCCGGCGGCCCGGGTGCGAATCTCTTCCCACGAGAGATCTGCCAGATGCGTCATAGGCTCCGGTGTGCCCTGCGCGTCAGCGCCGCACGATCAGGCCGTGTTCCATTCTATGGAATCACAAAAGTGTGCCTGTTTGATTGGAGCATAACACACCCTCAGGCCCTGGCGCAATTGTCACAATGGCCTTCCTGGCGTGGCTCGCGGGCTTGACGCTGCTCGCTGCGCGGCGTACGATGCGTGGTGTCAGGCAAAGCGTTTCGCTGAGTGGAACATGGGATCCGACGCCTTTCCTCGCTCGCACGAGCGCTGGCTGCATGCCCGGAGCCTCCTGTCCGGCGGAGTCACCAGCAGCGTCCGTCTGGCGGAGCAGCCTCATCCATTGTTCTTCAACCGCGCGCAGGGTGCCCTGATAGAGGATGTCGACGGGCGCCGCTACATCGACTACGTT
>JBQTJG010000591.1:0-9465 GCA_052387355.1 Armatimonadota bacterium | reverse complement strand
ACGCGTTGTCTCGTTTGCGACGAACGTCAACTTGAAGATCATCCCCCACGTCGACGGCACGCCGGCAATCAAGCAAATCACCGCGCGCACGCTTGAGGACCTGAAAGTGTACGAGGTGTGGACAGGCCCGGCGACTCTGGAACTACGTCCCAACGCTCAGGCCCCAGTTTACCGGCTCCCGGTTCTCGAGGTAGTCACCGGGTTCTACTGGGTGGCCGACTTCACGCTGCCTCTCGGCAAGGTCTGGTACGACTACCTGAAAAGGTAAGGCATGGTCTCGAGACGGTACATCTTCCGGCGTCTCCTCCAACTGATCCCCGTTCTGTTCGTGGTGTCAACTGTCGTGTTTTTCACGTTTCGGATCGTGCCCGGCGACCCGGCGCAACTGGCTCTCGGCGTCGATGCGACCCCGGAGGCCCTGGCGGCGCTGCGCCACGAGTTCGGCCTCGATCGCCCGATCCTGGTCCAATATGGCATCTGGCTCAGCAGCGTACTGCGGGGCGACCTGGGCATCTCGAGGCTCGAAGGCCACCGGCGCGTCGTTGACATCCTGCGCCCAAAAATTCCTGCGACCCTGGAGCTCGTGTTGCTCGGCATCACTTTTGCCCTCGTGCTGGCCGTGCCCCTTGGGATCGCTGCAGCGGTGCGGGCCGGGGGCCGGATCGACCAGCTCGCGCGCGTCGTCGCATTGATGGGGTTCAGCACCCCGAGCTACTGGCTCGCCATTCTGTTGATGCTCTTCTTCTCGCTGAAGTTGCGATGGCTGCCCGCCGGCGGCTATGCGTCCCCGCAAGAAAGCCTCGGCCAGCATCTCAGGTATCTCATACTGCCTGTGGTCACGGTAGGGTTCATTCAAGCCGCCAGCCTGGTGCGGTTTCTCCGGGCCGGGATGCTCGAGGTGCTCACCCTCGACTATGTCCGGACCGCGCGAGCCAAAGGCTTGACCGAACGTACCGTCGTGTACGGGCATGCATTGAAAAACTCCCTGATCTCCCTCATCACGGTGCTCGGCACCAACATCGGCGCGCTCGTCAGCGGCCTCGTGGTCACCGAACAGATCTTCGCCTGGCCGGGCCTGGGCTGGCAGATGGTGACCTCGATCATGGTGCGCGACTATCAGGTCGTGCAGGGCGCGGTCCTCTACACCGCCCTGATGTTTGTCACAATCAATCTGCTGGTGGACGTCTGCTACGTCCTGCTTGATCCCCGGATTCATTATGAATAATGCGGCGAGCAAAAGTGATGGGGTGAGCATGCCTGTGCTGACCTCCAACCGGCGACGCCGGCTTCGCCGCTTCCTGCGCGATCAGGTGACGGTCGTCGGGGTATCCCTTTTCGCCGTGCTGCTGCTCCTGACCGGCCTCGCGCCGGCGATCGCGCCATTCCCCTACGACAGGTTCGCCGGCCCCCCGCTGCAGGCCCCGGGAGGCCCGTTCCTCCTGGGAACCGATGAAGTCGGCCGTGACCTGTTCAGCCGCATCCTCTTCGCCGGCCGCATCTCACTCGGGGTCGGCCTCGGCGCGACGCTGTTTGCGGCCACGGTCGGTCTCCCGTTAGGACTGGTCAGCGGCTACTTCGGCGGCCAGTTCGATAGCATCATCATGCGCGCCATGGACGGCCTGCTCGCGTTCCCGGCGCTGCTGCTGGCGCTGGCCGCGGTGGCCGTGCTGGGACCCAGCATCCGGAACATCATCCTCGCCATCGGCCTGGTGTCGGTGCCGATCTTTGCCCGTCTGGTCCGGGCCAGTGTGCTCGTGTTCAAGCAGCGTGACTTCGTCGAGGCGGCCCGGGCGCTGGGAGCGAGTGATATGCGTGTCCTGGCCCTGACCATTCTCCCCAACTGCCTGCCGCCGCTCACGGTGCAGTTCACGCTCACGTTCGCCACCGCGGTCCTGACCGAAGCGGGCCTCAGCTTCCTGGGGCTCGGCGTCCGGCCTCCCTCGCCATCCTGGGGGATGATGCTCAACACCGGCCGGAACGTCATGTCCCTAGCCCCGCTCTATCCGGTAGTAGCCGGTGCTGCAGTATTCGTCACGGTGCTCAGCCTGAATCTGATTGGCGATGGGCTGCGGGACGCACTGGATCCCTATCAGTTCACGCGCACGTAGCCGCCAGTCCCCCCGCGCCCTTCGTACTAGAGTTAGTCGAAAGGCATGTGAGCACCAAAGGGGACGGCGTACCTCGCATCATCCTCGTGACGCGTGTGAGTACTACCGCTGCTCTCGAAAGTAGGGAACGCCCAGGGCGCTGGGAATCCCGCGGATTCTTCCAGGGGTGATCACCAGGAGCACGGCGACGGTGAACACGTAGGGCATCATCCGCAGGAAGAACGACGGAACCGCGGTCAATCCGGCGGCTTGAAGGCGAAAGCCGAGGGAGTCGACGCCTCCAAACAAGTACGCGCCGCCCATGGCTGCCAGCGGGTTCCAGCCGGAAAACACGACCAGCGCTAGGGCGATCCATCCACGGCCGGCTGTCATGCTCTCAATCCACGTGGGCGTATAGGCAAGGGACATGTACGCTCCGGCGACCGCGGTCAGCATCGCCCCTGCGACTGTGGCCACAAAACGGAGCCCCGCAACATCGACGCCAACGGCATCGGCGGCGGCTGGGGCCTCGCCCACAGCTCGCAGTCTGAGCCCAACCCGGGTTCGGAATAGCAGCCACCAGATCAGGGGCGCGACAACGTAACCCATGTACACCAGAACATCATGTTCGAAGAGGATGGGGCCGAGTGCCGGAATCGTATGCAGGACTGGGATGGCAAGCGGGCCAAACGATACCGGAGCAGGCACGCCGATGATGCTCCTCCCAAGATGCGCGCTCAGCCCGGAGCCAAACACGACCAGCGCAAGGCCGGCCACCACCTGATTCACCCGCAGCCCCACGACAAGAACGGCCAGGAGGATGCCCATTCCGGCGCCCGTCGCGAGGGCAATGGCCACGGCGAGCTGGAGGCTGTGGGAGGCGGTCACCGCGAGAAACCCGGAAACCGCTCCGACGAGCATGACGCCCTCCAGGCCGAGGTTCAGCACTCCCGCCCGCTCGTGGAGGACGGCACCGCACGCCGCGTAGAGAAGGGGTGTCCCAGCCCGCACGGCCGTGGCAAAAGTGGCAATCCAAAAGGCCGTATCCAGTCAGGACGCCTCCGATCTGTGGAACACCAGCCGATACTCCAGCAGGACGTCTGCAACGAGTACGAGAAACAGCATGCCACCCTGAAGCATGAATACCGAAGAAGATGACAGGCCCGCGGTTTGGAGGCTGTATCCGCCGACAAACACCGCCCCCAGGAAGACGGCCATGACCAGGACGCCCCAGGGATTGAGCCTGGCGAGCCAGGCGACGATGATCGCGGAGTAGCCGTAGCCTGGCGATAACTCACGCTGGAGCCTGTGAAGGATGCCGGATACCTCCGTCATCCCCGCCAGTCCTGCAAGGCCTCCACTGACGAGCATGGCGATCAAGAGGTGCCGGTTGATGTTCACACCGGCGAACCGCGCCGTGTTCAAACTGTCTCCGATCAGCCTCACCTCGAACCCCCAACGGCTACGGGTCAAGACGACGGCCAGGACCGCGGCGGCCAAAATCGCGAGCAGGAAGCCGAGATGAACCCGCGTCCCGAAGAGAGACGGCAACTGGGCCGCTTTCGGATACGCGGGCGTCAAAGGAAAGTTGAATCCCGCCGGGTCTTTCCAAGGTCCGTAGATGAGATAGTCAGCAAGGAGAATCGCGACGTAGTTCAGCATGAGGCTGGTGATGATTTCGTTCACGTTCCGATACGCTTTGGGCAAGGCGACCAGGAGCGCCCAGACGCCGCCGGCTAGCATCGCTGCGCCGATCATGGCCGGCATCATTACAAGCACTGGGAGGGTCGGGAAGAACAGTGGCACCGCCGTGGCGGCCACTGCGCCCATGTATAGCTGGCCTTCCGCGCCGATATTCCAGAGACCGATCTTGAATGCGACGGCGACGCCCAAACCGGTGAGCGCCAGCGGGATGGCTTTGACAACGGTCTCCGAGAGCGCGTAGGCATCGCCAAACACGCCTCGCGCCATGATGGCATAGAGCCGCAACGGATCATAACCGCTGAGCGCAAAGAAGCCTGCGCCAAAGCATAATGCCACCAGCACGGACGCGGCCGTCGTCAGAGGTCTTGCGTATGCCGGGAGCGGTCTCGCCCTCGCCTGCAAGGTCACCCGCATGACGCGCGACAGCGGTTTCATTGGGTGCCGGGCATGGGGAGGTTGTCACTGCGAACGCCGCCCATCCACAGGCCAATCTGCTGCCGGTCGGCCCTGGAGGTTTCGACCTGCCCCATGATCTGCCCCCTGTAGAGGGCGACAATCCGGTCTGAGAGGAGCAGAAGTTCGTCGAGATCCTCAGAGATCAGCAGCACAGCCACCCCCGCTTCGGCCTGAGACACGAGGGACTCTTGCACAAGTTCTGTCGAGGCCACGTCCAGCCCGCGAGTTGGAAACGACGCCACGAGGACGCGCGGGCGCGCCGAGATCTCCCGTGCCAGGACAACCTTTTGAAGATTGCCCCCAGAGAGGTAGCGAACAGGAACATCGAGTGAAGGGGTGACAATCCCAAAGCGGGTAACGAATCCCTCCGCCAGGGCGCGAGCGGCCTCCAGGTTGAGCATTCCTCTTCGGCACAAGGGCGGGAGCGAGTACATCCTGAGGCAGAGGTTCTCCCAGACCGTGAGCCCAGGGGACAGTCCGGTGCCCAGGCGATCCTCTGGGACGAACGTCACGCCGGCTCGGAAGAAGATCGCTGGACCCGCACCCGTGAGGTCTCTCTCATCGACCAGAACCCGGCCGCCGCTGACCGGGCGGAGTCCAGTACAGACCTCCGAGAGTTCCTTTTGCCCGTTCCCTGCCACAGCCGCGATGCCCACAATACTCCCGGCTCGGACCTCCAGATCCACGGAGGACAAAGCAAGCAGTCCACGATCGGACATGCAGCTGATCCCATGGAGGCTCAGGAGGGGCGGTCCGAGGACCCGCGAGCGCGGAGAGAGCCTCTGCGGAGATCGGCCTACCATCAGGCTGGCAAGCCGTTGTTCGTCGGTCTCGTGGCGCGCGAGGTTCGCCACCACCCTTCCCTGACGCAGCACGGTAATCGTGTGCGCCGCTGCCATGACTTCCGGGAGCTTATGGGTGATGAGAATAATGCCGTGGCCCTGGTCCGCCATGAACTGCAGCACGTTGAACAGCTCCTGCGACTCCTGAGGCGTCAGGGTCGCGGTGGGCTCGTCCAGGATGAGGAGTTGTGCGCCAAGGTAGAGTTGCCGGAGCAACTCGACGCGCTGCTGTTCGCCCACGGAGAGCTGCCAGACGCGTGCGGAAGGATCGACTTCAAGGCGGTACTCGCGGCCCAGGGCCGTCAACCGCTGTGCCACCTCACGGAGGGAGGGCCCGGACTCCGCCAAGCCTAGCATGACGTTCTCTGTCACCGTGAAACTGAGCACAAGCTTGAAGTGTTGGTGGACCATGCCAATGCCGAGCCGGGCAGCTTCGCGCGGAGAACGAATTGCCACGCGCCTCCCCCGCCAGCGGATATCGCCCTCGTCAGGCTGATAGAGACCGGCGAGAATGCTCACAAGCGTGGTCTTGCCGGCGCCATTCTCACCGAGGAGGGCGCGGATCTCACCTGTCCGGACGGCAAAGTGAATCCGGTCGTTCGCCAGCACCCCTGGAAACCGCTTGACGATCCCGGCCGCTTCTACCAGCGGGGTCTCGATTGAGGCGGGCGTTGGCGCTGCGGGCAGATCCCGTCCTCAGTTCAGTTGGAGGCGGGGCCGAGGCTTTCCATGCGCGTCTTGTAGTAATGAAAGTCGTACAGGTCTTCGGCTGACTGAGCGAGCGGTCCGTACAGTTCAGGACGGCGGTAGCGCAGCAGTCCGGGAATCGCCCTATATGGCTTCGGGAGCTCCAGGGTCTGGCTGTGGGTACGGAGCCAGGTGAGACGGTCAAGATCCACTTCGGTCATCAACACGCCTGGGCGGCTCGTCTCCGCGAGAATCGCCTCGGGGCCGGCGATCATGGCCAGTCCGTCTTCCATCCCATACAGGTGTTGGGACGTCACCACGAAGCAGTGGTTCTCGATGGCCCTGGTCCACAGCACGGATCTCCACGCGTCCCGCAACTCGTAGACGAGTCCGCCGATGGGAGCGACGAGAATGTCCACCCCCTGGAGTGCCAGCAGCCGCGGGAGTTCCGGGCACCACACCTCCGAGCAGATCAGGAGTCCCACCCGCCCGATCGTCGTCTCGTACACACTCAAGGTGTTGCCGGGCGCTATGATCTTGTTCCTCATCAAGACCCGATCGACGTCTGGGGTGTTGGGCTGAACACGATGATAGGTCCCGATCAACTGACCGCGGGGTCCCAGGAGCCTGAGGGCCAGGTAGTAGACCCCATCCTCGCCGGGAACAGGATCGACGGTCCCATACACGATGTAGAGACCGCGCTCCCTCGCCTTCGCCGACATGGCAACGTGCGCCGACCAGGTGAGGTCGCCATTGTAGGGACCGGGGTATCCTTCAGGAAAAGTGACGATATGCGCCCCCAGCCCCGCCGCCTCATCCAGGTAATCGAGCGCGCGCTGAAGATTCTGCTGTTCGTCCTTCCCACGAAAGCTGTTCGGCTGTATGGCAGCTACTTTAACACGCATGACCGTCTTGGCTCCTCTTGCGGTTACTTGGGAATCGTGCCTTCGACCCCCTCCACAAACCAGTTGAACCCCAACAATTCGCCATCGCTCATGGACTTGCCGGCCGGCACTTTCTGGGCCCCGGCCCGATCGTTGATGGGTCCCGTAAAGACCTTCGTCGTCCCTTTGATGATCTCGCCCCTCACCTTCATGACACGATCCTGGATGTCCTTCGGGACGTCAGGACCGAGCTTGGAGATATCGACGACCCCTTCGGCCATGGATCCCCAAATCTGTGTAGTCTTCCAGGTACCTGCCTTGACGCCCTGAGCGACCTGCACAAAGATGGGGCACCAGTTCCACACAGAAGCGACGAGGAAGGCCTTCGGCGCGAACTGCCTCATATCCGCATGGTATCCGGCGCCGTGCACCTTCCGGGCCTCAGCCGCTTGCAGGGGCCCGGCCGAGTTCGTGAAATTGGCTACCACATCCGCGCCCGCATCGATGAGCGCATTGGCGGCCTCGCGCTCCCGCGCCGGGTCGTACCACGCGTTCACCCACACGACCCTCACCTTGATCTTCGGGTTCACGGAGCGAGCGCCCAGGGTAAACGCGTTAATGTCCCTGACCACCTCCGGAATCGGGACAGCGGCGACGAACCCAATAAAGTCTTTCTTCGCCACCCGGCCCGCGACCATGCCGGACAGGTATTGGGCCTGATACATGCGGCCATGATAGGTACTCACGTTTGGCGCCGTCTTGTAGCCCGTCCCATGCAGGAAGACCGTATTGGGAAACTTCTCAGCTACCTTTATGACCGTATCCATGTACCCAAAGTTGGCAGCCACGACGAGTTTGTTGCCGGCCCTGGCCATTTCCGTGATGACACGTTCCGCATCGGCACCTTCGGGAACGTTCTCGACATATGCGGTCTCAACGTCGGGCATCCGTTGTTGAAGGCACAGCCTGCCGGCGTTCTGCCGCGTCGTCCACCCCGGATCGCCCAGGGGAGTGTTGAACACGAACCCGACCTTCAACTTCCCGCCGGCGGCACCACCGGGCGTCGCGTCCCGCCCGGCAGCCAGCAGAAGCAGGAGCACACACACGAAGCCGCCTAGTACCTTCCGCATCACTTCGCCTCCTTCGCCTCTCAGCAAGAATCCTATGCGACGTGCAGCTCACGCGGGGCTTGCGTCACTAACTCCACTCTTGAATCCGTAACCCACATGGAATCTTCGACCGAGGTCGAGCCGTGCCGCGGGATGAAGATGCCGGGTTCGATGTTGACGAACGTATTGGCCCGAACGGTGCGCTTCTCCCCCTCTGCAAAGAAGGGGGGCTCAGACAAGATCATGCCGGTCGCGTGCCCAAGCCAGACATTGTTGATGTCGTTCTCTCGATAGCCCCACTCGACGGCGACCGCCTGGCCCAGGCGAAATAACTCCTCCCCGGAGATCCCCGGCCGCATGGCTTCCATCATGCGTTTGTGCGTGGCCATCGTGCAATCGTACATGCGCTGTTGTTCCGGGCTGGGCTTCCCGATCATCACTGTGCGGCAGAAGTCAGCGTAGTATCCGCGGTACGAAGAGGACAGGTCGATGAAGAACATGTCCCCCTTCTCCAACGGCCTGGCCGTGTACTTGTACGGGCGCACGTTGCTGCGGATCTGGCTTGCTGATGCGACGTAGATATGGGTCCGAACGGTCACACCCGTTCCGAACTCGCCTCCCGCTGCCGCCATCGCCTCCTCAGCAGCAAACCCCACCCGGTATTCAGGCACACCTTGCCCGCAGGCGTTGAGCGCTGCCACCATCCCCGCATCGGCGATCCTCGCTGCTCGACGAATCATCTGACGATCGTACTCTGTCTTGTGCTCGAGGAGCCCATTCAACATCTGTGTGACGTCTTCTATCTGCGCGTGAGGCAGCGCCCGGGTGAGGGCGCGATAATATATCGCCGGCATGTCCAGATGGCAGATGCCCACGGTGCCGCGCTCGGCCCCCAGTTCGGCCAGGAGGCCTCCGAACAGCTTGACCAGCTCATCGAAGGCCCACGGGAACTCCACGTACGGGAATATCCGGATGTCCTTGATCCGGGACATCTCGCGAGCCTGTTCGATGAACCACGGGCGATCAATGAGGAAGATGGGGTCGGCCGTCTTCTGTGAGAAGACGACGAACGACTCATCGAGGACAAAAGGGTGGACGTAGTTGGCCAGATACCGTATCCAGGTCGGCTCGATGGGCGATCCAAACACGAGGACGGTGTCGACGCCGTCTCTGCGCATCGCTTCCCGGAGCCGCTGCCTCCTCCCGCGCATTTCCTCATCGGGCAGTTCCGGGGTCAGGCCGAGCGACATGCGAGCCGCTTCGTGCCTGATGTCGTGCTCGACCATGTTCTTTCGCTCCTTCGCTAAAGGATGAATGAATGGCATCAGGATTCGCCACCCCGAATTTGTTTCCTTGCCGTCGAGCATGGTGCGTGCACGACATGAGGGGAATCACGACCGTCGCCATTGCTCGCAAGCTTCTGGCACGCTCCTTTGGACCTGGACGCCGACCAGGACCACAATGCGGCAGAAGGTCTCCGCGCCGGGTGAGCTCGCTCACTACACTGCGCCTGAGAGATGGCCGCCAATTTGACTGAGCAGCCCAGTCCGGATATCGCTGTCATGCGGATCCTCCCTCGGGAGGCCCGAATGGGTGTCTGCGAGACCAACTCCGCTTGCCGCTTCCCGTCTGTTCTTGCACGCAGCCTGGGGAGGTGATTCGCTTCGACAAAGCAGATCTAAGGCGACAACCACAA
>JBQTJG010000590.1:0-6641 GCA_052387355.1 Armatimonadota bacterium | reverse complement strand
GAAATGGTGGCGCCGTTCCTGAGTCCGGCGACCCTCTTCGTAGACATGAACTCGATCGCAGGGCAGACCGCGGTGGAGATCGCCCGGATCGTCGAGGCCCGTGGCGCGCGCTTTGTCGACGCCGCGGTCATGGGACCGATCCCTCTCATGGGGGTGCGCGTGCCGATCTGGCTCTCAGGCGCCGCGGCCGGCGACTTCCACGATCTGGCAACCCGCCACGGACTGGCGACGACCGTCCTCTCCGCGCGACCCGGCGATGCCTCATCGCTGAAGATGCTCTGGAGTGTCATGACGAAGGGCACGATTGCGCTCCTGGCCGAATCGCTCACCGCCGCCCATCGTCTCGGGCTCGTCGAGCCCCTGCTGGATCTGCTCTCCCGTGAGTATGGGAACGTCGGCACGCCGGCGATGATCCTCCGCATGCTCGGATCGACCGCCGCCAGCGGATCGCGAAGGCTCGAAGAGATGCGGGAAGCCGCCAAGACCCTGGAGGGTGTATCCGTGCCATCGTGGGCTGTTGACGCCACGGTGAGGTGGATCACCGCGCTTTCCGGTATGCCAGGGGTGCCCGACGCGCAGACGGTCCCGGAAGTCGTGCGGGCAGTTTCCGACGCGCTGGGCGCGCCGCTGGTCGTCTCGGAGAAGCGGTCATCCTAGGCGTCTGCGCATCTACGCATGGGTCACGACATTCACGCACCAGGAGGGGTCGATGCGCGTTCTCGGCATCACGCATGTGGCTCTGGAGTTGTCCTCCCCAACTCGAATGGAGCGGTTCCTCCGTGATGTCTTCGGATTGCAGATCCTCCGCCAGGGCTATTGGAAAGGTGAGTACGTCCGGATCGTCGGGTCGCCGACCCACCAGCGCGAGAATCCCGGCTTCTTGATCCTCTACAACCGCCCGTTCATCTCCCGCGGCACGCTGCGCCATATCGGCGTCGCCATCGATCAGGATATCGAGCCGGCGGTCGCAGAGCTCCGCCGCCGCGGGTACGAAGTCGACGGCGAGGACATCGTCACCGGTCCGGCGGGTCTTCGAATGAAGATCGACAGCCTCACCCACCCCCGTCCCCTGCCCCTCAACGACCCCTCGACCAGGCTGGCGGACGCTGCTGTGGACCCCAACCTGCCGTGCATGTGGCGTGGCATCGACCATGTGGCGCCGGATGCAGGTGAGCCCGCGCGCATCCAGGATTGGCTGATCGATGTCTTCGGCTTCGACGCCAGACGCACCGGAGACCGTAGAGGAGAATACTTTTCGCACGTCTGGTACACCGACGCGACGCGTGATCCCATCGGCCGGCCGCACAGCTACTTCCCGATCGTGCTGCGGCCGGGCGCAACGCGTGTCAACCTGAACCACATCGCGTTCGAGACCGCCGATGCCGAGGGCGCCCTCGGGGTGCTCGAGTCCAAGGGCGTCAAGGTCGACCTTCCCAAGGACTGCTTCATCTATGGGCCCGAGGAGGTCTGGTACCAGATCGACAGTCGCGAGACACCCTTCCCGATCGGGCACCCGGCGAACGATCCGGCGGTTTCGTACATCTCCCCGAAACTAAAGGGCGTGAGCGTCGAGATGCCGCCCAGCCGATGACCACGCAGCCCGCGCGCCGTCCGGTCGAGGCGTTCCTGGCATCCCGCGTCCGAAACGTCGAGCGACGACGCGACGAGCAGCGGGAGCACCTCATGCGGCTGGCAGAAGGTCGTACGGACCTCGTGCCGCTGGGCGACGGCGATCCTGATCTCCCCACACCGCTGCATATCATCAGGGCCGCCCAGAAGGCGCTCGAAGAGGGGGCGACTCACTACACGCACTGGCAGGGACGCGCGGATCTACGGCGGGCGATCTGCGAGAAGTACCGGCGCGAGTTCGCTGTGGCTGTCGACCCTGCCCACGTCGTTGTCACGCAAGGCGCGCAGGAGGCCGTTTATCTCGCGTTTCAGACGCTGCTGGACCCCGGCGACGAAGTGCTGCTGGCGGATCCCAACTACGGCCCCTACGAAAGCGCGATCAAGCTGGCGGGGGGAGTCCCTGTCTACGTCCCAACGGTGGAAGAGCATGAGTTCGTGATCCAGCCTCAGGACGTCGCAGCGCGCCTGGGCCCGCGAACCAAAGCCCTGCTCCTGGTCTCTCCGAACAACCCTACGGGCGCGGTGATTCCGCGAGAGGTCATGGCTGAACTGGCTAAGGTCGCCGGCCAGCATGATGTGTTCGTGGTCATGGACGAGCTGTACGAGAAGATGATGTTTGATGGGACCCTGCATGTCACCGCGGCGTCCTTTCCCGGCATGGATCATCGGACAATCACGATCAATGGCTTCTCCAAGACCTACGCCATGACAGGCTGGCGGGTCGGCTACCTCTTCGGCCCACAGCCCATCGTGTCGAAGATGGAGGTCGTGAAGCACACCATGACGATTTGCGCGCCAGCAGTGTCCCAGGCCGGCGCGCTCGCCGCGCTGACGGGACCGGAGGACAGTGTGGATGAGATGCGCCAGATCTACTCCGAGCGACGCCAGATCCTGGTCGACGGATTCAAAGCGATGGGGCTGAGATGTGAATGGTCGAAAGGCGGGCTGTTCCTCTACGTGAATATCGGCGCGCTGGGAGTCAAGTCCTACGACTTCTGTCTGCGGATGTTCGACGCAGGCGTACAGACGTTCCCGGCCACGGCCTTCGGCGGCGGCGACGGATACATCAGGGTCTCCTTTCTGCGGCCCGCGGAGATGCTTCGGCTCGCGATTGAGCGGATGACGCCTGTCGTGAGGGAATTCCAAGGGAGTGTCGGATGGTGAACACCTTCTCGATCGTCGCCACCGACCGCGACACGGGCGAGATCGGCGTGGCGGTGGCCAGCAAATTCCTGGCAGTCGGCGCCACGGTCCCCTGGGCGCGGGCCGGCGTCGGCGCGGTGGCGACGCAGGCGTGGGCTAATGCAACGTACGGGCCCGAGGGACTGCGGCTGCTCGCCGAGGGGCTGTCTGCGGACGAGGTGTTGAACCGGCTGGTCGAGCCCGATGGGTCTCGCCATCGGCGGCAGGTCGGCGTGGTGGATGCGCAAGGTCGGGCGGTCGCCTGGACCGGGGAGAAGTGCATGTCCTGGGCTGGACACCGCACGGGTACAGGCTACACCTGCCAGGGCAATCTCCTGACCGGTCCGGACGTGATCGAGGCGATGGCCAGGACGTTCGAAGCGTCTGCTGGTCCGCTGCCCGAGCGCCTTGTCAGCGCGCTCGAGGCCGGGCAGGCGCACGGCGGAGACCGGCGAGGCCAGCAGGCCGCCGCACTCCTCGTGGCGATGGAAAGCGGTTCCTACGGCGGCATGACCGACCGCTACATCGACCTGCGCGTCGACAACGCCAACCAGCCGATTGTTGAACTGCGCGCGCTGCTCGAGGTGCAGCGGCTCGAACGACCATTGCAGAAGGCCGTGGATGAATTCGTCGTCGCGGCCCACCACGACGTGGACACGGTGCGAGCGTGGGTTGAGCGGCAGCCGATCCTGGTGCACGCCAGGGCGCGCTGGGAGGAGAACGCGCTGGAGGCCTCGGCCCACACCGGACGCGCCGACATCGCCCAGTTGCTGCTCGCGCAGGGCGCGTCGCTCGACATCTGCACCGCCGCAATGCTCGGTATGAAGGATCGTGTCCAGGAGTTCCTGCGCGCCGATCCGGCGCTCTCGGGCGCAACGGGCGCGCACGGGATTCCGGTCCTCTTCTTCCCGGTGATCGCAGGGCGCCGCGAGATTGCCGAGCTGCTGCTGGCGTCCGGCGCCGACGTCAACGCTGGAACCTCGGGCATGCGTCCCCTGCATGGCGCCGCCGCGTTCGGTCAGGCGGACATGGCGCAGTGGCTGCTCGATCACGGCGCGCACGTCGATGCCAGAGACCAGAAAGGGAAGACGGCGCTGCAGATCGCGATCGAGAAGGGTCACGAGACGGTGGCCCTCGCGCTGCGGAGCCGGGGCGCGGAGTAGATCGGAGGAGGCACACCATGGAGATCCGTGTCGAGGGCATCACACACGTTGCGCTGGAATTGTCGTCGCCGACCCGCACCGAGCGATACCTGCGCGACGTGTTCGGCCTGCAGTTGCTGCGGCAGGGATACTGGAAAGGCGAATACGTCAGGGTGATCGGCTCTCCCACGCACCAGCTCGGGAACCCCGGGTTCCTCATCCTCTACAATCGCCCGTTCATCCCCCGCGGGCGGCTGCGGTACATTGCGTTCGGCGTCAACCAGGAGGTGGACGCCGCGGTGGCCGAATTGCGGCGGCGAGGGTATGAGGTCGACGGCGAGGACATCGTGACGGCGCCGGGTGATCTGCGCATCAAGATCGACAGCTTCACCCGCCCGCGCCCTCTGCCCGTGGGAGATCCGTCGACGAAGATGGCCGAAGGGTCGCTGGACCGCGCCCTGCCCTGCCTATGGCGACGGATTCACCACGTCGCGCCCGACGTCCCGGAGCACGAGCCCTTATTACACTGGCTCACAGCGACCTTCGGGTTGGACGAGCGCAAGACGCACGACCGCCGCGGCGAGTTGATCCGCAGCGTCAAGTATTCGGATGGGCCCAAGGATCCGGTCGGCCGGAAGCAAGCACTGCTCCCGCAGTTCCTGCGACCGGGCAACGCCCGCGTGGAGCTCAATCACATCGCGTTCGACACCGCCGACGCCGAGGGTGCGATCGCCGTCATTGAGTCGCGCGGCGCGAAGGTCGATCTCCCGCAGGACGCGATGATCCACGGTCCCGAGGAGGTCTGGTACCAGATCGACAGCCGCGACACGCCATTCCCTGTGGACCACCTTGCGAACCCGACCGGCGTCACCTTCATCCCCTACCATGTCGGCTGAACAACAATCCACGGACAGACACGTCACCACGTACAGAGCTGTCGAGGATACACGAGGAGGGAAGGATGCGCTTTGAGCGGATCACCCATGCCGCGGTCGAGCTGTCATCGCCGACACGCATGGAACGGTACCTGCGCGACGTCTTCGGCCTGCAGCTCCTCCGGCAGGGCTATTGGAAGGGCGAATATGTGCGCGTCATGGGGTCGCCGATCCATCAGCGGGACAATCCTACGATGCTCGTCCTCTACAACCGCCCGTTCATCCCGCGTGCGCGGCTGCGTCACATCGCGGTTGGGGTCGACCAGGACGTCCAGGTCGCGGTGGCCGACCTGCGGCGGCGAGGCCATGAGGTCGATGGCGAGGACATCGTGACGGCCCCCGGCGGCCTGCGGATTAAGATAGACCATCTGACCCGGCCCCGTCCCTTCCCCCGGCACGACCCGTCGACGAAGATGGCCGACGCGCCGGTGGACCCGGCGCTGCCGTGTCTGGTGCGCGGGATCCACCACATCGCGCTCGATGTGCCTGCGCACGAGCCGCTACTGCAGTGGGTCACGGAGGTCTTCGGGATGGACTTCACGCAGATGTTCGACCGCCGCGGAGAGTTCATCGCGACGATCAAGTACAGCGACGGCCCGGTGGATGCGGTGGGACGCCGGCCGGGCTTCACGCCCCTTTTCCTGCGGCGCGGGAACGACGGGGTGACGATGAACCACATCGCCTTCGACATGGCCGATGCCGACGGCGCAATCAGGGAAATCGAGTCGCGGGGCGCCACGGTGGACCTCCCACAGGATGCGATGATCCACGGACCGGAGGAGCTCTGGCTCCAGATCGACAGCCGTGACACACCCTACGCGATCGGGCACCCGGCCAACGATCCTGGAGTACCACTGTTTCCGTACAGATACGACTGAACAAGGAGCCGCGCATGCGCGTTGAAGGCGTTACGCACATCGCGTTAGAACTGTCGTCGCCCACTCGCATGGAACGGTACCTGCGCGATGTGTTTGGCCTGCAGTTGCTGCGGCAAGGGTACTGGGAGGGCGAGTACGTTCGCGTGATGGGCTCTCCCATTCACCAACGCGAGAATCCGGGACTCCTCATCCTGTACAACCGGCCGTTCATTCCTCGTGGCCGCCTGCGCCATATCGGGTTCGCTGTCGAAGGGGACGTAGATGCCGCAGTGGCCGATCTGCGGCGCCGTGGTTATGAGGTAGATGGTGCGGATCTTCTCACCGCGCCGGGAGGGCTGCGGATCAAGATCGACAGCTACATACGGCCCCGCCCGTTTCCCCAGCACAACCCCGCGACGAAGATGGCCGAGGCGCTCGTAGATCCTGCGGTTCCCTGTCTGGTCCGGAAGATCCACCATGTGGCGCTCGAAGTGGCCGACCCTCCCGCGCTGCTTGATTGGCAGGAAGAGGTCTTTGGGATGACCTTCCGCCGGCATCACGATCGCCGGGGTGAGTTCATCGCACAGATCTATTACGAGGACGGGGTTCCCGACGCGATCGGCCGGAAGATGAGCGCCTTACCGCTATTCCGGAGGCCTGGCATCGAACGGACCAACCTCAACCACATCGCCTTTGAGATGGCGGACTGCGATGCGGCCATTGCGATCATCGAGGCGCGCGGCGAGAAGGTCGATCTGCCCCAGGACGCGATCATCCACGGGCCCGAGGAGGTCTGGTATCAGATCGACAGTCACGACACGCCCTTCCGAGTGAACCATCCAGCCAATCAGACCGGTGTGACGTTCATCCCGTACCACAATCGTTGACCCGCCGCG
>JBQTJG010000589.1:0-1755 GCA_052387355.1 Armatimonadota bacterium | reverse complement strand
GCCATCGCTCCGACGACGTCCACGAGCGCAAGCTCGGCGAGCGCTGCGTAGACTGCCATTCGCCCGAGGGCTGGTCGCGCTGGGAGTTCGATCACGGCGCGCGGACCCGCTTCGCGCTCGACGGCGCGCACACGGGCATCGACTGTCGTGCCTGTCACATCGTGCCGGGCGAGACCGTGAGCAAGCCGCGCAAGCAGTGCGTGGCCTGCCACGAGGCCGACGACGCGCACGCCGGAGCGTTCGGAGCCTCCTGCGAGCGCTGCCACGAAACGACGAGCTTCACGGCCGTCATCAAGCCCGCGCGCTGAGGCAACGACGATGAGCGAGGCGCGACGCACATCTCGTTGCCGCGTGTCGTGCGCGGGCCGCACGCTCGCTGCCGCGCTCATGCTCTGCGCCCTTGCATCCGGAGCGAACGCGCAGACGGCGGGTGAGGGCTCGGGCGCCGCGCCCGAGCGCGATCCGGTCACCGAGCACCTGAAGACCGGCTTCCATCTCGAGGGCGCGCACGTGCTCGTTCGCTGCGAGAGCTGTCACGTGCGCGGGATCTTCGCGGGCACACCGCGGCTCTGCACCGGCTGCCACGAGAACGGGCGCGGCTTCGTCGACGCCGACGTCAAGCCGCCCGATCACATTCCCACGCGCGAGCAGTGTGACGTGTGTCACGACCAGCGCACGTGGCACGGTGCCATCTTCGAGCACGAGTCCGAGACCGACGGGCGCTGCTCGAGCTGTCACAACAACGTCGTGGTCGCCGGCAAGCCGCCGGACCACATTCCGACGACGGCTCAGTGCGACGTCTGCCACGGTACGCTCACGTTCCAGCAGGCGGCGCTGGATCACGGCGCCGTCGGCGGTGCGTGCATCGGCTGCCACCAAGGCGTCACGGCGCCGGCGCAGCCGCCGCGGCACTTCGTCACCTCGCTGCCGTGCAGCTCGTGCCACGATACGGAGCGCTGGAAGCCCATCGACTTCGAGCATTCGTCGGGGAGCTATCCCCGCAACCACAAGCGCAGCGTCGAGTGTGTCGCATGCCATAGCGGCAACGGGCAGGCCGTGGCATGGCCGGCGGCGGCGTTTCGCGGCGACTGCGCGGGCTGTCACGCGAGCGACTTCCCGCGTGAGCGGCACAAGAAGTCGGAGCAGCCTACCGTCTACTACACGGTGAGCGAGCTGCGCGACTGCACCGGCAGCTGCCATGTGTACGCCGACTCGACCTTCGAGGTGATCAGGCAGTCACGTGCGCGCGAGCACCGCGCGAGCGCCGGCGAGTTCTGAGGCGTCGCGCGTGCGAGTGGAGCTCAAAGCGCGCTGTCTGCTCGCGCTCGCCGCGTGTCTCGCATGGACGGGGAGCGCGGTCGCGCAGTCCGCGAGCCGCGCCGTGCTCGAGAGCGTCGAGACGACGGAGGAGGGCGCCGCAGCGGTAGTTACGATCGGCTTGGTGGTGCCGCTGCGCTACGTCAGCCACTTCCCTGAATCGCGCGGGAGCGAGCTCCGCATCACCGTCGCGCCCGCGGGCAGCCTGCCGGCCCGCGAAAACGAAGCCCGCTTTCGCGAGGCGGTGAAGCCGGCGGGCGTCAATGCGCGCGTGCCCGTCGAGGACGTCGTGTTCGAGCGCGACGAGACGGGCGCGAGCGTGGTGACCGTGCGCTTCGCGCGCGAAGTGAGCTTTCGCGCGAGCCAAGGCCGCGACTTGCGCACGATTCGCATCGAGCTGACCGCCGAGGTCGGCGTCACGCCGGCGGGCGAGGTGCC
>JBQTJG010000588.1:0-1794 GCA_052387355.1 Armatimonadota bacterium | reverse complement strand
CGGTGTACGCAGCGCCTGGGCGAGATGCCCGCTCAACACCTCGCTCCATTCGGTGGCGATGCCGTGTTCTTCCAGGCTTTGCCGGACCAAGGCCGTGAGATCCTCGGGCCGGTAAGCACCCGGTCTTCCAGTTGCAGCCCCAGAAAACGGATGAAGCTCAAGCGGTCCCGCACCTGATATTCGATGCCGTCATCGGACAGATTGGGCAGTTGTTGCAATATCAAGAGCTTGAACATCAGCACGACATCGAACGGCTTGGCCCGGCATGGCTCTTCCGTTCCTTCTCATGCACCCGATTGAGGTCCGGTCTAAACGCTTCCCAGTCGATGACGGCATTCAACCCCACCAAGGGATCGCTCATCTCGGTCAGCTTGGCCGCACGTTCCTCTACGTCAAAAAAATCCGGGTCGGCGTTGGAAGGGCATCACGTGTTCTCGCTCAGCGGGCGGATGAGCGCTTGTCCCTCAAACCGCTCGGAAAAGCATCCCGGTAGGGCGATTTTTAGAGGTGCCCTTAAGAGCGGCCTGCTCTATGACTATGCCTCGCTTTAGTGAATCTTGCTAAAGAAGGGTCATAATTACTTGGCCGGGTCAGTAATGACGTCCTGCTAGCAAGGTATACCACATTCTTATTTATGGGAGGTAGCCAAAATGGCCTCGAATTTACAGGTCGACCAAGACCTTAATGCGACGGCGCAATCCGTCAAGGATCAGAACGGGAATACCAGTCCGCTTACATTATCGACTGATGCCGTCGGCATCGGCACGACGAGCCCAGGTGCGAAGCTACATGTTAGTGGGGGAGCGGTCCATATCGCCAATGCGGGTGAGGGAGCCGTGTTACTTTTTCTAGGCATTGAGAGGCATTGGCAGTTGAGACAATTCGGAACGGGAGCTCGTTCTGCTCTTGAACTGGCCAGTGTTGGTGGTGGCGGGAATAAGAATTTCATCATTAACACGACCGGTGGGGTTGGTATCGGGACGACGACTCCACACGAAAGACTTGAGGTTAACGGCAATATCCTTGCCACAGGCGATGTCCGGTTAGCCGGAGCCGACTGTGCCGAGGAATTCGACCTCGACGAAGGGCAGACACTGGAGCCAGGGACCGTCATGGTGATCAGTGATGAGGAGCAGTTGCGGCACTGTACGGACGCCTATGACACCAAAGTGGCCGGCGTGCTCTCCGGCGCTGGGGATTGCAAACCGGGCATTATCTTGGGGAGGCAATCTTCTCTCCATAAGCGGATCCCATTGGCCCTTACAGGCAAAGCCTACTGTAAAGTCGATGCCCACTATGCACCCATCGCGTTGGGCGACCTGCTCACCACCTCGCCCACGCCGGGGCATGCCATGAAAGCTACCGATCCCCTCAAAGCCTTCGGCGCCGTGATTGGTAAGGCGTTGCGGCCGTTATCACAAGGCCAGGGGCTAATTCCGCTTCTGGTGGCCCTGCAATAGCCCAGACGTGGAGGGAACTGCCATGACCATTAGTCTGCGAGAAGTGTTCAATCGCCAGAGCACACCTGGTGCAAACGTCAGCTTTCGGCAATTGTTAGCAACGCTGCCGTTCGGCTTGACGATAGGTTTGCGGGAGCTCCACCAACGCCTGCCATTTCCAGAGAACGAAGTGGAAGTCATGCCCGCGAGCACTGGGGCGCTCGGAGGAAGCGCGCCGGGAAGCCTACCGGGCCTTGTTCAAAACCGAGCTGGACCCCGAGGTGCTAGGGAACATCCGTGCGGCGACGAACGGGAACTATGCGCTAGGCAGCAGGCGATTCCAGGCCGAAGTCGC
>JBQTJG010000587.1:0-1528 GCA_052387355.1 Armatimonadota bacterium | reverse complement strand
CCGACGATCCGGGCAATCCGACCGTCAACTTTCGCGGTGAGGCGCGGAGCAATGCGACACACGAATCGACGACGGACCCGCAGGCGCGCCTGTACCGGAAGGGGCCGGGGCGGGAGGCGAAGCTCTGTTATATGGGCCATGTGTTGATGGAGAATCGGCACGGCCTGGTCGTCGACGCGCAGGTCACGCAGGCCACGGGGACGGCAGAACGGGAGGCCGCGCGGGAGATGGTGAAACGCCTGCCGCGGGCACACCGCGTGACCGTGGGCGCCGACAAGGCGTATGACACCCACGACTTCGTCGTCGCCTTGCGCGACCTGGAGAGCACGCCCCACGTGGCGCAGAACACGAGCGGACGAGGCAGTGCGATCGATGGGCGCACGACGCGGCATCCCGGCTACGCGATCAGCCAGTGGAAGCGCAAGCGGGTGGAGGAAGTCTTCGGGTGGCTGAAGACCATCGGGCTGCTGCACAAGCTCCGGCACCAAGGCGAAGACCGCGTCAACTGGATCTTCGTGTTCGCCACTGCAGTCTACAATCTGCTCCGCATCAGGAACCTGGTCGAGGCGGCAGCATGATGGCCCACTCGATAGTAAGGAGATCGCTCCGGGCACTCTCGAGGACGCTCGGGACCGCGCTGTCAAGACCCTAGGCCCGAGTCGCGGAGACCACGGTATGGATAGAGTCGATCTCATCTCCAATTCTTCAGCACCCTGCTAGGCGAACAGGACACGCTTGAGCTGCTGACCATCCTTTTGGATTCCATGAGGACGGACAAGGCCGTCGAGCTGCGAACGGGGGCTGGCGTGTCCCTTGGCTGGAGCGACCTTGATCTTCAAGGATGGCAAACACGTGTCCTTATGATTGAAAAGGCCAGGCTGAGGAAGGGAGAGAAAAAGTGGAGTGGCAGGACAGGGAAGCGAGCGCGCTTCCTGACCAAGCTTCTTATGCGGGGTGGTATGCCAGAGCAAGAGGCACTTGACAACGCCGTGAAGGCGTTGAGGGATACTTGGGACGTCATCAGGAAATCCGATGAAGGCGCCCCTTCAGCTCAAGACCGTTTGCTTCTCGCGGTCGATGATGCTCGAAGACTCAACCCGGACTAGTGGAGGCTTCATCCCGTTAGGAAAGACGACACAATCTTTGCGTGTGACACTTGTGGCCGCCTTCAGGCGGTGTCTTTCCGTGCCGTTTGTCCCAGGCATCGCTGCCCAGGGACGCTCAAACCGACAAGCCTGCATAGCCTGGAGCCCAACCATTACCGCCTCCTCTACGAGGAGGACTTGCCCGGGACCTTACGAGCGGAAGAGCACACTGCACAGCTTGACAAGGAAAAGGCGCGTGAGTTTCAGAGGGAGTTCAGGGACGGCCGCATTCACGTGCTGAGCTGCTCGACGACGTTCGAGTTAGGAGTGGATCTCGGAGGCCTCGATACAATTTTCCTCAGGAATGTTCCCCCAGAAGCGTTCAACTACGCCCAGCGAGTTGGACGGGCCGGACGTCGAAGAGGTTACCCGGGGTTTGCGAT
>JBQTJG010000586.1:0-4092 GCA_052387355.1 Armatimonadota bacterium | reverse complement strand
AGGTGACGCCGTTCGTGAGCATCTCCAGGCCGCCCAACATCGCGCCCCAGTAGTAGTCCTGAGGTGTGGCTCGATCTTGATACGGCACAGCGTACGCAGGCGCCCAGGCTCGGCGCGGCAGGTCTTCAGTGAGCCCGCGGAAGAGCGAAAAGCATGCATGCGTATGGGTGTTGATCAGTCCCGGCATGACCACGTGCCCGCGGCAGTCCACGACCCGGTCGTCACCGCTCCGAGACCAGCTTTCGTTTGGGCCGACATGAGTGATCCGGTCCCGCTCCACGACGACCACACCCGGCGAGAACACCTGGCGGCGAGGGTTCATCGTCACGACGACGCCGCGCGTCAGCACCTGGCGAGCACTTGCGCTCGGGGGACTATTCACCTATCACCTTCCCCGTAGTCTCAATAGACCAGGAGGTAAATTGCGCGTGGCCGGCCGAAGAACCTGTCATGGTCGCCGAAACCATCGGGCAGCATCTCGTCAACTTTCACGCGAACGTGTGGGGCTTTCGGGAGCTCGGCGTTCGCAGGATCATTGCGACCGATGGGGTGGGCTCGCTTCGTGGGGACCTGGTTCCGGGCACGTTCGCGGTCGTCCATGACTTCCTCGATTTCACGCAGCGAGGCCCGTTCTCGTTTTTCGAGGAGCACGGATGTTCCGTGCGGGTCGATGTGTCCGCGCCTCTCTGTCCTGACGTAAGATCGGCGCTCGTCGAGGCGGCACGTGAGGTGACTCATCGTGTGCGAGACCAGGGTGTACTGGCGGCCTTCGCCGGGCCACGGTTTGAAACCCCGGCTGAGGGCCGGATGGCCACAGCCCTTGGCGCAGATGTGGTCGGGACGATGCTGGTGCCGGAGATCGTGTTGGCCCGGGAGGCGGAGATCTGCTATGGGCGGGGAGGATTCTCAAAGAAGCGATCCGAACTCCGCCCAGCAGAGGTCTCCATAGAGTGACAAGCGCCGCCAACGTTGACACCGGGATCCGCTACGCAAAAGACGGGCCGGTCGCCCGGGTGACGATCGACCGGCCGCGTGTGCTGAACGCGCTCAACCGGGCGGCCCACGACGCAATGTCGGCCGTATGGGATACGATTCGCGATGATCCGGACGTCCGCGTGGCTGTCTTGACCGCAAGCGGAAGCCGGGCGTTCTGCGCCGGAACCGACATCAAAGACCCGACCGATGCGCGTGGCCTGGCGTACCAGGTCTCGGCGCCGCCGCTCGGGGCGGGCGGCCTGGCGTTGCGCCGCGATCTCCTCAAGCCGGTCATCGGCGCCATCAACGGCCTCGCCCTCGGGAGCGGATTCGAACTCGCGCTCGCCTGTGACATCCTCCTCGCAGCGGAGCACGCCGAGTTCGGCTTTCCAGAGCCGCGGGTGGGGCAGATGGCCCTCGACGGGGCGATGACGCTGCTACTGCGCCAGGTGCCGTTGAAGTTCGCGATGGGACTGCTGCTCACCGGCCGCCGCATCACCGCGCGCGAGGCGCAGGCCGCGGCGATCGTGAACGACGTCGTGCCCGGCGATCAATTGATGGCAGCAGCAGACCGCTGGGTTGGCGAGATCCTGGCGTGCGCGCCGCTGTCGATTGAGGCGACGAAACTGATCGCCCTCCAATCTCGCGATCTGCCGTCGTGGGCAATCCCACACTGGATGCCCCAGCAGGTCCTCCAGGCGATGAGCTCGGAGGATGCGCAGGAGGGCATCCTGGCGTTCCGCGAGCGGCGCGCGCCGCAGTGGAAGAGACGCTAATGGCGCCTGCCTCGCCGTTACCGCTGGACGGCATCCGGGTGATCGACTTTACCCAAATCACCCTCGGCCCCATTGCCACGCAGATGCTGGGGGACTTTGGGGCCGATGTCATCAAGATCGAACGGCCGGACGCGGGCGATTTCTTACGGACCACGCTGCCGCTTCCTCATGGGCTCAGCATGATCTTCCTGGCGAGCAACCGGAACAAGCGTGCCATCACCCTGAACCTCCGGACCCCAGGCGGCCGGCAGATCATCGAGCGCCTGCTGGGGTGGGGTGACGTGTTGGTGCACAACTTCCGGCCTGGCGCCATGGAGCGGCTGGGGCTCGGGTACGAACAGGTGCGCGAGATCAACCCGCGGCTGATCTACGCTGTGGGCAGCGGCTATGGATTGACCGGTCCGTACAAGCAAAAGGCTGGACAAGACTGGATGGCGCAGGCGATGGGGGGAGCGCTGTTTCGCCGGTCTGAGGACGCCAGCCCACCCGAGCCCTTCAGCACGGCCGTCTGCGACTTCGCCGCAGGGATGCTGCTGGTGCAGGGGATGCTGCTGGCGCTGATCGCGCGGCAACATACGGGCCGCGGCCAACTGGTGTCGGCCTCGCTGCTCGACGGCATGCTCTACATGCAGCAGCAAGAGGCGACTGCGTGGCTGAATGCGCAGCAAAAGGTCAACTGGAGCCAGATGCCGCTCAATGGCGTATTCCAGACGCGCGACGACCAGTGGATTCTCATGGTCGGCGCGTTCAAGTCCGATCCGCTGGGCGACATCAGCCGGGCTCTGGACCTGGGACCGGTCGCGTCCGACCCGCGATTCGCCACCGAGGCTTCACAGATGGCGAATCGGACCGAACTCCAGGCGATCTTCCGGCGGCGGTTCTCGGAACTGACGCAGGAAGAGGCGATCACCAGGCTGGAAGCCCAGGACATCCTCTGCGCACCCATCCGCACGCTCGGCGAAGGCCTGGCGGATCCCCAGGTCGCCCACAACGGAATGATCGTGGACGTCCCGCACCCGCAATTGGGCAGTTTCAAGAGCATTGGGATTCCGGTGAAGCTCGGGGAGACGCCGGGCCAGGTGCGCCGCCCGCCACCTGATCTGGGCGAGCATACCGATGAAATGCTGGGCGAGCTCGGGTTTTCGACCGGCGAGATCGCGCGATTTCGAGCGGAGGGATCGGTATGAGAGGGATGGAACGAAGCTGATTGGTTGCTTGACCACACAGGAGGTGGGAGGGGATGACGCGAGATCAGGTTACGCTGGTGACGCGTGGGCTCAGCCGAAGGGCTTTCCTAAAATACAGCGGGGCTGCCGCTCTTGCCCTCGCTGGCGGCGAACTGCTTCAGCTCCCGCGCGCCTATGCTCAGGGTTCCGCGAGCGTGTCGACGCAACTCGGGTGGCTCGCCAGCGTTGCGGCAGCCGGCGATTTTACCGCGATCGAGAAAGGGTACTACCGTGACCTGGGCATCGACGTCCGCATCCAGCCGGGCGGACCGGCGATCGATCCGATCCAGAACGTGGCCAGTGGGAGCGCCACCTTTGGCAACGCGGCCTCCAACGGGGTCCTGGTCAACGCGCGCAGCGCCGGGCTCCCGGTCAAGGCGTTCGGCACGATCTTGCAGAGGCATCCGTTCGCGTTCTTCTATCTGCCGGAAGCGGGCATTCGCACGCCCGTCGACTTTGTGGGCAAGAACATCGGCATCCAGCCGACGGCGCGCCCGCTGCTCGAGGCGGTCCTAAAAAAGTATGGCGTGCCGCAGGATCGAGTCAAGATCACGTTCGTCGGCGGAGACATCTCCCCGCTGCTCGCCCGCAGGGTGGATGTCATCTCGGGGTGGGTGATCGACCGGATTCCGCAGTTCGCGAACCTCGGGTACAGCGATGTCCGGTACCTGCGCCTATGGGATCTCGGCATTCGCATGTACGCGTATGTGTACTTCACCACCGAACAGGTCTTGCGCGATCGCAAGGATCTCGTCATGCGTTTCGTCACAGCCAGCACGAAAGGATGGATGTACGCGCGCGAGCATCCGGAAGAGGCCGTGGACGCCGTCATCCGGCGCACCACCGGACTGGACCGGAGCATGGAGCTTCGGACGCTACAGAATCAGATCACCTACATGACATCGATCAGCACGAAGCAGCATGGATGGGGGTATATGGAATCCAAGGTGTGGTCCGCCCTCATCGACACGTACTTGGGGCTCAACCTGATCCCGAAACTGATTGGGGCTGACGAGGTCATGACGAACGAGTTCGTCGAGGCCGCGAAGACGCCGAAAGTATGAATATCCCCCAGACGCCGTTCGCGCTGATCTCGGGAAGCGCAGGATGGGGCC
>JBQTJG010000585.1:0-2485 GCA_052387355.1 Armatimonadota bacterium | reverse complement strand
CGGCGGGCTGCCACTCCACCTCGATGGGCTGGGCGAAGTCCGGCGCGAGCCGGCCATGCTGCACCCAGTAGCGTCCGGCGGCATCTCCGGCCAGCGACGGTCCGATCTTAACCAATAGCCGCGTGGGGCGATCGACAAGGCGCACCTCGTCCAGGACCGGCAGGGCGCCAAGCGCGTCGAGAACGGCTCCCTTCAGGTCCGTTGATGGTTCGGGGCGGATGTTGATGAGCGCCACGTTCCGCCGCAGCGGACCGACGATCTTCACGTTGGCCAGGTCCGCCGCAAACCCGGCGTCGCGCAGGACGCGCAACAAGACCTCGTTCGCTTCCGCGACGGCGCGGCCGTGATAGTCGGGGTTGACGAGCGGCTTGAGGAGGTGCTTGAGCTTGCAGCCCTCGCGGCCCGAGTGCTCGCCGATCCGCGGGATCCGCAGCCCAAGCTCATCCGCGATGGCGCGAACCTGCGGCTTCTCCAGTTCGAGCAGCGGCGCGTAGTACCCGTTGCTGAGTTTCACGCCCATCTTGCCCCAGGTGTCGCTGCGGTTCGACCCGGTCAGCACCAGCCGGCCGCGGGCGGCGGCCTTTACCATGCCGAGCTTGATCTCGCGCGTGCACCGGTTGCAGGCCGGCCCGCCGCGCTGGACCACGTGCTGCATCCCCTGGCCCAGCAGACAGCGTTGCTGCAGCCCGAGCTGCTCAGCCATCTCGAGCACGATGGCGTTGCCGCGCCGGTAGGCGTACTGCCCCATGTTGACAGTCACGAGCAGGACATTTGGGGCGCCGAGCGCGTCGCGGGCCAGCGCAGCCACGGTCGACGAATCGAGGCCCCCACTGAAGGCGACGACGACCGGCGCGCCAGCGGTCATAGTCCGGATCTCGTCGAGCACCGTCTCGACCTGGGCGAAACCACGCATCGCGACAGCCATCATGCCACCATTATATATGGACGCGGCCAGGGCCGCGGTGCTTCAGAGAGGAGGAACTCTCTTGGGGTCCGAACCACATACACTGGACTGCATACGATACTCGAGCCGGAGGTGTTGGATGAGCATGCAACCCGCCCCTGCCGATCAGTCGAACCGGCTGCTCGGCGCGCTAGCATACCCGATCTGGATCATCGCCCTCGTCATTATCCTGACAGACAAGAAGAAAGACTCGTTCTTGCGGCACCACGGATGGACGGCACTGTTTTGGGGCATCGCATGGTTCATCATCTACGTGGCTCTTTCGATTCTTGGCAACATTCCGTTCCTAGGATGGATTCTGGTTATCCTTGGGGGCCCGATCCTCTGGTTGGTCTGGTTGGCACTTTCCATTTATTATGCGGTGCAGGCATACAACGGGAAGGAAGTCACGATTCCGGTCGTAAGCGACTGGGCCAGGAAGTACGTGGCTCAGAGCAGCTAATGTAAGGTGGAATTCGATGCGACGGCAACCGTTCGGCTGACGACGCGTCAAGCCTCGACATCAGGCTGGCCGCAGGATACTCGGCGGCTGGCCTCGGGATTCGCACCTCCTGAGGGTCCAATGAACGGTACGACGCCAGCGCCCGCCGGCTACGGCACCGGTTGACACCGGATTTCGCAGCTGATAGCTGCTTGTGGTATTTCAACATAGGAGGCCCCAAGCATGAGCAGGATCATGGCCCCGTCGTCCTTGAGCCCGCAGATGGTGGCTTTGGTTGAGTCGATTCGTGGCGCCATCAGCCGTGACGCGCAGCACGAACGGCCGGCTGACCGCGCTGCCGCTGTCCTAGGGTCCTTTCTCGGCGACCCCAGACTACTCGGCCTCGCGCATCGCGAAGCCGACCCCGATCGCTACCGGCAGCACGTCCTTCATGTCGAAGATGACGGAAGCTTTTCGGTGGTCGCACTGGTGTGGCTTCGCGGCCAGGCCACGCCGGTGCATGACCACGTCTCGTGGTGCGTGGTAGGCGTCTACGAAGGTCAGGAGCACGAGACCCGCTACCGGCTGATCCAGGAGGGCGGATCATCGTTCCTCGTGGAGGCGGGCCAGACGGTCAATCCAAACGGTCAGGTGTCCGCCCTGACACCGCCCGGAGATATCCATCGCGTGGAGAATCGAGGACCGGGCCTAGCGATTTCCTTGCACATCTATGGGGCAGACATCGGGAAGCTCGGGTCGAGCATCCGCCGTTGTTACGATGAAGAGATCAAGGCCGCCGACAGCGACCGCCGCCCATGAGGGGGCACGACGCATGGAGCGCGTAGTGCTGCGCGGGGCGCAGGTGTTTGATGGTACGGGCCGCGCCCCACAACAGGGCGTGACCGTCGTCATTGAGCATGATCGCATCGCCGACGTGGTCACCGACGGTCAGACCGGAAGCCCGGGGTCAGCCCGCGTCATCGACTTGACCGGCTGCACGCTGCTGCCCGGCCTGATCGACATGCACGTTCACCTGGGATTCGGCGGCCGCACCGCGCGCGAGACCGAAGCGTCGATGGCGCTCAAGGCCGCGCGCAACG
>JBQTJG010000584.1:0-8100 GCA_052387355.1 Armatimonadota bacterium | reverse complement strand
GATGAGCGACTGGCTTCCTTCGTCTCTCCGGCCCGCGCGCGTTCTTTGTTGACGGTACGGGCGGCGATCTCCTCGGCGACGTCGCCTTTCTCGCCTCTCTTGAGCAGGCCCTGTTTGATATGGTCGTACTGACGCTCACGCTTCGCGCTCCACTCTTTGGGCGGCATTCTCGCATCCCTCCTTTGTCCCCGAAGCTCTCTTTGTGGGCAGAAAAGCAGGTGCGGAGTCCACGCACCGCGGACCCCGCACCGTGCCTCAAGTCGCCTCGATGCTATCGGCGCCTCGATGCTATCGTGTCCGGGGCCGTGACTCTTCTTTCGTGCCTTCCTTCATCAGCGTATCGAACTCTCGTTCGATCGACTCGCGGGTCTGACCGTACTTTTCCTGGATCTTGCCAACCAGGATATCGTAGTTCCCTTCCGCCTGATCGAGCTCATCGTCGGTCAGCTTACCCCACTTCGCTTTCACAGTGCCACGGAGCTGGCGCCACTTGCCGGAGAATTGATCCTTGTTCACTGCGCACCTCCAACCCAATTCAGGATCTGTTACGAATGTGTTTTACCCCTGCAGCCCCAACTCAAAACCCAAGAGCGCCGGCACCAACGCCCTACAAAGAAACCGGACGTGACTGGCAGGTGCGTTTACGGACTGGGGGCAGGCCTGGGGACTGCGCCCGGCAGGCCTCGCCGCAGGTTCTCGGCCCAGATCTCGGCCAGGGCCTGCGGTGTCGTCGCGTTCAGACGGGCATGCTCCGCATCCGCAGTGATGATCAGGATATCTCTGGCGAAGATCGCAGGCGTGCCGTTGACCGTGCGTACGGTGATGTCCGCCGGCCTGAGGGGGCCAATACTGAGCGCGTTCGTGATCCGCTGCCGGATGATCACGAGCCGTTGTTCGATGGTCATGCCTCCCAGTGCGGCACGAATCGTCAGGATCTTGACCCCTCCAACGACAATGTCTCCGCCCTGCTGCGCGGCGGCAGAGCCGGCGAGCCCCATCAGCAGCCAGGTAAGGATGAGGACGGTCTGAAGCGTTCGCATAAGGCTACCACCCCTATGAGCGTCTATGGGGATTATTGCCATAAAGATCCTCTACGAAACCCTGGCGCCTTTGGGCGGCGCTCCGTCCACGCCGAGGATCGCCACGTCATCCCCCCAGGTCGCCGCCAGCAGCATCCCCCGCGACTCGACCCCGCGAAGTTCGCGAGGCTGCAGATTCGCTAGCACCACGATGCGCCGGCCAACAAGATCGGCGGCCTGATACCGCGTGGCGATCCCGGCCACCAGCGTCCGGACCTCGTCTCCAATATCGACGGTCAACTTGACGAGCTTGTCGGTGCCTGAAACACGTTCGGCCGCCGTGACCTCACCGACACGGATGTCAAGGCGCTTGAACTCGTCGATGGTGATCTCGTCCACGGATGTTCCTCCTTTGGCTCCATTCGCCGCACCGCCTGCTGCTCGGGCGACGGCGGGCACGGCAGCCTTCACCCGGGTGTCAATGCGCGGGAACACCGGCGAACCAGGCCGGACCTCGAGGCCCACAGGCAGTCCGCCCCAGCGCTTCGCATCATCCAATCGCTGTGCGCTCAGCGGTTGCGGGACGCCGAGCTGCGCCCAGATGCGCTGCGTCGCGGTCGGCAACACGGGAGAAAGCAGGATCGTCGCGATGCGCAGCGCTTCGAGGGTATTGTAGACGACGGTTCCCGCGCGGTCGTACCGGCCCCGCTTGATAGCCGTCCACGGCGCTTCCTCGTCGATATACTTGTTGGCGGCGCCGAGCAGCCGCCAGATCTCTGCGAGCGTCTGGCTGAAATTCAGGCGGGTCACATGGTCAAACGCGGCGTCCACGACGGATCGCGCCAGCTCTTTGAGCGCCGCGTCGGTTCCCTCGTCCGGGCCGGGCCCAGGGAGCCTCCCGCCGAAGTCACGCACAACGAGCGGCAGTGTGCGGTTCAACAGATTCCCGAAATCATTCGCGAGATCGGAGTTGAACCGGCCGATCAACGCCGGCTTGTTAAAGTCGCCGTCGGCCCCAAAGGGGATCTCGCGCAGCAGAAAGTACCGAACTGCATCAACGGAGACTTCGGGGTCGGCGCCGGACTGCGCGGTCAGTTCGCGCGCCACCTCGGTCGGATCGATGACGTTTCCCAGGGTCTTGCTGAGCTTCTGCCCTTCAACGGTCAGGAATCCGTGCACCAGGATCTGCTGCGGCGGCTTCACGCCAGCAGAAATGAGCATGGCCGGCCACAATAAGGAGTGGAACCGGTTGATGTCCTTGCCGATCACATGGTGCGCCGGCCACCATCGCTGGAAGCGGGCCTCGTCGCTGCCGTAGCCGACAGCCGAGATGTAGTTCGTCAGCGCATCGAACCACACGTAGATGAGGTGCGAGGGATCTCCGGGGACAGGGATGCCCCATCCGCGCAACTTCTCCGCCGGGCGCGAGACCGAGACGTCATCGAGTCCGTCGATGAGGTTCAGCATCTCGGCATAGCGGGTCTGGGGCACGACGAAGTCCGGCCGCGTCTCAAACAGACGGCGGAGCTGCGCCCGGTACTTTGAGAGACGGAAGAAGTAATTCTCCTCCTCGATGACGAGCGGCTCTGTGCCATGGTCCGGGCACTTTCCGTCCACCAGGTCGCTGAGCGTCACAAAGGCCTCATGGCCGACGCAGTAGAGCGCCTTGTAGTTCCTCTTGTAGAAATCGCCGGCAGCGGCCACGCGCTCCCAGATCTCCCGCACGCCGCGCGCGTGCCGCTCCTCGCTCGTCCTGATGAAGTCATCGACCGACAGATGCAGCGAGCCGGCCAGCGCGCGGAACCTCTCCGTGTTCTCACCCACGAATGCTCGGACTTCCTTGCCCGCCGCCTGCGCCGAGGTGACATTCTTCTGCCCGTGCTCGTCGGTACCAGTGAGGAAGTACACCTCGCGGCCGCGGAGCCGGTTGAAGCGCGCCAGCACGTCGGCCAGGATTTTCTCGTACGCATGGCCGAGGTGCGGGCTCGCGTTCGCATAGTCGATTGCGGTCGTGATAAAGATTCTTTCCATGACCCTCTCAGCCTCGGCCGCCGGCGGACAGTCTCCCGTGTGTAAACGGTCCGCTAGTGCGTGGGCCCTCCCGCTCGGATCGGCGCTTGCAGCGCTTCCCGCGCCAGCCGCGCGCCTTCCACCAGGTTCTGCAGCTTGGCGAAGGCCACGTCCCAGGTGCGGGTTCGCAGCCCGCAGTCCGGGTTGGCCCAGATCTTCTCTGCGCCCAGCACTGCGGCGGCGCCCAGGATCTTGTCCCGGATCTCCTCGGGCGTCTCGATGACGTCGGAGTGCACATCGAGCACGCCCAGGCCCAACTCCCGGGTGTCGCCCTGCTCCTTGAAGAGCTTGACGATGTCGAAGTCTCCGGTGTTCTTGAACTCGAGCGCCAGGTGGTCCACACGCATCTTCAGCATCTCAGGATAGAGCCGCCGGTAGTCGCTGTAACAGATGTGGATGCTGAGTTTCGCGCGCACGCCCTCGACGGCCTCGTTGAACGCCTCGACCAGGATTGGCACCTCTTCCGGATGTGTAGTCGCCGCCGGCTCGTCGATCTGGATCCAGTCGGCGCCCGCCGCCGCGAGTGCGTGCAGCGTCGGCCGCAGCACCTCAGTAGCCAGGTCGAGGGTGAACGCGCGCTTCGCCGCGTACGCCCGCGCCTTCAGGTCGCGGAAGCCCCCGTCGATGCTCTTCAGGTAATACTCGTTGAACGACCAGTCGGCCAGCGTATACGGCCCCGTGATCGGAATCTTCACCGGCCGCCGGGCCACCGACTTCACATACTTCAACTCGTCGAGGTGGAACGGCTCGGTGAGCCGCACACGGTCGACCACCGCGGCCTTGCGATAGTACCTGTTGTCGAACGACCGCACGTGTCCGTAGAAGTGAAAGCCCGCGATACGGCGCACCGGATACTCATACATCTCGATCCGGCGCGCCTCGCCGTCGTAGACGGCGTCGAGACCGGCCACTTCCTGTAGGCGGATGGCGAACAGCGCGGCCCAGTCTCGCACGCGCTCTTTGTCGGGATGCTCGGTGTTGAGCACTGCTTTGAGTTCCGACGTTCCGTCGATGCCGAGGCGCTCGGCCCAGCGGTCGATCTCGGCCAGGTCGACCTCGGACGGCCCCTGCCCGCGGGTCGCCTTGACCAACCAGGCCGGCTTGGCCAGGCTGCCGATCTCCTGCGTTGGAAACACCTTCATCGCCGCCACCTCCATTCACTTCGCCGCTCTGAGCGCGGCCGCAGCCTCGCCCAGCCGCCGCACTTTCAACTCCGCGCATTCCCACGGCAGCAACTCGAGGTCGCAGTTCGGTACGAGCGCGACATCCGCCGCGCCGAGCCGGTCGCGTGCCGCTACCGCAAGGTCGACCAGGTCACGCACCTCTTCGATAAGCGAGTTGCGGCCGTCCAGCGCGCCCGCAAGCAGCGTCTTCCCGGCCGCGCTCGCTGCTGTGCCGTTGAGCGTCCCTGCATAGAGATCCACGCCGATCTCATCAACCGGAAACCGGACCAGCTCGCCGAGAATCGGTCCGGCATCGCCAAAGAACGTGTGGAGCGCGGTCCGCACCGTCAACCCGTCGGTCACCTTCGCCAGCGCGGCGTGAGCCCGCGGCAGATCGGCGCGTCCCGCCCGCGTCACCAGTGCCGGATCGTTGAACTGAATGTACGCGCACCCAGCGGCAGTCAGCGCCTGCGCTTCGGCCCGCAGCACCGCCGCCGCGTCGTTGAGCACCTGATCGGCGCTGCGCCCCGACGCGTTCTCAGACAGCGCCGCCAGCGCGAAGGGCGACGGCAGGATCGCTTTCCACCGCAGCCCGGCCAGCGCCTTGAGGTTGATGACCGCCAGCGCCGCCTTCCCGGTCGGCTGCAGCGGCCCGGTGATCACCGGGTGGCGGTAGAACGAGTTGTTGTCGAACCAGCGCGCGATCCCGCCGGGATGCATCCCGGGGATGCCATCGCTAAGCGGCCGCAGCAGATCCTGCCAGCGCAGCTGGCCGTCGACGATGTAGTCGAGGCCCGCCTCCCGCTGCAGGGCGATAACGCGCGCCTCGTCTTCGGCGACCGCCGCCGCCAGCTCGTGGGCGGTCGCCCGGCGGCGCTCGACAGCGCGGCTCAGCTCGACGACCTGCTCAGACCTCGGGAAGATCCCCACCAGATGCGCGAACGGCACGCACGCCTCCTGCCTGATCCGCCGGGACTGTGGTGCGCCCGCCCGGCCCAAATAGAAAACCTCCCGCCCACCGGACGGAAGGTCTGCCTCCGTGTGTCCACCAGGGTTCGCGCCGGCCTCGCGGACACGGCGCCTCAGCGGGTGGCCGACTGACCACCCCTGCTCGATCTCGGGAGCACCCGTTCAGGCTACTGGCTTGCGCCGTTCACCTGGAAGCTCGGAAGCCATGTTCGGCGCCCCTCTCGCCACCGGCTCGCACCAGACCCGGCTCGCTCAAGCGGTCTCGGCGCCTACTCCCGCTTCGTCGTCGCCTCTTTGAGACTATATACAATGTACCCGCCCGTGCCAATGTCTGTCAACGCGGGTAGTGCTTCAGCTGAAGCACCACCCGACGCGGCGTTTCCGCACGTCTATGACACACTCGAGGGACCTCCTTGCGAGTCAGATCAGGATCCTGATCTCGTCGAGGCTCTTCCTCTGAATGAGGGGTACCGCGGCATCGGGCGCGGGATATCCGACGGGGATCACCAGATAGGGCTTCTCGTTCTTCGGCCGACCGAGGATTGTCGAAAGGAACCCCATCGGACTCGGCGTGTGGGTGAGGGTGGCCAGGCCCGACCAGTGGAGTGCCGCAAGCAGGAACCCGCAGGCGATCCCAACCGACTCCATGACATAGTAGTGCTTCACGCGTCGCTCGACGCCGTCCCGCCCGACGTCGAGGCCGTAGTCCTGGCGGAACACTACGATGAGATACGGTGCAATTTCTAAGAACTCTTTGTGCCAGTCCGTGCCAAGCGAGGCCAACGCTTCGAGCCAGTCGTCAGGCATCCGGTGCTCGTAGCTTTCACGCTCTTCCGCTTCAGCAGCTTCTCGGATGCGACGTTTGATCGCAGGATCTCGCACCACGACGAACGTCCATGGCTGTCGGTTCGCCCCTGACGGCGCGCTGGCTGCCACTGCGATCGATCGGTAGATCAGCTCAACCGGCACCGGTTCCGGCGAGAAAGACCGGACGGTACGGCGCCGCCGCATCCATTCGTTGAAGTCGTACGCGCGCTGTCGCTGGACCTCCACCGGCAGGCGGACAAAGTCGAGCGGGACCGGCCGATACTGAGCAGCGCTCATCGTGTCACCTGACTCCTTTCGCGCCGGCGTCTTCAGCGCTACACACGCTCCGCGACAAAGATCGCCGCCTCGGAGTCCATGGTGTATGGTTCGCCACTCAGGCTTCCGTAGAGTGCGGTCAGCATGAAGCCGGCCGATTCCAACATCGCCTTGACCTCGGCGGCCGTGAACGCGCGAATCGACTGGGTCCAGGCCTCACGGCGGCCGTCGGAATAGATCACGGTGTTCACCCAGCTCAGACGGCCGGCCAAATGGTCGAACGACCAGTCCTCGATCTCCAGAATGCCGTCATCGCGGCGATCGAGGACGGTCGGCTGAAAGGCGCGGATCTCGTGCTCCCGGTTCCAGAAGTCAATGAGCAGGCGACCGCCGCGGCGCAGCACGCGAGCGACGCCGTCGAGCATCGCCTGGCTCTCCGCGTCTGTGGCGAAGTAGCCGAACGAGAGAAACATGTTGATCGCGGCGTCGAACGGACCCCGCACCGGGAGCGCGCGCACGTCGCCCACGGCAAACGCCGGCCGCACCCCGGCCGCGGCGGCATGCCGGTGGGCCTGGGTCACCTGCGTCACGGAGATGTCGACGCCGGTGACAGCGAATCCGCGGCGGACGAGCTCGATGGTATGCCGGCCATACCCGCTGCAGACGTCGAGCACGCGTGCAGGGGGGTAAAGATCGAGCAGCGCAAGCACCTGGCCGACCTGCGTCCGAGCGAGCTCGAGGTCAGCGCGCTCGTAGAGTTCGAAGAAGGCCGGGCGGTTGAAGACGTCGCGCCACCACTCCGGCCGGCGGGTCATGACGGCGGGCCCTCCCCATCGGCGTCCGCATCAGGGGTGGCTAGCGATGCCAGATAGTCGGCGATGAGCGCCCGGGCCTCAGCCTCCCGCTCAGGCTGCACGAGAATGTCCGCCACGATCCCGGCCTGATCGCCGAGCATCGTGGGAACCTGGTAGCCTGGCACCAGTCTGGACCTGACCATCGTCTGCACACCCGCAGCCTCGAGCAGGTCGCGGATAGCGATCGCCTCAAACTCGCTGGCTGCCTCGTGGACGGCGACGACATCGTCAGGTGGCGGCAGGAGCGGCATCAGTCTTCTCCGATGGCGATTCTATAAGCATCCTTGGACGGCAGCCCGTAGGCTGCGGCCAAAGCCTTCGCCGCGTCGCGCCGCGAGAGGCCCTGCGCCAGCAGGCCTCGGACGAAGTCCTCGGGATCAGCGAGAGGCGCCCCCGGGGGGATCGCAGCCGCCGGGCCCGGATGCCCGCCGCCGCCCGCCCGGGCCGGCGCGGGCTCGATGACAAGTGTAAACTCGCCCCGGGGTTGATCCAGCGTCTCTCGGACCTCGGCTGCGGTGCCCCGCAGCATCTCTTCGTGGACCTTGGTCAGCTCGCGCACCAGCAGGATGCGCCGCGCCCCGAAGATGTCCTCGATATCAGCAAGCGCCTGGCGAATGCGATGCGGTGCCTCGAACATCACGAGTGCCATGGGCAGTCCGGCGAGCGACTCGAGGAAGCGCCGGCGCTCGGCGCTCCTCCTCGGCGCGAATCCTACGAAGGCAAAGCGGTCGGTAGGGAAATCGGCCAGTGAGATGGCCGCAGTCACCGCGCTGGGACCCGGCACCGTGACCACGGGCAGTCCTTCTCGAATCGCGTCCGCGACGAGGGCCGCGCCCGGATCTGAGATCGAGGGGGTGCCGGCATCGGATACCAGGGCGACGCTCTTCCCGCCGCGTAGGGCCTCAAGGATCTGCGGCGTGCGTGCGCGCTCGTTGTGCTCGT
>JBQTJG010000583.1:0-3203 GCA_052387355.1 Armatimonadota bacterium | reverse complement strand
GCGGTCCCATCATCTTGCAGATGATGATGCCGAGACGTCGATTCCAGCAGTTTGCTCTGCGCCACGGGATTGCGATAGAAGCACCGATGCCAACTCCGCCACTTCCCGGGATGACCGAAACTTTGATCCCGCTGCACGCAGTACTGGAATTCTCGAGCTTTACGTCGTTCTCCCTTGCTCCTGCGAAGTAACCATGCCGACAGTCATCGAGTGCGACGCCAGGGCGCCAGTTTTGGACGTCGAGGCGGACGTGGACATTGCCAGGGAGCCTTTCTTTCCGGACCTCGAGAGGCTGTATCAGCGGTCCACTCTTCTCCCTGCAGCCACTGGTCGTGTGGTCGGCGGCCGAATCAAGGTCACGGGGCGGGCCGAGTACATCGCGTGGGCCCGAGCCATGGGCCGGCCAGCACGCGTGGTTATCTTCGGTGACACGCGAGGCCTTGACTGTGGCGAGCAGCACGTGCGGGTCATGAGTCCAGAGGAGGCCCGTGAGGAGGAGGCGGCCCTACTTGCGAAGCCCGCATGGAAGATCTATCGCTTTGAGAGGGTGCTGTCGGTGGGTGAGCAGAAGGGGTTTGTTGAGTCTGTTGAGTCTGGTCTTTCGGTGACAGGGCGTGCACGGCTTTGCTCGCGAGTTAGCTTCTTCGACCAAGGTCGGGCGGCTGAGTTTCTTGCCTTTGTTCCTCCGTATGACGACTCTTCACGCCGAATGCTGCAAGCTTCGGTCGTTCGCTTCAGTCAGGAGACGGTGAAAATCGAGGCCTTCAATGGTCACCGGTTCATGCCGTCGGCGCCTGGGTGATGCCACGCTCCTTGCGCAGCCTCGCCAGGCGCTGGCCGATGGACTCGGGTGGTGGTGTGGTCGTCTTCGCTGCCTTCGGCACGGAGAACCCTCGGAAGCCGAAGGGCAGTGTAAGGGCGGATTGCTACGGGCGGCTTGGGTCGATGAGCTACGATCCCGAGGGAACGGGCGGGCGACGCTCGAGTCAACGTGAGCCGCGACAGGCGTTGGAGATTGGGTGGATGACGCAGCAGAGCGACATAAGTCGCATGATCGGTGTGGTTGCGATACTAGCTCCTAAACAAGCGAATGAGGCTTGGTTTAACCATCGGTGCCAGTGATTTCAGCTCCAGCGCGGTGCGCGGCGCGTCGTTTTGGGCCGAAGGCCAGTTCGATGTTGGTGATGAGGCCGAGTTTCATGGACGGCGCGTGGTCGAGAGTGCCGTCGCGGGCCCCTTCAGGCGCAGTTGTACCAGCGGGTGTCACCAGGACCGGCGGGTGACCTCAGGCGAGGCATCGTCGCTTCAGCTGGGGTGTTCCTCGAAATAGCAGGGGCACCCAGCGATTGACCGCGAGGAGACGGAAGATGAGCCGGCGCCCGCTGTGCAGGATCTGGCATGGCAAGAGGACGAGCTCGTTGAGGAAGCGACGGAATTCCATCAGCAAGATCGATCGCGCGCCGAGCTGTTTGGGCAGCAGGAGTCCGGCCCAAGCCTTGATGTTCCAGGCCAGGGCGCCGATGACCAGATAGGCCCAGTTGGCGTCGAATTCGCGGACCGGCATGCGGGTAGCCTGGACCCCGTTCTTGAGCTGCTCGATCAGGTTCTCTTGCTGACAGCGAGCGTTGCTCTCGCGCACGATCGCGGCTGGCCCCATGAGCCCGGACGAGATATTGGTGACGTAGAAGAAGTAGCGAATCTCATCGGTGAGCCGAAGCTGTCCCTGGGTGACGCGGATCCGCTTGCGCAGGATGATGAGTCGATAGCTCTGCCGCGCCTTCCGGGGTCGGTACTCGATTTCCGCGACGTGCTCCTGCTCGAGGGCGAGATCGCGAAAGCCCCGCTGCTCGGTGACGGCCGCCTTGACGTTCTTGCTGCGGCGGCGCTTGGCGATCCTCTGGGGCCTCACCAGCGGCTTCCAGTCTGTCTCGGCAAGCTCCTCAGCCCTCTGGACGAAGCTGGGGCTGGCATCCATACCGAAGACGAATTCGACCCCGCCGTCCGTCCAGCGGTCGAAGTTGGCGGTCAGAGCAAAGTCGGTGTCGCCGCGCAGCCGCACCTGCGCGAAGCCAGCGTCTTGTACAGCCCACTGGATAGCGCGGTCGATCCACGCCGCGGCTCCGTCGTGAGACGGGCGATTGGCTGGCCGGTTGACGACGTAGAGGATCTCCTGAGTGTTCGCCAGGCTCACCATCAAGGGGGCGTAGCCCCACCGGCCGTCATAGGAAATGTCCATTCCTTCCTTGCACTCACCGGTGGTCTCTGCGATCGTGCCATCGACGTCGAGAATCGCCAGCCGGCGCTCCGCCTTCGGCTGCGCCCGCCAGACCTTCGACCGCGCCCCGCCGATCGCCTCCATGAGGGTCACCACGCTGTGACCATCGAAGCGGCGCAGAAAGTCCCCAGCCGTCGTCGGATCGGGAAGCCTGCGCGCTCCCAGCGCGTTGAGAAACCCCTCGTCACTGCGCCGCGCTTCCAGGTCCTCGAGGCAGACACCACCGGTCAGCACGTTGTACGCGAGCGCCAGGACGTGGTCGGACTCGTGGTAAGGCAGGTGGCGACGCAGCAGGTGCAAGCGCTGGTCGATCTCCTCCCGCAGACCGACGACCTCGACCACGCTCTGGAGCATTCCAAGACCCCCACAGCCGATCGCCTCGACCCGTCCCGAAACCTCATACTGCACGTTGCCGCCCTCGAGAACCGGCGACTCACGCTCGGGATGCCAGCTCGGATCCAGCCGCGACGCGATGGACTTTTGACGCCGCGCGAGGTTCGCTCTACTCTTCACCTGAAACGCCTCTCTTTCGCGAATTGTCGTTGGCTTGGTAACCCGACAATACCCTGTAAAGTGAGGCGTTTCCGTCTTTTACAGCACTTTCACCCAATTCTCATGCGCTGGAACTGGGGCTAGGGTGACCGCTCTCGCACTATCCGCGTCGTTTGGCTGCCTCGACCCTCTTCTGCGCCGCAGTGCTTCATCGTTCAGCGAGTCAGCCTTCGAACTCAAACCGCCCCCGACTCGCCGCCCTCGCCGTGGTCGGGCTTTCCATCCCAGCAGGTCCCAGACTCGGACGTCGATCGGCAGCGACGCTCGCAAGACACGCGGAGCTCAGATCCGGCCACCGTCGTCCTGCCGGCAAGCCGTTGCGGTGCGCGGCTGAGGCATTCAACGCCCGCTAACGCACACCGCACGGAGAATGGAC
>JBQTJG010000582.1:0-8772 GCA_052387355.1 Armatimonadota bacterium | reverse complement strand
CGCCCGGACACGGTCGGAACCCGCTGACCGATGTCCAGATTGACGAAAAGTTTCACCGGCTGGCCGAACCGGTTTTGGGATCAAACGCGGTGCGCGCGTTGCGGGCGCTGAGGACGCTCGAAACCTGTGCGGATGTGCGGGAGCTGACGTCGCTTCTGGTGGCTGTGGCGTCGTAGCCTGGCGTGGCGCCGCCAGGCGCATCACGAACAGCTCGATGCCGCAGCCAATCGATCTGGGATTACCCCATACGTTTCATCGCGGCAGTGCCTCCCGTCATGCGCGCAAGTTTGAGAAGGAGTCCATAGGCACGACATAGTATTCTCGTTGGCGTTCCCCATTATGTCTTGCGCTTAGAGTGTCTTATTGACGGGACTTATTGACTAAGCATCTCTATATATCAGCCATGACCTCGATCTCATGACTTCCCCGTTCAGCCGCGACTCGCTCCGCAGGATGGATCCTCCCCTCATGCGGGCCGTCCTCCGGGAGCGAACCCACCACAGTTTCGAGTACATACTCTACCGGGCCATCTTCGGCGGCGGCCGGCTGTCGGAAGGTGCCGTCGCGAAGGTCGAGGACATACTCGCTATCTGCCGTGAGGGGGGCCTGTCGCTGGACCTGACTGATCTCCGGTGGGCGGACACCCTGCTCGGCCTCGCGAAGGCTGTGCGCGCCGGGCAGCGTCCCGAGGTGGATGCGCAGCGGCCGGTCGCGTTCGACAACCGGGACCTGGCGGCGGTGGACCGCCTGCTCTTCACGCGCCGGTCGATTCGGTTGTGGACCGACGATTCGGTGCCCGAGCCGCTGGTCCATCGCGTCATCGAGGCGGGACTCTGGGCGCCCCATGCCTGTAACCTTCAGAACACGCGCGTCATCGTGATCGGCAGGGATCTGGGGAGACGGCTTCTGCCAGGGGGAGAAACCCGCGGCGCGGCGGTTTACCTGGTGATCTGCCGGGACCTGCGGTCGTACGAACTCTACGCCGCGACGGTGCCTCTCTACAACCGAGGCCTGGACGCCGGTGCCGCCGTTCAGAACATGCTCCTGATGGCACACGCGCTGGGCCTGGGCGCGGTCTGGGGCACCTTCGACGAAGGTACAGCCCAGCGCATTCGCGAGCACTTCACCCTGCCCGGCCACATCGAGCTCATCACGTACATCGGCCTCGGATGGCCGGCCGAGGCGCACATTCCGCCCGGTCGACTTAGTGTCGACGAAGCCGTAGTGGCTCGCGGATGAGCGCGTCCACCTCGACGCGCATCGACCGGACGTATCTCGCGGAGACGCTGGTCCGGCTGGCGCAGAGCCCCACGGACGTGCCGGTCGGCCAGACAGAGCTAGCGCCCGACGACCCGAAGATCACGGCGTATGTCCGCGACGTCCTCGGCCCCGCCCTGGCGGAGGCCGGCGTGCCGCTCGTCGTCCTCGACGACTGGAACAATGGCGTGGGCTATCTGGGCCCACGGGATGCCCCATCGGCGCTGCTCCTCATGCTCTACACCACGTCCCAGCACGGCAATTTCACTGACGAGTGGCTGGAAGGACAGCTCGCGGACGGCTCGGCCTTCGGCGCCCCCGGCCCCTGCGTGTTCGGCAAGGGCACCAATCAGGGCAAGGGCCCCGCGGCGGCCGTGCTTGCGGCCCTCAAAGCCCTGCGCGACGGCCGCGCGCGCCTGAGCCGACGGCTGGTCGTGGCGGTCAACACCGAAGGCCGAAGCAGCCACAGTTGCTCGATGCGCCTCATCGATCAACACAATGTGGGCGCCCACCACGGGATCGTTTGCATCGGGACCGGAAACGAGATCGTCCTGGGGAATCGCGGACGTATCGACATCCGCGTCACCGTGATCGGACGGTCCGCGCACAGCAGCCACGCTCACCTCGGGATCAACGCCATCCAGGGCGCGGGCGACGTGCTGCACCGGCTCCGCGCGTTGACGTTTCCGCGACGCCACCCATACCTGGGGCAGGAACAGCTCACGGTCTACAAGCTGGTCTGCACGCCCATCGCCCCCCACACCCTCCCGGACCGATGCGAGCTGACGCTGGACCGGCGCCTGTTGCCCGGCACCACTATGGAAGAAGCCGTCGAACAGGTCAGAGGGGCCCTCGACGGCAGCGGCCCCTGGCAGGTCATCGTCGAGCCCGGCGCCTGGATGCTGCCGGCCGATGTGCCGTCGACCGCGCCGGTGGTCGAAGCCCTGGCAGACGCGACGCGCGAGGTCACCGGCAGGCCGGCCGCCTTGCAGTACGCGGGCTACACGTTCGACGCGGGTTATGCCTGCGCCCGGGGTATCCCCACAGTGATGTTCGGGCCGTCCGCCCTGGGGCGGACGCGCGGCCTGGCAAACGACGTCACGGCCACCGAGTTCATCCCCCTGTCGCTGGTGGAAGAGGGCGCCGAGATCTACCTTCGCGCCATCTGTCAGCTCTGCGAAGTCGAGGAGCCTTAAGTGGTGCAGAGTCTGGCGATCGTGGGCGCAACGATCCTGACGATGGATGCCGACCGCACCGTGATCGACGAGGGCACCGTCGTCATCGAAGCCGGACGGTTCGCCGCTGTGGAACGGGGCGCGCGCGATCCGCTCGTCGACCGCCGCATCGATGGGCGCGGCAGCGTGCTGCTGCCGGGGTTAATCAACTGTCACATGCACACGCGTCCCGGCCGGGCCCTGGGCGACGGCCTCTCTCTGTTCGAATGGCACGCGCTGTATCCGGACGGCCTCTGCCGCGCGATGACCGCCGAGGATTCCCGCGCAGGTAGCCTGGTGGCCTTCGCCGAGTCCCTCAAGTCTGGGACGACGACGGTCATCGACATGACCTGCAAGCCCGAGGGCGCCGCCTCAGCAGCGGACGAGATCGGCATCCGCGCCATCGTGCTCCCGCTGGCCGCCGACGCGGACCGCGCGGATGCGGGCGCCTGCGATGCCTACCAGGAGATCCTTCCCGTGATCGCGGCGCAGGCGCCGCGCCGGGCCGGCGGCCGTGTGCAGTACTGGCTAGGCTTCGACGCGATCAACGGCGTCAGTGAGACCACGCTCCGGCAAATGAGTCGGGATGCGGCGCGTCTGGACGTGGGCATTCACGGCCACATGTCCGAATCGCAGGACGATACCGCCTGGGTGCCCACCACGTTGGGCGTTGATCCGGCGGCCTACCTGGGGCGCGCGGGCATCCTTGGGCCGCGCACCGTGCTCGCCCATTGCAACTGGCTCACCGACGATGAGATCCGGTTGTTGGCGACATCCGGCACGAGCGTCTCCCATAACCCTACCAGCAACATGAAGCTCGGCACCGGGGTCTGCCCGGTACCCCGCCTGCTCCGGGCCGGTGTCAACGTGGGGCTAGGGACCGACGGCATGCTCTCGAACTTCCACCTGGACATGTTCGAGGTTATGCGGGGCGCCTGCCTGCTGCAGCGGATCCACCACTTGGACGCCGGCGCGCTCTCTAGCTGGCAAGCCCTGGAGATGGCCACGAGGGCCGGGGCCCGCGCCGTGGGACTCGGCGACGACCTAGGGTCCATCGAGGTGGGCAAGCGCGCGGACGCGGCGCTGGTGGACTTCGATCAGGTGCACCTGCGCCCGTGGCTGCGCGGCGCGCACGACAATCTCGTGGCGCTTCTGGTCTGGTGCGCACACGGGTCAGACGTCACGACGGTGGTAGTAGACGGCGAGGTCGTGGTCGAGGGCCGCCGCCTGACCCGCGTCGCGGAAGCGTACATCGGCCGCCTTGTCCAGGCGAGCGCGGAACGCCTGGTCGCCACCATGGCCCGATAACGGCTGCTGTCAGAGGCGCGTCGTGGCCGCATGCGGCGCGCGCGAACGAGAAAAAAGGGGGGAGCACGCATGCTACGCACGGTTGTTGCAGGGATCGCGCTCGTCGCCCTCATCGGCGTCCTCGGGCAGGCGCCCACGCTCACGGCGGTACCGGCATCGGCGGCGCTGGCCGCGGACACGATCGTCGTGGCCAAGGATCTGTCCGATATCAAGACGCCGGATCCCAACAAGGCCTATGAGATCTCCGGCTCGCTCCTGCAGTACTTCACGTACAGCCGGCTGGTCCAGCAGCGGGCGCCGAACTACTCGCAGGTCATCCCAGACCTCGCCGCCTCGTGGTCCATCTCGCCCGACGCATCGGTGTACACCTTCAAGCTGCGGGACGCGGTGTTCAGCACCGGGAACCCGGTCACCGCGGAGGACGTCCGGTTCTCGCTGCTGCGCGTCAAGAACATCAAGGGCTACGGCGCCTTCCTGGCGGACCCGATCAAGTCGGTTGAGACCGTTGGCGACAAGACGGTGCGCATCATTCTCACCGGTCCGAACGCCGCGTTCCTCGCGGCGCTGGCCGGGAACGTGTTCGCGATCGTCGACGCGAAGACGGTGCGCGCACAGGGCGGTGTCGAGACCCAGGGCGCCGACAAGCTTGACAAGGCCGAGGAGTGGTTCTACACGCACTCGGCGGGCGCAGGGCCGTATGTGCTCAGACGGTACGCCCGCGAGTCGGAGATCGTCTTCGAGCGCAACGACAAGTACTACGGCGAGAAGCCGTTCTTCCGGCAGGTCATCATCAAGCACGTGAAAGATCCCGCCACCCAGACTCTCATGATGCAGCGCGGCGACGCGGACGTCGCCCTGGATCTCACCATCGACCAGGTGGAGTCCCTGAAGGGCAAGCCCAACATCACGATCCACCGCGCAGTGACACTGGTCACGGTCTACTTCGGGCTCAACGCCTCGATCAAGCCGTGGGACAACCCCAAGGTGCGTGAGGCCGTCAAGTATGCGATCGACTATGAGGGGATCCAGAAGACCCTCATGCGCGGCAGCGGCAAGCTTGTGGCGACACCCGTATCGGTCGGCGTGGCCGGGATGACCGATGCGCTGAACCAGCAGCTACGCTACAAGCAGAACCTAGCCAAGGCGCGGGCCCTCTTGAAGGAGGCGGGCTATACGGGCGGCCTGCGGCCCAAGTTCATGTTCGAGACCGGCGCCAGCCACGGGACGCTGTCCAACGACCAACTCGCGCAGAAACTCCAATCGGACCTGGCGAAGGTCGGCCTGACGCTCGATCTGCAGCCGTTGTCGTCGTCGATCTTCCTGTCGACGTACCGGCAGCGCAAGGCCGAAACGGTCATCGGGACGTGGAATCCGGACTTCATCGACCCCGACAACTGGTCGTACTTCGTCAGCGGGTTCATCAACAAGCGCCTACACTGGGAGTCGCCCGCCGGCAAGAAACTCGTGGAGGAGGCGCTGCGCACCCCGACTGGGCCGAAGCGCGTCTCCCTCTACCAGCAGTACTACCGGGTGCTTGCCGCGCCGGCCTCCCCATTTGTCGGTCTCGTGCAGACGGAGGTGGCCTACCCGACCCGTTCGAACATCGAGAACTTCAAGCACCACCCGCTGTACTTCTTTGAGATCCATTCGGCGAGCCGCAAGTAGGAGTCGCGATCGGGGGTCGGCTCGCCGCCGCGGGGCACCTGGAGGGATGCGCGGGGGGGAAGGGACTCCGCACCCTTTCCCTCTTCCCTCCGAGCGGTCCCCACGGCTTCTCTGAGGCAGGACTCACCGCGCGTGCTGCTCTACGCGCTCCGCAGGCTGCTCCTGGCCATCCCCACGCTGATCGGGATCGCCCTCGTCACATTCCTGGTCTCCAACGCGCTGCCGCGGGATATTGTCCTCATCAACTTGGGGGACCGCGCGACTCAGGACCCCGAGATCGTCGCGGCGTTCAAACAGAAGTGGGGCCTCGATCAGCCGCTCCCGGTGCAGTATCTGCGGTACCTGGGACATCTCGCTCGGGGTGATCTCGGCACCTCGATCGCGACCAACCGGCCGGTGCTCCGCGAGCTGGTCCTGTCGGTGCCGGCGACGCTCGAACTGGCCGCCGTCGCTATCGTCCTGTCCGTGCCCCCAGGAATCTTCTTCGGCGTTGTGTCTGCAGCGCGGCGCGGCCGCGGATCCGACCTCCTCATCCGCGGCTTCTCGTCCATCGGGCTGGCTATCCCGACCTTCTGGCTGGCCCTGCTGATGCTCCTGACGTTCTACCTGCAGTTGGGCTGGGCGCCTGGGCCCGGGCGGCTTGACGCGGGCATCAGCCCTCCGCCGGCGGTGACCGGCATGTACACGGTGGACGCCCTGCTGGCGCGTGATGCTGAAGCGTTCAGGAACGCCGCGGCCCACATAGTCCTCCCGGCCCTGGTTCTCGCTATCGTCAGCTTCGCCTTCATCGTCCGCATCACGCGGGAGAGCATGCTGGAAGTCCTCAACCAGGACTACGTGCGCACGGCCCGGGCCAAAGGACTGGCCCAGAAGGTCGTCATTGGGCGTCACGCCCTGCGCAACGCCCTCATCCCAGTGATCACGGTGACGGGCACCCTATACGCGCAGTTGATGGCCGGCACCGTCCTGACCGAGACGATTTTCTCATGGCCGGGGATCGGGCGGTACGCGTTTTCTTCCGCGTCGAGCCTCGACTTCCCGGCGATCATGGGCACGGCGCTGGTGATCGGCACGACCTATATCCTGATCAACCTCGTGGTCGATCTCCTCTACGCCGTGGTCAACCCGCGCATCCGTTATGACTAGGGCCCCGGGCCTGTCCGCCAGGCGTGTGCGTCTCGCCGGCGCAGTCGCTCTACGGTTCCGGTTCAGCCGGCACGGAGGACTTGCCGTCGGCGCCGTGCTGGTGCTCCTGTGGGCCGTCCCGGCGGCGCTCGCGTCGTGGATCAGTCCCTATGACTACTCGGACCAGCGACTGGACGCGGCACTCAAGCCCCCGACGGCCGCCCATTTCTTTGGCACCGACGAACTCGGCCGCGACGTCTTCTCTCGCGTCCTGTTTGGGGCGCAGGTCACACTCATCCTGGGCCTAGTCGTCGTTGGCATCAGCGGCACCTTCGGCATGCTGGTGGGCGCGCTGTCGGGATTCCTCGGCGGCTGGGAGGATGAATTGCTGATGCGGGCGACGGAGGTCGTCATGGCCTTCCCTTCGATCATCCTGGCGATGGCGATCGTCGTGGCGCTGGGCCCGAGCATCGAGCACGCCGCCCTCGCCATGATCCTGGTGTGGTGGCCTCCCTACGCCCGGCTGGCGCGCGGAGAAGTCCTGGCGTTGAAGCGACTCGACTTCGTCGAAGCCGCGACCGCCATCGGGCAGCGGCCATGCCGCATCCTGACGAGGCACGTGCTGCCGAACATCATCTCCCGGGTCCTCGCGCTGGCGACCCTCGACATCGGATCTGCGATCATCACGGGCGCGGGCCTGAGCTTCCTTGGACTGGGTGCGGTGCCGCCAGCCCCTGAATTGGGCGCGATGGTGAGCAAGGGCCGGGAGCTCCCGACCGCCTGGTGGGTCACCCTCTTCCCGGGCCTGGCGATCTTGATGTCCGTGTTGGGGCTGAACTTCATGGGCGACAGCCTGCGAGACCTGACGGATCCGAGGCGCAGGCTTTACTGAGCCGCAAAGACTGTCGCGTCGCCACGCCGCACGCTACTTCAGCGGGCGCCAAGGCGATCCTTGTGTTGTCGCCGCGTGGACCCACGCGGCCCTGGGACAGGTGATCAGCGCGATACGACGAAGGTCGAGACTGATCATGCAGTTCGGCCTCCGCATCCCTCCGTGCGCTCCGCCTCAAGAGATCGCGGCCGACGTCGCTTCCGCAGAGCGTTTGGGATTCGACTACGCATGGATCCCGGATTCGCAGTTGCTCTGGCGCGATCTCTGGGTCACCATGGCCGCGGCGGGCGCCAGGACCTCCACGATCACTCTGGGGACCAACGTCACGAACCCAGTCACCCGGCACATCACAGTGACGGCGTCAGCCGCGGCGGCAGTGGATGAACTGACCGGCGGCAGAATCGCCCTGGGCATCGGGGTGGGCGACAGTTCGGTCCGCGTCATGGGTCGGAAGCCGGCGAATACGGCGCAGTTGACGGAGGACGTCGCGGTTCTGCGCCGACTGTGGGCGGGAGAGCACATCGCGCCGTATGGGCCGGCGGTGCGGCTGAAGGGCGCCACCGGCCGGCGGATCCCAATCTATATCGGCGCGAGCGGTCCGAAGATGCTCGAACTGGCCGGAGAGATCGGCGACGGCGTGATCGTGCTGGCAGGAATCGCCCGGGAGTCGCTGGAGGCGGCGCTAGCCTGCGTCGAGCGCGGTGCCAGGCTCAGCGGGAGAAGGCTGGACGACCTCGACATCGTCACCGGGACGTTCTGCCACATCAGCGACGACCGGCGGTCGGCGATGATACTGGCGCAGCCGTATGCCGCCCTGTACATCGCGCGGTATCCGGGGTCGTTGAAGGCCTTCGGCATTCCCGAGATCGCCGCGGGCAAGACCTCCGGCGTCTATCCCGATCTCGCCCACGCCGAAGACTGGGCGCGCGCCATCGAGGTGACCGACTGGGTCCCTGATGACGTGTTGGAAGCCTTCTGCGAGAAGTTCTGTCTAGTTGGGACCACGGAAGATGTGGCGGCAAAGGTCCGAATGTTGGCCTCGTACGGGGTTCGAAACCTCTACATTCGTGGGTTTTACTCCTACGAGGTCCCACGGACCGTGGCCGAGGCTTTTGCCCGCTCGGTCATGCCAGCCTCCAGGCAGCAATCGTCTGTGAAGAGTCCCGGACAAGCATGAGTGGGCTGACTGAAGCTCCGCGTCCCGGTTGCCCGATGTCTGGCTGTGACCAGGAGAACGGGACGCGAACGAGAACCGGTCCGTTACCGAAGAGTGGGGGTGAGCTCATGAAGCACGTCCCAGGGATTCTGGTG
>JBQTJG010000581.1:0-2484 GCA_052387355.1 Armatimonadota bacterium | reverse complement strand
GTACACTGCAGCGCTCAATCCACCAGCCCACACCACAACGCCGCACTTCAGGAAGACACCTCATGACGGCTACTCTGATCACATAGCCAACCCACAGCCGTGAGCCTTCTCTTGGGCTCAACCCGGTCTTGCTGACAGCTCCCTGTTTGAGCAAGGCCAGATTGCCCCCGTGTCCCGATCAACACAGGATGTCGCGAGCGGGCCACGGTGAGTTTGGGTCAAGCCCGGGCATGGCATCGACGTGCTCGGCACGTCTGTTGTACCCCCCAGATACTGCGTGCGCCGTGTAAAGGCGCGGTTTCCCAGTGGGAGACAGTCCCACCCGGCAAGGGTCGCTCCAGCCGGTAGCAATTGTAGCGACGAAGGAGGTGACGAGATCGTCGAAGCCTACGATGGAAAGGGTCATTCAGTGACTCTGCGAGCTTGCAGGCCGTAACGATTGAACGCCGAGTGGGCCTCGAAAGGGGGAATGCGGAAGCCGACCTGCCGCAGTTACAGGGAAGGCTGCCATCACTGGGGAAGCGAGCGACATGAGCACCCAGTGGTTCCGCCGGGGTGGTGGCGACAGCATGCAAGCATAGGGAGACCGACGCAACACGGGAAACCCCAGCGGTGGTGGGACGTGTCCACCAACTGGAGATCCGCGAGGATCAGACTGGGCCGTCTGGGGTGGCGGGAGGTCCGTTGTACCGGTGAAGCCGGGTAATGCCGGTGGAGGGAAGGGGCCTCAGTTCAGGGTGAATGCAAGACGAGGCACGGCACAGGAGACTGGTGTGAGCCTACGAGCTCCGGAAAGTGTGCAGAAGCTTCAGACGGCATTGCACGCCAAAGCGAAGGAAATGCCCACCTATCGCTTCTATGCGCTGTACGACAAGGTGTATCGAAGTGATGTACTGGCCCATGCATGGCGGCTGGCCAAGGCCAATGGCGGGGTAGCCGGCGTGGATGGACAAACCTTCCAGGACATCGAGGAATACGGCGTCGAGCGGTGGCTGGGTGAACTGGCGGAAGACCTCAGGAAGAAGACGTATCGACCGCAGCCGGTGCGGCGCGTCTACATTCCCAAGCCCGATGGCCGGAAACGGCCGTTAGGCGTATCCACGATCCGGGACCGGGTGGCCGAGACGGCGGCGGTACTCATCCTATCGCCGATCTTCGAAGCTGATCTGCAACCGGAGCAGTATGCGTACAGGCAGGGGCGCAGCGCGCACGACGCGGTGCGTCACATACACCGCCTGCTCAACATGGGATATCGGGACGTCGTAGACGCGGACCTCGCCGATTACTTCGGCAGCATTCCGCACTCGGAACTGATGTCATCAGTGGCACGACGCGTGAGCGACCGGCACATGCTGCACGTAATCAAGCAGTGGATAGTGGTGCCGGTCGAAGAAGAGGATGGCAGGGGTGGTAAGCGTCGGACGGCAGAGGCACAGCACAGGAAGAAGGGCATCCCACAAGGGGCGCCGATCTCTCCGCTGCTCAGTAATATTTACATGAGGCGGTTCCTAGTGGGTTGGAAGGTGCTGGGGCATGCTGCGCGTCTGAACGCGCACATTGTCAACTACGCAGACGATCTGACGATCCTGTGTCGCGGCACGGCCGAGGAGGCCATGAACGCCATGCGGGAAATGATGGGTCGGCTGAAGCTGACGGTGAACGAAGAGAAGACCCGTCTCTGCAGCGTTCCGGAGTCCTCTCTCGACTTCCTGGGTTACACCTTTGGCCGATGCTATTCGGAGAAATCGGGCCGAGCCTATATCGGCACGCGCCCGGCGAAGAAGAGCATTGCCAAGGTACGCCGGACCATAAGCGAATTGACCAGCCGGCGCCGGCTATTGGTCGACACCCAGCTGCAAGTGGCGGAACTCAATCGGCTTCTTACCGGTTGGGGCAACTACTTTTGTCTGGGTCCGGTCAGCAAGGCGTTCCGGGCAATCGATGCGCACGTGGTCTCGCGGCTGCGCTGGTGGTTGTGCAAGAAGCATAAGACGCCAGGTCGGGGAACCGCACGTTTCCCCGATGAGCTCCTCTATCAGAAGCTGGGGCTCAAGCGTCTGTCGCTAACGACGCGCGACCTTCCGTGGGCGAAAGCGTGATGCCCTGTCCGAGCGCCGGATGAGGTAAATCCACATGTCCGGTGCGACGAGCGGCGACTGGAAACGGAGCAATGACGCGGACTGAGGCACCGGCACTGCCGGCCAACGGCCACTCCCCTGCGTCAGCGACCACCGCGCCAGTCGTCGACTCTACCAACAAGACGGCAAGGCAATGCCGGCTGCCCCCCGGCACGCGCAATCCCCCTCCCCTTGACTGGGAGGGGTTGGGGGTGGGGTGAAAACGCAGGAGCCAGCGGCCGCCTATGGCGCCCCGACGCGGTAACGTAAGCGTTGCCCGGTTGGGTTCCCCCCACCCCCAACCCCTCCCCGCAAGGGGGAGGGGAGTGCCTACGTCGCTCGCGCTCCCAGCACCGCTGGCGCTGGC
>JBQTJG010000580.1:0-16498 GCA_052387355.1 Armatimonadota bacterium | reverse complement strand
CTCTGGTAGGCTTGCGAATCGCTTCCCCCGAGACTCCGCAAGATACACCGTGTCAAAGAGCGCCTTCTCCGGGGTGGCCACTCGCGTGCCGTTGCTCGCCTGGAATCCCCCGAAGAGGTCTGGAGTCACATGCTGGACGATGAACGTGTGTCTGCGTCTGGTTCCAGACCCCTGGGTGATCGTGGAGTTCGACGATCTCTGGATTGAGGAATCGGATGACGAGTGATTAGTATCGCCGACCACGCCAGGCATGGATTAACGATGCAAAAAGTTGCTGTGTAGTGCAACTACACGTATCGCCACGACGGGTGCAGCTCTATGAACCTCCACGCTCCCCGTTCCCTCCGCCTGACACGGGCGCTATCGGCACCGCCGCTCCCGTTCGCTGCTCGACGGGCACAGCCGCGCCCCTCCTGCCGACCCAACTGATCACGTCATCCATCATCACGTACACGACGGGGATGACGAGCAGGGTCAGGAACGTTGACGTGAGGAGGCCGCCGAGGACCGCGACACCGAGCGGCCGCCGCCATTCCGCGCCGCTCGATCCCAGCCCGAGCGCCACCGGGAGGCCGCCCAGGATGGTCACCAGGGCGGTCATCAAGATGGGGCGCAGCCGCGTGCTCCCGGCTTCGAGCAGCGCGTCCCACCGGGACTTCCCTCGCGCGCGCAGTTGGGTCGTGTAGTCGACCAGAATGATCGCGTTGTTCACGATGATGCCGGCGAGCATGATGATCCCGAGGAGCGACATGATGCTGACGTTGATGCGGGTCAGCGCCAGCAGCGGGAAGACCCCGACCGCGGCCAGCGGCAGCGTGAACATGACGACGAACGGATTGACCAGCGACTCCATCTGCGCGGCCATCACCATGTAGACGAAGACGATGCCAAGCGCCAGCGACACCAGCATGTCGGCAAAGGACTCCGCCTGGAACTGCGCCTCGCCGCCGAAGAAGATGCTGAAACCCGGCGGTAGGGCGAGCCCGTCGGTCTGCGTCTTGATGTCGCCCACCACGGCGCCGAGCGGCCGGTCCTTGAGATCCGCGGAGATCAGCGCAAACTGCGCGCGGTTCTTCCGCAACACGGACGCCGGCCCGCGCGACTCGTGCAGCGAGGCCACGTCACGGAGGCGGATCGCGGTGCCGTCGGCACTCCGCCCGACCGCGATCTCCCCGATGCGCGCCACCGCGTTGCGATCCCCCGGACGCGCGCGCACCGTGATGTCGAACTCGTCGCCACCCACGCGGTACCGGGTGACCGCGGATCCCTCGATGGAGCTGCGGATTGCAGCGCCCACGATCGCCGAGTTCAACCCGAACTGCGCGGCGCGCTCGCGATCCAGCGTCACCTGAATCTCGGGCTTGCCCGCAGACAGCGTGTTGTCGACGTTGACCGCCCCGGACACGCCCCGGACGATGCCCTCGACCTGCGCGGCCAGAGCCTGGAGGCGTCGCTGATCTGGGCCTGAGACCTCGACCTGGATCGGCGCCTGGCCCCCGCCGGCCTCGCTCCCAGCGGAGATCTTCACTTTGGCCGCCGGAATGGCGCTCAGACGCTGCCGCAGGGCGTCCATGACCTGCTCGACCGACCGCACTCGCCGGGACCGCTCGACCAGGCTGACGCTGATCTCTGCGATCTGTGAGCCCGGCGTTTGAAATCCGAAGCCCTGGGATGACGCGCCCACCTGCGTAAAGTAGGTCGTGACCTCATGCGTCTGCTGCAGCGCGGCTTCGGTCTGTCGGGCCGCGCGATCGGCGAGCGCCAGTGAACTGCCGATCGGCATCTCGATCCGGATCTTGAATTCACCGGTGTCGGAGGCGGGGAAGAACTCCTTGCCGATCAACGGCGAGGCCAGCAGCATGATGCTGCCGATGAAGGCCGCCGTCGCGACCCCAAGCGTCGCAGCGCGATGCCGGAGGCACCAGGCAAGTACTCCCTGATAGCGCAGCGCCATCCGGTCGAACGCGGCGTCCCACCGGTCGAAGAATCGTTGCACGCGCGTCCGGCTCGACGTCCTCCGTCGCAGCCACCGCGCGGAGAGCATGGGCGTCAGGGTGAAGCCGATGACTATACTGAACAGGTTGGCGAAGACGACCGTCAGTCCGAACTGCCGGAAGAACTGGCCCACGATCCCACGCGTGAAGGCGATCGGGATGAAGATCGCCATGTTGGCCAGGTTGCCGGCCAGCACCGCCAGCTCGATCTCCTGGGCGCCCCGGCGCGCCGCGTCTTCGGGTGTCGGCTCGATCTCGAGATGGCGGCTGATATTCTCGTTGATCACGATCGCATTGTCGGTCATCAATCCGATCGCAATCGCGAGGGCGAGCAGGGACATGATGTTGATCGTGAACCCAAAGAGAAACATCGGGAAGTATGTCGCCACGATGGCGATGGGCAGCGCGAGCGCGATGATGATGGTGCTGCGCAGGTTGTGAAGGAAGAGGAAGATGACGAGCGTCGCCAGAATCGACCCGAGGATCAGGTTGCTCTGCACGTCGGCGATCGATGCGCGGATCATCTTCGACTGATCCTGCGCGATGCCGAAGGTGATGTCGGGCGGCACCGTCCGTTGGAGTTCAGCGATCGCTTTCCGCACGCCGTCGGACACCGCCACCGTGTTCGCACCGGCCTGCTTCTGGACGGTCATGCCGACACTATCGCGGCCATTCAATCGCGTGTACTGCGTCCGATCCTTCTCAACGTCCCCGACCGTCGCCACCTCTCCAAGCCGGATCACCGAGCCGTCCAGGCGCCGGATGCGCAGGTCGGCGATCTCCTGAAGCGTGTTGAACTGGCCTGTGAGACGGACAAGGAACTCGCGGGCATTATCGGTAATCTTGCCGCCAGGCACATTCAGGTTCTCGGCGCGGAGCATCTCCTCGATCTGCGCCAGGGTCAGCCCGTAGGCGCGTAGCCGTTCCTGATCGACCTCGACGCGGATCTCGCGGACCAGCCCGCCGCTCACGTTGACCGCGGCCACGCCGGCGACCCGCTCGAACCGGGGTTTGATCACATCATCGGCCAGACGTCGTAGCTCCCGCTGCGACCGCGCGCCGCCGAGACCGATGTTGAGAACCGGCTCGGCAGCGAAGTCGAATTTCTGGACGATCGGCTGCTCGACATCTCGGGGAAATCGCACGCGCGCGATGTCCACGCGCTGCCTGACATCGGCGACGGCAGCGTCGACGTTCGCGCCGAGTTCAAACTGCACACCGAGGAACACCTGGCCTTCAGACGCGAGTGTCCGCACCTCCCGGACGTTCGGAAGGCTGGAGAGCTGCTCTTCCAGCGGTTTGGCGACCAGGAGCTGCACCTCATCGGGCCCGGCGCCAGGATAGATGACAATGACCGAGACAAAGGGAAACTGAATGTTGGGAAACAACTCAACCGGCAGACGTGAATACGCCACCAGCCCGAGCACCATCAGGGCGCTGATGATCATCAGCACCATGACAGGCCGGCGGACAGAGATGGCTGAAAGTGACACTAGCGGTTCACCACCCGAACCTTCGTGCCGGCCGTCAGCGTCTCGGGGCCGAGGACGACGACGTGCTCGCCGGCCGCCAGGCCCGTGCGCACTTCAATCTTGCTGCCCTGCGTCAGGCCGAGGGTCACGGGCCGCACCTGAATGGTGTCCCCCACCACGACCCGTGCAACCAGCTGCGCTTCCCCGTGGATCGCGGCTCTCGGCGCCAGGAGCGCGCCGGTCCGCTGTTCGACGATCACCCCGCCGCGCGCAAAGGTCCCGGGCACGGCAGACGTCTCGCCCCCCAACCGCAGGCGAACGAGGGTGGCGCGGCTCGCCGGGTCGGCGACCGGCGAGATCAGCCGAACCGTCGCTTCGACCGGAGTATCGGGACGGCCTTCGAGGCGCAGCGTCGCGGGTTGACCCGTGTGAATCAGCGCGATGTCGCGTTCGCCGATCTTGACCTCGACCTCCATGGTCCGATCGTCGTAGACTTGCGCGACGAACCCGCCACGCCCTGCGAAGTCACCCGAGATAAGGTAGTCCCCTACTGAAACCGTCAGGCCGGCGACCCGCCCGGCGAAAGGCGCCCGAATCGTCATGTTGGCCAACCGCTGGCGCACCAGAGCGACCACGGCCTGGGATTGCGCGATCTGCGCCCGCGCGACACGCAACTCTTCGGCTCGGGTCCCGGTCTCGGTCATGTTCCACTGCTGTGCCGCTGAATCGAGTGCGGTCTTGGCGCTCTCGAGCTGCGTCTGCGCCGCCTGCAGTTGTGCGCGTGCCTGATCAGACTGCAGGCGCGCCTGATCGACCTGGACCTGAGCCACCGCGCCCTCGCGCAGCAGTTGATCCTGGCGCCGCAGGTTGTCCTCGGCGACGCGCAGCGAGGCCTGGGCCAACGTCACCTGCGTTTCGGCCGCCTTCACCTGATGCTGCGCCTGCGTGTATGCGTTGAAGACAACTTGCCGCTCCTGCGGCCGCAGGCCGTTCTCCAGCAGGCTTAGGCGCGCCTGGGCGGCCGCCACCGCCGCCTGCGCCTGGGCGAGCTCGGCCCGCTGATCACTCGCATCGAGTTGGATCAACGCTTGCCCGGCGACCACGCGGGCGCCGTCCTGCACAAGCACGCGGGCGACCCTACCGCTGAGCTTGGGAAAGATCTCGGCCGCGCGGGCCGATGTGACCGTGCCGCTGACCTCGACCGTGCGGGCCACTGAGCCCTGCTCCACCCGGGCAACTTCCACGGGGATCAGAACCGGCGCGGCGTCGCTCGGGGCAGGGGCCGCCGTCGGCGCCCGTCGCCCTCGCACAACCATCCCCACCGCGACCACGGCAACCACCAGGACAACAATCAACCACCGGCGACGCATCGACCCAGACTCCCTTCATACCACCACGACACTCAAGACACTACGCGACCTCAATAGCGAACCAGAGACTAACCCAGTATTTAACGCCTGGATACTGAACGATATGCCGAGGAAAACTGCGCGGCTAACCTGTCATCCGCCTCCGGCGGATATCCTCATCGATGACCGCCTTCAGCCGGATGGAAACCGCTGTGATGAACTCGCGAGCGTTTCCGCCACCGGCGGGGACTTCACGAGGCCCGAGGCGCAGGATCGGCCATCCCCGGGCGAATACGGCCCATCCCCCCTGGGTCTCACGCGCTGTCACTTCAAATGGTTCCAGGTCTGCGTCGAAGAGCCGGTCCAGCAGATCAGCGGCTTCCTTAATCTTTGCCACATCCGCAACCCGCACGACCGACCGGTCGTTGACCAATATCTCGCCGAAGGCTACGGCGCCTTCAAGACTCTCGCGCACCGTCAAGACCAGATAGTTCGCCGGCGCCCTTCGGCTCAGCGTGATCCGCCTGGCGCGCAGGGCTTCCTCGACGTACTGGATGCGCTCGATCGTCTTGGGGTGATCGGCGAACGCTCCGAGATCGCGCTGTCCGGAAAGCTGTTCCATTCGGTACAACCGCTCGAGGAGCGTCAACACGCCGACCGGGCTATACGGGGTGCGGACGAGGTAGTCGATCGCCGCCAGGTCGGCTTCACGCTCCAGCTCCCGCGTGTAGCCTGCGAACAGACCGCCCGCAAACAGAGTCGCTCCCTGGGCCAGGGCGGGATCACGCGTGAGGATGGCGATCATCAGGGTGATGAAGGCCGCCCGGTTGGCGCGCCGCATCATTTCGATCCCGTGCCCCAGGGCCGCATGCGAGACTTCGTGCGCCATGACGGCGGCCAGTTCGTGATCGCTTCGAACGAATCCGAGCAGCCCCGTGGTCAGGTAGACGAATCCGCCGGGCAGCGCCACCGCATTGACCTGTGGCTCCACGACGACTTTGAACGAGTAAGGAAGGTTCGGCCGCTGAGACTGTGCGGCCACGACGGCGCCGATGCGGCTGACGCGGTCGGCGACTGCGGGATCGGTGACAACCTTGAACCGGGACTCGATCTCTTGCGCGCCACGGCGGCCGAGCTGGATCTCCTGGGCATCGGTCGTCGCGGCGCGCGCCGCAGGCGCCAGGATCCCCACCGTCAGCAGGACGGCGGCAAAGAATGCGATCGACGAACGGCGTCCCGTCATTCGCTTCTCCTCAAACGGATGTATGCCCTCAATCCCGTCTGGCGAGCCTTGCAAGACCAAACGCCTCGCGAGCGTTCGAGGTGGTGACTTCGGCCACCGTCCCGGCGGCGACGCCGCGGGCGTGCGCGGCCGCCCAGGCGATCAATGGGAGGTACGATGGCTCGTTCCGGCGGCCCCGATGCGGCTCGGGCGGCAGGTACGGCGCGTCGGTCTCGAGCAGCAGCCGATCGGGTGGAACAAGACCTGCCACGTCGAGCGCACGGCGTGCATTCCGATAGGTCAGCGGGCCTCCAAGCCCAAGGTAATAACCCCGGTCGAGACAGATCCGCGCCACGTCGAGTGAGCCAGAGAAGCAATGCATGATCACGCGCGCCGGCGCCTCCTCGGCCAGGACGCGGAGCACATCCGCATGCGCGTCCCGATTGTGAATGACGACCGGCAGTTTCATGCGACCGGCAAGCGCGAGATGCGCCCGAAAGGCGCGCTCCTGTGCGTCCTTGGGTGCGAAGTTCCTGTAGTAGTCCAGTCCTGTCTCACCGATCGCCACCACCCGGGGATGCTGGGCGAGCCCCGACAGGTCCGCCAGCGCCTGGGAGGTGACAGCAGGCGCATCGTGGGGATGAATCGCCACCGCCGCATAGATGTCGGGATGCTGCTCGGCCAGGGTGATGGCGCGCCGGCTCGATTCCAGGGAGGTACCGATCGTGATGAACCCGCGGACGCCCGACGCCCGCGCGCGTTCCAGCACAGATTCCCGGTCGGCTGCGAAAGCGTCGTCGTCCAGGTGCAGGTGTGAGTCGAAGAGGTCGAGCATCACCCTCACAGTCTACAGAAGCGCCCATGGTGGCCGCAACATGCGGCGGGGCGTCAGTCCGCCAGGAGCAGGCGCTCCGGGTCTTCGAGGAGTTCCCTGACTCGCACCAGAAACTGCACGGCCTCCCGACCGTCCACGAGGCGGTGGTCGTAGCTCAGAGCGATGTACATCATCGGCCGGATCACCACCTGGCTGTCCCGGGCCACCGGCCGGTCATCGATCTTATGAAGACCCAGGATGCCCACCTGAGGCGGGTTGAGAATAGGCGTACTCAGCAAGGAGCCGAACACACCGCCGTTGGTGATGGTGAAGGTCCCGCCGCGCAGATCGTCGAGCGTCAGCGTGCCCTCCTCAGCCTTCCGAACGTATGACGTGATCGCCTGCTCGATCTCGGCGAACGACATTCGATCTGCGTCGCGCAACACCGGGACCACCAGGCCCTCGGAGGCGCCTATCGCCACCCCGATGTCGTAGTAATGCTTAAGGACTATTTCGTCGCCCTGGATCTCGGCGTTGAGCCGGGGGAAATCTCGAAGGGCCCCGACGGAGGCTTTTATGAAGAAGGACACGATCCCCAGACCGACGCCGTGGCGCGCCTGGAAAGACTCCCGGGTCCGCTGGCGCAGGCGCATGATGGCGCTCATGTCGATCTCGTTGACCGTGGTGAGTATCGCCGCCGTCTGCTGTGCCTGGACCAGACGGCGCGCAATGGTCTGGCGCCGGAGGGACATGCGCACACGTTCTTCCCTCGCCGGGCGCGCGGGGGTCGGCGTCGGCGGGGTCCTCTGGGGCGATGAGGCCGGCGCGGCATCTTTGGGAACGGGCGCCGGCGTCTCACCCTCCGTCGTTGTCTTCCTCGTCTCAAGATAGGTTTCGATATCCTGCTTGGTCACCCGTCCTCCTGGACCCGTACCGGTGACCTCAGCCAGATCAATGCGGTGCTCCTCCGCCAGGCGTCTGGCCACAGGCGTGACCTTTTCTTTGGCGAGACCTTGAGCCGGCTGCATGGCGGCACCCGGCTCCCCGGCGGCATCAGGCTGCGTGGCGGTATCGGGCTGCGTGGCGGTATCCGGCTGGTTGGCGGCCGCGGGCTGCACAGCCGAGGCCTGAGGCGCCGGCGACTCGTCGATCACGCCCAGGACGTCCCCGACGCGCAGATCCTCGCCTTCCTTCCGCTCAATCCGCACAAGCACGCCCGCTCGCTCGGCGCCGACCTCGAAGTTCACTTTCTCAGTCTCCAGTTCCACCACAGCCTCGCCAACGTCGACGCGATCGCCCTCCTGTTTCAGCCAGCGCGCGACCCTCGCCTCGACCACCGACTCGCCCAGTTCGGGGACGACAATCCTTGTCGTCATGATCGTTCCGTCAGCGGCACGATGTCTGCCGTGCGAAGAGGCAATTTCAGATCGAAGGCCGCCGCGACCAGCGCCGCCTGATTCCGCGCGTGCAGAGCCGTCGACCCTTCCGCCGGGCTGGCATTTCTCGGCCGGCCGACATAGTTGACGGGCCAGCGCCCGCCGGAGAGGTGGAGTAGCGAAGGCCGCGCATGCGCCCATGCACCCATGTTCTCGGGTTCCTCCTGTACCCACAGGATCTCCTCGATCCCGGGATATCCGCCGATAATCGGTTCCAGGTCCTCGATTGGGAAAGGATGGAGTTGCTCGATACGAAGAATGGCGATCTGTGGCTTCCCGTTCCGATCCTTGCTCGCCATCAGGTCGACGTACACTTTCCCGGAACACAGGACGATACGCCGTACCTGGTCGGGGTGCTGGCTGGTCATGGCATCGTCGATGACAGGGTGCCATCTCCCCTCCGTGAGATCACGCAGCGCTGACGCCGCATCCTGATGGCGCAGTAACCCCTTGGGAGTCATGACGATCAGCGGCAGCGGATCGGTCTCCAGCAGCGCCGCCTGCCGGCGCAGTAGATGGAAATACTGGGCCGCGGTCGCGCAGTTGGCGACACGAAGATTGGTCGCGGAGAGCTGCAAGAAGCGCTCAAGGCGGCCGCTAGAATGGTCGGGCCCCTGGCCCTCGTAGCCGTGAGGCAGCAACAGCACCAGGGACGGCGTCTGCCCCCACTTGGCCCGCGCCGACGCGATGAACTCGTCGACTGTCACCTGCGCACCGTTGATGAAGTCCCCGTACTGAGCCTCCCAGATCACCAGTCGCCCCGGCTCCTGGACATTATATCCGTACTCAAAGCCGACCGCCGCGTTCTCCGAGAGTGGACTGTCATGGACTTCGAACGCGGCCTGAGCCTGGGGCAGCGACTGCAGCGGGACGAAGGTCTCGCCGGTTGCGCTATCGTGAAAGACGGCATGACGCTGGCTGAAGGTTCCGCGCGCGACGTCCTGGCCGGTCAGGCGGATCGCGATGCCGTCTTCCAGGACGGACGCGAGGGCCAGGGCCTCGGCCGTCGCCCAGTCGATCGTCCGCGCGTCGAGATCGGTTAACGCCTGACGTCGCTTCTGCATCGCGCGCTCGATCTTGGTATGCAGGGTGAACCCCTGGGGAACACGCAGTAGCGCGTCGTTCAGCGCCCTCAGCCGTTCTGCCGGGACCGCGGTCTGAGCCCGCCGCGCCGCGCCGGGGGGAGGCGGCTCTGGAGGCGAATCCACGACCACCGCTTCAGGCTCCAGCGATCCCAGGACGCGCTGCAGCGTTTCCATATGCCGGCGCACGAGCGACTCGGGCCGGTCCTCGTCGATGAGCCCCCGGTCGATCAGCGTCGTTCCCCAGAGCCCCCGCACCGTCGGGTGGGCTTCGATCTTCCGGTACAACACCGGTTGAGTGAACGTCGGCTCATCGCCCTCGTTGTGGCCGTACCGGCGGTAGCCCACCAGATCGATAAGGAAGTCTCTGCGGAAGCGGGCGCGGTAGGCAAACGCCAGGCGAGCGGCCTCGATGCACGCTTCGGGGTCGTCGGCGTTGACGTGGACGATGGGCATCTCGAACCCTTTGGCGAGGTCGCCGGCATAGAGGGTGGTGCGTCCATCTCCGGGCGCGGTCGTGAAACCCAACTGATTGTTGGCGATGACGTGGATCGTGCCGCCGGTCTGATACCCCCGCAGGCGGGAGAAGTTGAGCGTCTCTGCGACAACGCCCTGCCCGGGGAAGGCCGCGTCGCCATGAATGAGGATGGGCAGTGCCGCGCCTGGATCGATGCGAGGTGGGCCGGGCCGATCCACCCTTGTCTCGGCTGCTCGCGCCATCCCCTCCACCACAGGGTTGACGGCCTCCAGATGGCTGGGGTTCGGCACCATGGTGACGACCAGCGGTGTCCCCTCATCGTCTCCGAGCGCCGTGCGCGCACCCTTGTGGTATTTGACGTCTCCGGTCCAGCCCAAATCCTCGCGGAACGTCCGGCTTCGCACGGGATCTCTGAATTCGGCCAGGATCTGTGCGTATGATTTGTTGAGGATATGCGCCAGCACGTTCAGACGGCCCCGGTGAGCCATGCCCAGGAACACCGCGCGGATCCCGGCTTCGGCCGCTGCGCCGATGACCTCGTCGAGCATCGGCACCATCATGTCCAGGCCTTCGATAGAGAACCGGGTCTTGCCGGGAAAGATGCGGTGCAGGAAGCGCTCGAAGACGTCAACCTGCGTCAGCCGGTCCAGCAGCGCCGCAGGGTCCAGCAGCTCAACAGGCGCACGGTACCGGCCGGCTTCGACCGCATCACGCAACCAGTCGCGCTCCTCCGCAACCTGAACGTGATCGCAGTCATACCCGGTGGTGGCCGAGTACACCGCGCGCAGGGCCCCAACGGCCTCCAGCGCGTTGCTCGCTCGCGCGGCAAGCGGTCCTCCGACAAGACCGGCAGGAAGGTGCCGGAGGTCATCATCGGTCAGACCCCACGCAGCCGGAGCCAGCCATGGATCGCCGGGTGGCGAACCGCCCAGCGGATCGAGCCTGGCTTCCAGGTGGCCCTGCCTGCGAATCGTCGCCGCGAGGTTCGCGGCGCCCACGATCTTATCGATGGCGACTGTGGGAGGAGTCGCGGCGCCGTCGACCGGCGGCCTCCAGCATTCAAAGAATGCCCGGGTCGTCGCATCAACGGCCTCGGGATTCCGACGGTAACGCTCGTACAGCTCAACCACGTACCCCGCGTTGAGCCCGGATACGTCGCCCCAGAAAGTCACGCTTCGATTATATAGGGTTCATTGACGGCCGTTCGTTCTCGTTGGAGCCACTCAGCCTGATCGTTGAGCGGCATCGATGTGCTCCTGTTCAATGACCTTGCTGATCTTGGGAATGATCGCCAGCAGTGCAGATGACGCCTGGCTGCGATTAGACAAGAACCCGAGGGGCATCTCTGCCCGGTGACTGTGATCTCCTCTGGTCAACGTGAAATGGAGCGTATCACCAGAGACCTCAACGGCGCCGACGCCGATGTCGTCCCTGCCGAGGCTGCTTACCAGATCCTGCAGCACGTTGCGGTGCGCCTCCAGATTGTCACTCATCTCAGGACCTCCCCCTCTTCCCTGGACTGTACTTGTGTGACGATACGTCTATGACGAGAGTTTTCCCGAAGCAGCGCAGGGCTAAACGGCCGGGTAAGTTTCAAGGGTTGCCGGGCGGGTAAATAGTCTATAGTCTTGTGAATGATCTTACGGTAGGCAGCCAGACGCTGATAACGATTTCAGATTAGGAGGGAGTGAAAAGCCATGCTGTGGACCATTTTCGTCGTTCTCTTAGTGCTCTGGTTGCTCGGTATGGTTTCTTCCTACACCCTGGGCGGATTCATTCATTTGCTGCTCCTCCTGGCGGTTGTCGTCGTGGTAATCAATCTCATTCAGGGCAGGCGACCCGTGGTCTAGGAGACATGCCATGAAGCTGACCACGCTTGTCGCTTTGATCCTCATTGCTCTTGGGGTCGTCGCGCTGGCGTATCAAGGGATCACGTATACACAAACCCGGAAGGTCGTCGACCTCGGCCCGATCCAAGCCAGCGTCGAAGAGAGGCGTACGATCCCGCTCCCGCCGGTTCTAGGCGGACTGGCGCTGATTTGCGGGGTCGCGCTCCTGGTCTTCGGCTCCAGATCTTCCCGGGCAGCCTGATCGAGGGGAGGCAACTCGTGCGAATTGATGCGTCCATTCAACCCATCATTGCGCTGATCGCCGGAATACTGATTCTCATCATGCCCAGACTGCTCAACTACATTGTTGCTATCTATTTGATCATCGTTGGTATTACTGGCCTCATCCGGTGACCCGTCCGGGATCGAGCGTCCAGGTGAGCTCTACAGCCGTTCCTGTAGGACCAGTCGATGTTGTCACTGTATCCGCGAAACTCTTCATGATGCGGATTCCGCGGCCACGACCCCGTTCGATCGGCGCTTTCCATTTGCCGAAGTCGCGCACGGTGATCGTCAGGACGTTGTCGTGCTGCTCTCCGTGCACCGTCGCGTTGCCCGACCCGATTTCATAGGCGTGCTCGACGGCGTTGAGAGCGGCCTCCCCCACAGCCATCACGATGTCCTCGGCCCGGCCCTTCATAACCCCGCCGCGCTCGGCGAACGCTCTCACAGCCCGCCGGACGCGCCACAGGTTCTCCGGCACCGCGGGGACGGAGAAGAACAGCGGCGCCCCGGGGGGCAGCAGGTCCAGAATGAGCACCGCGATGTCATCGTGGGGCTGCACGCCAGCGAGCACTCGATCGACCAGCACCTCGACTGCACGGCCGGAAGGCTCGTCCCTCGTCGACTGGATGGCCGCCACCAGGCGTCGCTCTCCTTCAACCACATCGCGCGTCGCCTCTATTAATCCGTCGGTGTAGGCCACCAGGCGAGCGCCTGGAGAGAGTGGGACGCGACCCTCCCTGTAGACCGTGGCATCAGACAGACCGAGGGGAGGGCCGGTGGCGGACAGGCTATCCACCTGCCGATCCATCATGACGTAGGGTGGAGGATGCCCGGCGCCACTGTATGTCAGGTCTCCGGAGAAGGGATCGAACACCGCAATCCACACGGAGACCTGGGGTCTCTCCGGAAGCATGAAAAGGAGACGATTTGTTGCCGCCAGGATCTCGGCAGGCGAATGTGCCTGCAGCGCATAGGCGCGCACGAAGTTGCGCACCTCGCCCATCGTCGCAGCGGCTGCAATGCCGTGCCCCGTGACATCACCGATACCGAGCAACAGTCTGTCGTCCAGCAGAAGGATCGCGTCGTACCAGTCGCCGCCAACCTTCGCCTCTGGATCTGCACCCCGGTAGAGCGCCTCCATGGATACAAAGGGAACCTTGGGAAGTGCAGCCGGAAGCAAGGCCCGCTGCATCGCCTCGGAGAGTTCGCCGGCCCGCCGCTGCACCTGCTCGAAGAGGAGGGAATGCGAGACGGCAATGGCCAGATGATCGGCAATCGGCTGGATGAGACGCCCATGCTCTTCGGTGTAGAAGCCGGGTTCATAGTGGCCGAAGTTCAGCGTCCCAATCACTGTGCCGCCGACCGTCATGGGGACAACGATATACGATCGGATGCCGGTCGAACCCAGGAGTTGATCCTCCGTGAATTCGTGTGTCGCCAGCGTGTCACGGCGCACGTACGGCTGCCCTGTGTCGAGGACACGCCCCCGCACCGTTCCTGCCTTGGGACCCTCGAGGCCTTCTGTCGGCGCGGTCAGGACCGGGCCCTTGAAGAACCGCGTCGCCAGCCAGTCCTGTTTCGGATCGTACAGCGACATCGTGACCCGAACAAAGGGCAGCAACATCTGGAGCGCCTCGGCGAACTCGTCGAAGACCTCTCCAAGATTGAGCGAGCGCGCGGCGATGGCGATCGTGCGGTTGACTGCATTGACCCGGCGCGCGTCGCGTTCTGCGGCGGCCCGTGCCATCCGCTCGCTCGAGAGGAGCTGGGCGCGTTCTATCTCGACCTGCTTGCGTTCGGTAATATCCCGGACATAGGCCGTAAACATCGGCGGTCCGTCGTCTATATGGATGGGGTTGACAGCAACTTCGACAGGGAATTCGCTTCCGTCGCACCGCATGGCTGTCAGCTCGACGCGCTTCCCGATGATGGGACCCTCGCCCGTGGCCAGGTAGCGCGACAGGCCGCTGGCATGACTCGCGCGGAGATTCGGTGGGATGATGCGTTCGGCCATGTGCTGGCCCAGGACCTCTTCTCGGCTGTATCCGAACATCACTTCGGCGGCGGGGTTGAACTCGATGATGTTGCCGTCGTGATCCATCGTGATGATGGCGTCGAGGCCGGTCTCCAGGATGGCGCCCTTGCGGGCATCGCTCTCGCGCAGGGCTGCGAGCAGGCGGGCGTTCTGGATGGCCAACCCGACGCGGTCAGCGATCGAAACCGCCAGCCTAAGGTCCTCGTCATCCCACCGCCGGGCGGTTTCCTCGCCAACGACGAAGATTCCCAGGGTCTCTCCCTTTGCCTTGATTGGGACGGAGAGGTGACCCCGCACTTTCAACTGGGCAAGAACTTCATGAGTGCCTGCCTCGTCCTGGTAGGTCGCCACCGGCCTGTCGCTCTTGAGGATCTGCGCGATCACCGGGAGATCCAGGTTGGGTAATGCCTTCTCGATCGCTGAACGAACGCGATCGGCCCTGCCGGCCTCTTGATGCTGCAGGGATTCGAGTTTCAGTCGCGGCTTGCCATTCGCGATCAGTTCGATACCGCACCAACTGCCGAGGACGTCGGTGCAGCGCTTCGTGATCGCATCGAACAGGACCGGCAGGTCCTGCTGCCTGGCAAACTCCACAGTGATGTCGTCAACGAACCGGGTATCTCGCTCGCGGCGGTGGACGCGCGCAAGGTCTTGCCGGAGCCGATCCTGGTAGCGCCAGTACTGATCGCCCGCCGCGGCAATCAAGATCCCACTGAGAAGAAACAGCGCGGAGGGCAGCGCCTCCACCCTGAGCTCAGCGATCGTCAGGCCCGCGGGCTCGACGAAGTAATAATCAGCGAGGAACGTGCTGAAGACCGCGGCGATCATCCCTGGAAACAATCCCCCAAGATAGGAGACGAACAGGAGCACCGGTAGGTAAAGGAAGAGAAACGACGACGGGTCGGCGTACTGCATGCGCACGAGGGCGATGAATCCAGTAACCACACCGGGCACAATGAACCCCAGCAGGATGAACGAAAGACGTCGGGCTGAGATCACGGCGGCGGGTCTTCTTCGAGTCACGAAGGACATCCTCCCAGACTTGCCTTTACCCATGTTTGAACCACTGGAATCACGGGAAAACCTATGCCAGGGCCGGGGCCGAAGCCCTGGACTCAACGGGCGAGATGAAAGAAGGGAGAGAAGATATGAGAGACTTTGGCGCGCGAGCGATGTTGCTTGTCCTGCTTCTTGTTGCTGTGGCCAGTGGGGTGGCGCTTGCTCAGGATCCCCCACCCGCCCAGCCTGCCCAGCCCGGTGCGCCTGGCGCTCCGGGCGCCCCCGGCGCACCGGGAGCACCGGGACCTGCAGGCCCTCCTGGCGCTCCGGGACCTCAGGGCGCTCCTGGTGCTACGTACTTCGGCATGGACCAGAGCACGGCGATTATCGTAGGTGTGGTTGTGCTCCTGATCGCCATTCTCGCCATCGTTGCGATGTCCCGGAGCGGCGACAGGGTCGTAACCTAGCACGGCTGTACCGCGGATCGGGGCCGGGGGCACGGACTGACTCGGCCCCGTCCTCCCACCGGGCTCCCACCGGGAAATTGGGAGCCGCGACCGACATCACTGGAGGAAAGGAGGAGATCAAGATGCGGTACACACTCGCAGTTCTCGCCATGGCCACGCTGATCTTGACGTCGGTGATTGCTCCTGCGTTCGCGCAGCAGTATCCGAACGTTCGGAGCCTGGAGGAATTCTCTGCAGCATCCAACTTCATGTCCCTACCGGGGTACCTCCGCTGGGTCGTATTCCAGCAGACGGGTCAATGGATCACCTACGCAGAAGCGGAGCGAATCGTCAAACAGCAAACCGCAGCAGGGCTATAGCGGAACAGCCTGAAAGATATTGAATACTAAGAGGCCGATCGTCTCGTGACCCTCTCCGGGTTACCGATCGGCCTCATCCCCCTTCTGGCCCCCTTCTACTTCCAAGAATGTTGCATCAGTGCGTCGTTGTGTGAGTCGTTCACGTTTGAAGTCCGTCGAACAGGGGAAAACAACCTTGAACATCACGTCCATGATCGACTCGCGACCCGGGCCGCAAGGTCAGGCGGAAAAGGAGGAAGCCCATGTATATCGGACTCGGCACGGTGCTTCTGATCCTCATTATCTGGCTGATTCTTCGCTGAACGGTTGCGGGGTCACGAAGTTGCTTGGGCCACGAGTTTGCTCGTTGCCCCTGCCGCATACATATACGTAGGCGAAGGGAGATGGCATGTTATGAGCATTAACCGCGCGGAAGGAATCGTCCAGGAAGGCATCGGAAAGGCGCGGGAGGGCTGGGGGAAGGTCACCGACCAGCCGGACGTCGAAGTCAAAGGGCAGTTCGAGCAGGTCATGGGTCAGGCGAGGCAGTTCGCCGGCGGCATCAAGCAAAGCGTGGGCGAGGCCGTCCAGCAGATGCGCCAGGACCCCACGATGGAGAGTGCCGCCACGAGACGGGCGGCATTGAAGCTGCGCGCCTAGGTCGCCGCCGTGCTGCTCGTCATCAACGCGATCATTCA
>JBQTJG010000579.1:0-1814 GCA_052387355.1 Armatimonadota bacterium | reverse complement strand
AAGGCGCTGCCGGCGTTGATCGATAGCTTCGCCGAGGTGCTGCAATCACACGGGAGCTTCTATTGGAACAGCCCGGACATGGCGCCGGCCTCAGCGCATTCCGAAGTCATCCACGCGCCGAATCGCGAATTGCGCCGGGTGCTCCTCGATGTCATCGACACTGAGTTGCGGGTGCTTCAAGTGCTTTCCAAGGTTCCGCTGGATCAACGCGGCACTTTCGCGGACCTGCCGCAACGACTCGCCGTCCTCCGACGATCCCTCACCCCGGAGAGGCGAGCGGTAGCAAAAGCACGCGCGGATAAACAGATCTTGGCGGTCCCGACCCCTGTCGAGTATATCGAGGGCTTGTTGAATAAACGCTTCGACGGCGGGTTTGCGACCATGGTATCGGTGCTGAGCGAAGACGACGCGCTCGCCTTAGCGCTTTTACCCGCGAACCAACGTTATTTCGACGAAATCGAGGACGCGGAGCTACGCTGTAAGCTGATTACCTTGCTACTCCGTTACGAGGTCCTGCCTCGATTCCGCGCGGGACCCGCCGGGAATGCCGTCGGCCTTAATCTCCACTGGACGTATGGTAAGTATGTAAAGAATGGTTAAGGACGCGCTGAAAAAACCTTTGAATCATTCCCCCAAGGAGAGGACCGTAGGATGCGATTAAGGTCGCCCCGTTGACTCAGCCTCAAATTTAGCATAAGAGTACCACTCGTCTCCCCAGTTGCCCCAGCATGTCTGCTAAGGAGGAAACAAAGATATGAGAAAGCATCAACTTAGCTTCATAATTCTCGCTTCGCTGACTTTCGCGTCACTGTGCCTTGCCCAATCTAGTCAAGAGAGGAAAGACAGTTCCGCGTCTACCGGCTCGCACCCGGCACATGTAGTCCTCACCCCCGATCAGGTCAAGTGGGGACCTGCTCCACCGTCGTTACCCCCCGGCGCCCAACTCGCAGTCTTAGAGGGTGATGTATCGAAAGCCGGTGCGCCGTTCACCCTCCGTGGAAAGTTCCCGGACGGCTACAGAGTCCCGCCACACTGGCACCCGACGGACGAAAGGATCGTCGTCCTTCAAGGCGCACTCGGGATGGGGGTGGGGGAAAAGTTCGACCAAGCGACGGGCCATGAGCTGCCGGTCGGATCGTACGCGCTGATGCCTAAAGGAGTGAGACACTTCGTTTGGACAACGGGCGAGACCGTGATTCAGGTATCGGGTATGGGCCCGTTTGAGGTTAACTACGTGAATCCTGCCGACGACCCGCGTAAGGTGCCGAAGGAGTAAGGAACAGACCGTAGCCATTACCTGTCTGGTATCCCCTCGTGCCCGGAATGGCCGAGCAATCTTACTCCGTGGTGCGTCAATCGACGAACAGATCGGGCAGCAAATTCTTCGTGCCTGGCACCACCGCATAGCGCGCGAGATCGATGACGCCCTCGGCGGCGAGCACTTCCTCGTCGATGTAGAGATTGCCGGTGTGCTTGCGGCTGTCGCGGTTCAGGATGATGTATGCGGCATCGGCGAGGATCTCCGGGGTGCGACAGCGGTTGGGATCGACGCCGGGGATCATCGCCAATGCGGCGGTATGAATGACCGTTCGCGGCCAGAGCCCGTTCACCGCGATGCCGTCGGCGCGGAACTCTTCCGCCATGCCGATCGCGCACATGCTCATGCCGTATTTCGCCATCGTGTAGGCGGTGTGATGCTTGAACCACTTCGGGTTCAGGTTGAGCGGCGGCGCGAGATTGAGGATGTGCGGATTGCGGCCGGCCTTCGCCGACTGCTTGAGGTAAGGGATGCAGGCCTGCGAGCAGCAATACGT
>JBQTJG010000578.1:0-8256 GCA_052387355.1 Armatimonadota bacterium | reverse complement strand
CACTCGTCCAACGTCGGCGCGGCGTTGGTCGCCACACGGCTGGGGCCCGACAGGTATGACGACGTGATCCGGAAACTCGGCTTCGGGGAGCCGACCGGAATTGACCTGCCGGGCGAAGCCCGCGGTCTCGTGCCGCGGCCTGAGCTCTGGCTCGGCGAAGTGCTGCAGCCGATCGGCTTTGGGCAGGGGATCTCAGCGACGCCCCTGCAGATCCTGGCCGCCGGTGCGGCGCTTGCCAACGACGGTGTGATCGTTCGGCCTCACATCCTGCGAGCGGTGCGGGATGCCGAGGGACGGGCGGTCGAGGTCACGGCGCCGGCAGCGGGCCGGCGGGCGGTTTCACCGATCGTGGCCCGGAAGGTCCTGGCCATCCTCGGCCAGGCGGTGGACCGTGGAACCGGAACCCAGGCGCGACTCGATGGCTACCCGGTCGCCGGCAAAACCGGGACCGCCCAGAAGCCGGCACCAGGCGGAGGCTACCTCTCCGATGCCTATGTGGCGTCGTTCCTGGGAATCGTGCCCGCGGATCGGCCTCGGCTGGTGATCCTCGTGCTGCTCGACGAGCCGAAGGGCGAGTATTACGGTGGCACCGTGGCGGCGCCGGTCTTCCGCGCAGTGGCCACTCAGGCCCTCTGGCACTTGCGCGTCGTCCCGTCCGCTGCCCCGGCCAGCGCGCGTTGAACCCCCAGTGAGCCCTCAGGCGGTCACGCGCGTACTATAATGATCGAGGGCTGTACGGAGGTGTCCGGATGGATCTTCGCGCGCTGCTGACGGAGCTCGACACGCCGTCGGTGGTGGGCGACGCCGGTCGAGAGATTCGCGGGATCGTGCATGACTCCCGGGAGGTGCATCCCGGGTTTCTGTTTGCTGCGCTCCACGGAAGCAGGTACGACGGGCACACGTTCATTGGTGAGGCCGCTGCACGAGGCGCCGTCGCTGTCCTCATCGAGCGCGCCGTGGACGCGCCGGCCGGCCCGACGGTTGTGCGCGTCGCCCAGACGCGTCGCGCGCTCGCGCAGGTGAGCGCGGCCTTCTCTGGCCATCCGTCTCAGCACCTGCACCTCATCGGGGTCACCGGCACCAACGGGAAGGGTGCGACGACCTACCTCGTCGAGTCGATCCTCCGTCAGGCCGGACGGCCGTGCGGCATTATCGGCACGATGGGCATCGTGGTCGACGGCGAGGTCATGCCGACTGCGCGCACCACGCCTGAGGCGCCCGATTTGCAGGCGGGGCTGCAACGGATGGTCGAGCGGGGCCGCCGGTCTGTGGCGATGGAAGTCGCCTCGCATGCGCTCGCGCAGGAACGGGTGACCGGGTGTCGCTTCGACGTGGGCGTCTTCACCAACCTCACGCGCGACCACCTCGATTTCCACAAAAGCATGGAAGCCTACCGTGCGGCAAAGGCCCGGCTGTTTGCGATGCTGCCACCGACGGGGTGGGCGATTCTCAACGCCGATGATCCCGCCGCGAGCGTGATGCGGGCGGTGACGCCTGCACGCGTGATGACCTACGGCCTGCACAAATCCGCTGACGTGCGTGGACGGGACCTCAGGCTGCACCTCGGCGGGTCTGAGTTCATTGCAGAGACGCCGGCCGGGAGCGTTCCGATCGCGCTGCGGCTTGCCGGGGCGTTTAACGTCGCCAACGCGTTGGGGGCCATGGCGGTCGGGATCACACAGGGTGTGCCGTTGCCGACGATCGCGGAAGCGCTTGCCGCGATGCCGGGCATTCCCGGGCGGTTTGAGAGCATCGACGAAGGGCAGGATTTTGCCGTCGTCGTGGACTATGCGCACACGCCGGACGGACTCGACAACGTGCTGCGCACGGCGCGCGAGGTGACGCAGCGCCGGCTCATCGCCGTGTTCGGGTGCGGCGGCGACCGCGACCGGCCGAAGCGGCCGGTGATGGGTCGCATCGCCGTCGAGTGGGCTGATCACATCATCGTCACCTCGGATAATCCTCGCAGCGAGGATCCGGCGGCGATCATCGACGAGATCCGGCCGGGCGTGGAGGCAGGGGTGGCAGCCCGCGCCGCAGCCGGCGGTGCGCGGCGGGACGTCGGCGTGGAGTTCAATGCTGACCGCCGGCAAGCGATTGCCGCCGCAATTGCCACCGCAGAGACCGGAGATCTGGTCGTGATCGCTGGGAAGGGACACGAGACATATCAGGAGATCGCCGGGGTGAAACATCCGTTTGACGATCGGCTGGTGGTGCGGGATGTGCTCCGCGCGCGGAGCAGAGACGCAGGCGTCGCTTCGCAGCCGGCGGGTGCGGCGCTGTGAGCCTGTCTCTCGCGGTCGACGATCTCATCGCCGCGACCGGCGGGCGGCTCGTGGCGCCCGAGGGCCTCCTTGCACCAGCGGTGATTAGCGGCGTGAGTACCGACAGCCGGACGGTGGCGCCGGGCGACCTCTTCGTAGCGCTGCGTGGGCCCCGCGTCGATGGCCACCGGTTTGTCGCGGACGCGTTCGCCCACGGGGCCGCCCTTGCCCTGATCGCGGATCCGTCTGGAGCCGAGGGTCCGGCGCTCATCGTCGACGATCCGATGCGCGCGCTGGGCGCGATCGCCGGGCTCCACCGGCGTATGCTCTCCACCACGGTTGTCGGCATCACCGGCAGCGTCGGTAAGACGACGACGGTCGGCCTGTGCGCAGCAGTGCTGGGCACGCGGTACGTGACCGCGCGGTCCGCCGAACTCTGGAACGCCGAACTGGGCGTCGCGTTGACGCTGCTGGGCCTCGGTCCCGCGCATCAGGTGGCGGTCGTTGAACTGGCGATGCGTGGGTCGGGACAGATCCGCGAGTTGGTCGAGATGGCGCGTCCGACGATCGGCGCGGTGACGACGATCGGGGAAACGCACTTAGAGCACCTGGGATCACTCGAGAACATCGCCGCGGCCAAAGCCGAGCTGCTCGAAGCACTGCCCGCAGATGGCCTGGCCATCGTCAATGCCGATGAGCCGCTGACGGCGCGGTTGGTCCGGAACGCTCGGTGCCGGATCGTCTCCTTTGGACTCTCACGTGACGCCGCAGTGCGCGCGACAGCGATCACGCCTGTCCCCGGAGGATCTCAATTCATCCTCCACCTTGGTGCTGAACAGGGTCAGGTGATGCTGCCGCTGTTGGGTTCGCATCAGGTCCGCAACGCGCTCGTCGCAGCCGCTGTCGGTCAGGCCTGCAGCCTGGGGCTTCCCGAGATCGTTGCGGGCCTGGACCGTGGTCACGTCGCCACCATGCGCCAGGAGATCGTGACCATTGGTGACGTGACCATCATCGACGACTCTTACAACGCGAGCCCGCAGTCGATGGCGGCGGCCTTCGAGGTCCTCGGCCAGGTGAGCGCGGGGAAACGGCGCGTCCTGGCGTTGGGCGAGATGCGTGAGCTGGGGCCCAACGCGGCCGCGTATCATCGAAGGGTCGGACAGCAGGTGGCGGGTCTGGCGCCGGCGTTTCTCCTGGCCGTCGGTCCGAACGCCCGCGGATACCTGGACGGAGCTGCCACGGCAGGCCTGCCGGCTTCGGCGATGGCCACTGCCGACACAGCCATGGAGGCCATTCCGCTTCTGCGAAGGGCCCTACGGTCGGGAGACGTCGTCCTGATCAAGGGCTCGCGCGGCATCGGGATGGAACGTGTGGTTGAGGCACTGCGCGTCGGCGCTCCTGTGAGCCACCCGTGATCCCGCTCGTAGGGTGGCCGACCTCCGCCCGACTCGCTGTCGCACTCATCGTCGCCGCCGGCATCGTCGTGGTGGCCGCCCCTGCTGCGGTGCGGCGTCTGGCGGCGTGGGGACAGCGGCAGCGGATCCGGGAGGACGCACCGGGACGGCATCAGCAGAAGGCTGGGACGCCGACGATGGGTGGGGTGCTCATGATCGCCGGCATCGGCATGGCCGCGCTACTCGTCGCCGGGCCGGATCCCCTCGTCCTCTTCGGGCTCGCAGCGATGGCGGTATTCGGCGGGATCGGTCTGCTGGATGATCTCCTTGCGATCAGGCGCGACCGCAACCTTGGACTGCGCGCGCGCGAGCGACTGGTTCTCCAGGGGGTTGCCGGTCTGGTGCTCGGATGGCACGCGACCGGAGAACCATGGTTGGGCACGCAGGTCTTCGTCCCCGGCGCCGGGATGGTGGACGTCGGCGGCGCGTACGCCGTGGTGGCCGCGCTGCTCTTCGTAGGGTTCGCAAACGCCGTCAATCTCACCGACGGGCTCGACGGACTGGCCGCGGGCCTGGGAGCGATGGCCGCCCTCGGATTCGCCGCGATCGCAACGATCACGCTGCTGCCGCCGGCGGCGGTCCTGGCCGTCGCCGTCACAGGCGCCTCGGTGGGGTTCCTCACAGTCAACGCCCACCCGGCCCGTATCTTCATGGGTGACGTCGGATCGAACGCGCTCGGCGCGGTGCTGGCTGCGCTTGCGATCATCACGAAGGCGGAGATCGCGCTGTTCGTCATCGGCGGCGTGTTCGTGGCCGAGGCGGCCTCGGTGGTGCTGCAGGTCGCCTACTTCAAGGCCACCGGGGGGCGCCGCATCTTCCGGATGAGTCCGCTGCATCACCACTTCGAACTGGCGGGCTGGTCCGAGGTCAGCATCGTCCGCCGCTTCTACTGGGCCGGTTCGCTCTGCCTGCTGGTTGGTCTGCTGGTGACCGGCTGATGCCACAGGCGCAGCCGTCCCGCACCGACGCCGTGCTCGAGAAACTGCGGGGCCGGCGCATACACGTACTCGGACCGTCAGGGACGGAGGGTTCCACCGTCGTCGACTTCCTGGTCGGGCGTGGCATCACGACGATCACCGCCCACGACCTGGAATCGGCTGAGCGCTTCGCCGCGACGCTCGATCGTACGCACCGGTGGCTCGATGACGGACAGCGCCGGGCGCTCGCGCGACGGCTGCGGGCTGCGCCGATCGTCTGGCGACAGGGCGACCGGTATCTGGAAGGACTTGACGAGGCCGAGGTGATCTTCACCCCGCAGTCGTGGTCCCGCCACCCGCAGAACACGCCTGTGCGTGAGGCGGCTACGCGCGGCGTGCCGCTGTCCAGCATGACGCACCTCTTCTTCGAAACGTGGCCCGGGCCCATTCTGGGCGTGACCGGCACCAACGGGAAGTTCACTGTCGTGACGTTAATCGCCGCGATGCTCCACGCCGCGGGCATCCCCCTGACGGTCTCCGGCAATGACCGAACGCACGTGCCCGCACTCTACTCGCTGGACCGGGCCACCCCTGAGTCCTGGCTGGTCCTGGAGACGAGCAACCGCCAGCTCGTCGGCCTGCCCTATAGTCCACACGTGGCGGTGGTGACGAATATCGCCCCGCACCACCTCGACGACCACGGATCGATGGAGGCGTACGTCGAGGCGAAGCGCACCATCGTCCGCCACCAGACAGCTCAAGATGTCGCCGTGCTGAACGCCGACGACCCGCTGGTGGCGACATTCGCCGACGGCATCGACGCGGACGTATCGTATTTCAGCCGCCACCGCGACGTCGTCTCCGGCGCCTATGTGGATCAGGGGCGCATCGTGCTGGGAGGAGACCGCCGGCGGCTCGTGATGGACATCAGCGACCTGGCTGTCCCGGGCGCGCACACCCTCGAGAATGCGCTCGCCGCCGCCGCGGCGGCAGACGCCGTCGGCGTCGAGCCTGCCATGATCGCGCAGGTCCTGCGCGCGTTCCGTGGACTGCCGTATCGTTTCCGGCGTGTGGGCGAGCAAGGGGGCATCGCGTTCTACGAGGACTCGCTCGGCACGAACCCGACCTCGGCCGCCGCGGCGATCAGCAGCATGACGAGGCCGTTCCACCTGATTGCCGGGGGGCTGCGTAAGAGCGCGCGCCCCGACGACTTCATGCCGATGATTCGAGCCCTGGACGGGTCTCCAGCCAAGACCGTCTACCTGATCGGCTCGACCGCCCCGGTGCTCGCCGAGGCCATCGGCGCGATGCGCTCGCCGCCGCCGATCGTGCAGGCGGGGACGCTGGAGACGGCGGTGACCGCGGCATGGGACGCGTCGGTCGCAGGGGATGCGATCCTCCTCTCGCCCGGATGCGAGAGCTTCGATCAGTTTGCCGACTACCGGCAGCGCGGCGATCGCTTCTGTGTACTGATCGATACGCTGCGGCCCCGCGCGGGCCAAGCCGCCACACCATGAACCTCGCAATGCCGGCCCTGCACCGGCGCTCGGGCGACATCATCCTGTTCGCCGCGGTGCTGGCCTTGCTGGCCGTCGGGCTGGTCATGGTCTACAGCGCCAGCAGCGTGGTCGCATACGATCGTCTGCAGGACAGCGCCTATTTCTTCAAACGCCAGGCGGCATGGACCGCGGTGGGTCTCGTGGGGATGTGGATCGCACAGAGCATCCACTATCACCGGCTGCGTAGATTCGCCGTCCCGCTGCTTCTTGCCGCGCTGGCGCTGCTCGTTGCCGTCCTGCTTCCCGGGATCGGTCGCGTCGCCGGCGGCGCCCAACGCTGGATCGCCGCCGGCCCCGTGAGCTTTCAGCCAGTTGAGATCGCCAAGGTGGCCCTCCTGCTATATGCGGCGCACCTTGCGACCCGGCGCGGGATCACCATCCGTGACCTGCGTCGCGGGGTGCTGCCGCTCCTCGTGATCAGCGGGGGCAGCGCGTTGCTGGTGCTCAAGCAGCCTGACATGGGTTCCGCGGTGATGCTTGTGGCCGGGGTCCTGGTCATCTTGTTTCTTGCGGGAGCGCGGCTGCTGCACCTTAGTCTTGTCATGGCGGCGATCCTCCCCGCGGCAGCCATCGCGGTGTTTGCGGCCGACTATCGGTTCCAGCGCATCGTGGCATTTCTCGATCCCTGGAGCGATCCTCAGGGACGTGGGTTTCACGTGATTCAATCGCTCCTGGCGTTTGGATCTGGCGGCGTGGTGGGGGTTGGGCTAGGCGAGAGCAGCCAGAAGTTCTTCTATCTGCCGGAGCGGCACACCGATTTCATCTTCTCAATTGTTGGCGAGGAACTCGGACTGATCGGGACAGGGGGGCTGCTGCTGCTGTTCGCGCTGTTCGCGTATCGCGGGTTCAGGATTTCCCGCGCTGCGCCGGATCACTTCGGCGCACTCCTGGCAGCCGGCATCACCGCCATGATCACCGGCCAGGCGCTGCTCAACATGGGCGTCGCCACCGGTATCCTGCCGGTGACCGGCGTTCCGCTGCCATTCGTGAGTTTCGGCGGGTCATCGCTGGTGATGACCATGGTGCAGGTCGGGATCCTGTCGAACATCTCACAGTACGCGCACGGAGACGCGCCTGCGGCGGTCGAACGGCGACCGCTACCGGCAGTGGGCGCCCGCGTCCGGGGGGCGTCGTGAGAGTGGTGATCACCGGGGGCGGCACCGGCGGGCATCTCTACCCGGGCCTCGCTATCGCCGAGACGCTCCGGCGGCTGTCCCCTGAGATGGGGATTTTCTTTATCGGCGGCCACCGTCTGGAAGCGCGCGTCGTCCCGGAAGAGGGCTGGCCGTTCGAGGCCATCGCCGCCCAGGGCCTGCCGCGGCGAATCGGTCGGGCCGCGCTCGGGGCCCTGGGCGCGACGGCGCTCGGCGCCGTGAAGGCGCTGCGGTTGCTGCGGCAGTGGAGACCCGATGTGGTGGTGGCGACCGGCGGCTACGTGTGCGCTCCGGTCGGCGCCGCGGCAGTGGTGCTCGGCCTGCCCCTGGTGATCCAGGAACAGAATCTCTATCCGGGCCTGGCGAATCGCGCGCTGGCGCGGTGGGCCAGGTGGGTGTCGGTGCCGTCGCAGGAAGCCGCCTCCAGGCTGCGCACCCGGCGGACGGAAGTCACCGGGGTGCCGCTGCGCCGCCGGGCCATCGAGGGCGATCGGGCGCGCGGGCGCGCGCGCTGGGGACTGGACGCGGACCGGCTGACCCTGCTCGTGATCGGTGGCAGTCAGGGCGCCAGCAGTCTCAACAAGGCAGTGTGCCGGCTGGCGGACCTGCTGATGTATGAGGGGCGGCTGCAGATTCTCCATCAGACCGGCTCCGCAGATCTGCCCTGGGTCCGCGAGGCGATCGGGCACCGCGAGCATACGGGACCGCCGGCTGTGCGTCAGGTCGCCGTGCCATTCCTTGATGCCATCGGTGATGCCTACGCGTGCGCCGATGTCGTCCTGTGCCGGGCCGGCGCATCCACGCTGGCCGAGGTCACGGCGTGGGGATTGCCGGCGATCGTCGTGCCATATCCGCATGCCGCCGGAGGTCACCAGGAGGAGAACGCCGCGATTCTCACGCGGGCCGGC
>JBQTJG010000577.1:0-3467 GCA_052387355.1 Armatimonadota bacterium | reverse complement strand
TGTCCCTCCCGCATCGCCACCGTGACTCCGAAGGAGAAGATCGGGTCGATGAAGCGGTGCGAGTCGCCCACACACATGAACCCTTTACCGGTAAAGCCTTTGACCTGGTAGGAGTAGTTGGGGATCACATGGACATCCTCAACCATCTTGACTTCCAGAGTCCGCCTCTTGATCTCAGGATTCAACTCGTGCAGTTCCCTGACCAGGAAATCCCGCTTGCTGGATGGGTTGAAACGAACACCACTTCGACATTCTGCCACACTGCGATGTGGCTATTCATGATGAGATCGCACTCGGTCCCCTCCACGTTGATCTTGACGATGATCCTGCCAACCAGCGGCCCCTTGCGTCAGCGCGAAGGCTCCAAAGTAGCCCTTGTGTGCCCCCAGATCCACCACCGTCGCACCCCGATAGTCTGTCTTATACTGCTGGCGCAGAAAGATGTCGGTGATGGTTTGCAGGTCCCTCCGAAGATCGTCCCTGGTAACATAGGTCGTCACCCCGTTCAATCGAAGCGGCCATGCGGGAGAACGGCGCAGGTGGGAGGCAAAGAACTGGGCGGCAAGGGAGAGACGGGCGAGGATAGGAAGGTCACTGATCAGGGCGCGCCGTATCGGCGAGAGCCAAACGTGCATAGGCCGTCTCCACAGTCAGGGGGCGAGGAACCGGCACAGTTCCTGCCATCCCCTTAATCCGGAATTTCCGTTTTGGCTTTTCGAACTCATCTTCAGTGTGCACCTGCGCACCTTGTCTTGGAGGACTCCGTCCCGGTTTCCTCAACCCGGGCCTAAGAAGGGTCCGTTCTGCCCTTCCTGAGAACGCCAACACCGGAATGACCGCGCCGGCGGGCGATTTCTCGTACACCTCTCCAACCTCGGCTGCTGTGCTGCCCGACCTGTCTGCAACGACAAGTGTCTGCCTACCCCGGGCAGGGCGACAAGCCGTCGCAGGATCGCCCCCGAACAAACTCCGCGTCAGTTGTCCATTCCATAGAACTCCTGTTCGTTCGCCTAGTCTCGCCTGGCAACGGAGTCTAGGTTCCGCACGGACTTCTAGCACCCGATCGAAATCTGCAGGCCCCTTCCGCGCTGTCAATTGGAACTAGCGCTTGCCTTCGTGTCAAGTGTTCGGCATGCGGGCAGAGCTTACCACAGCTATCGAAACGAAACAACGCGCGTTGACGGAAGCCTGGGACAGGGGATCAGACTGGCAATCCGGGCGTCGTGACGCTTGGGCATCCAGACAGGGTGGTACTCACGCAGCAGGATTGCTCAAGGCAACGGATCCGAGCGCCTCTGGACCCGGTGTCATCATAGAGTGAGCTCTGAGAGACCACGTTCATGACCCGGCAGGCACTCTCGCCGCCCGAGGCCTTGGTGTCAGTTGTGCGGAGGCGAGATAGCCAAATTGCGATCACCAGGAGAATTTCTAACCCCGACATGATTCTTCTGTTGCCTAACAGAGGGAATACCGCAAAGAGGGGGGAACGAGGAACCCACCTTGAGCGCAGCGTCTCTGGTAATTCTCCCCTCTTCAGTCGAGGCGTCGATCCACCCAATCAAGAATTTTCAGAAGGAGGGATGGCGATGTATAAGCGCGTGATACGTTCCGAAGTGCTCTATGGAAAGTTCAGGGAGTTTCGGAAGGCTATCGACAGTCTTGACGATCTCGCGAAGCGAAAGGGGCTCGCTCCCGCCCGTAGTTACGTCCTTGAGTTCGGCCAAGCGAACGTGGCCATCGCGGAGTGGGAATACGCAGACTTTGCCCAATATGAACGAGACCGCAAAACGTATCTTCAGGATGAGGAATTGCGTAACGCCTGGCAGGCAACAATCCCCTACATCGTCCAGGGGTCACTGCACGAAGAGCTCTGGATTGCGCTGGGGGTGTAGGAAGCCGAAGCAGCACCTGCATCGGACTGAACACAACGCTATCACACTATAGGGATGTGCAGAGGTAGCGTGGAGTAGTTCGGACAATTGAAAGCCTTGGCCCTATCAGTCTGCTTCTCGAAAATCGGTAGGCAAACCGGAGAAAAGACTTCATTGCTGCGTATGGAAAGAGGTTGCCGATCTTCACGGATGCCGAGCCGATGAAGATGTGGCGGTCGCATTAGACGTCTAGAGAGGCTGATCGAATGCGAGCGGGCGGCAGTTCGTTTCAACCGAAGTGCGACGTGGTCGTGGTGGGCGGCGCGAACACCGATTACCTCGTGCGCGGGCCGCGGCTGCCAGAGCCTGGCGAGACGGTACAAGGCGACGTCTTCCAACCCGCCGATGCCGGGGGTAAAGGTGCGAACCAGGCGGTGGCGGCGGCGCGGCTCGGGGCGCGTGTGGCGTTTGTCGGCCGCGTCGGCGCGGATGCGCGCGGCGAGTCGCTGCTTCGGCGGTTGAAGGCCGAGGGTGTCGTTGTGCAGCACGTCGCGATCGATAAACGCGCGGCGACCGGCGTGGCGCTCATCAACGTCGATGAGGACGGCGAAAAGCAGATCCTCGTCGCGCCGGGAGCGAATCTTCGCCTTTCCGCGAGCGACGTGAAGCGGGCGGGTTCGCTGATCCAAAACGCGCGCGTCCTCGTACTGCAATTCGAGGTGCCGATGAAGGCGAATCTCGCTGCCGCGCAGCTCGCGCATCGGGCGGGCGTGCCGATCGTACTCGATCCGGCGCCGGCGGTTCGCGCGCCGAAAAAGTTGCTGCGGTTGGTCAACGTCATTCGTCCCAACGAGCACGAAGCCGAGGCGCTAACTGGCGTGAAAGTGAGCGGCCGCGAATCCGCGCGCAAAGCTGCGAGCCGCTTGCTCGCGCACGGCATCGGCGCAGCTATCATCGCGGCTGGCGAGGGCGGAAACCTGGTGGTCTGGCGAAATGACGACAGCCGCTGCGAAGAGTTCTGGCTGCCAAAGCTGTCAGTCAAGACCATCGACGCCACCGGCGCGGGCGATGCCTTTGCCGCCGGTCTGGCTGTGGCGCTTGCCGAAGACCATTCCGTGACCGAAACCGCCCTCTTCGCCAATGCAGCCGCCGCCCTGACGACGACAAAACTCGGCGCCCAACCCGCGCTGCCGAAGCGCGGCGCTGTGCTTAGCTTGCTCCGCCGCACCGGCTCGATGAGCGCGACCGCGCGATGGGGCCATAGGTCGATGTGGGCCCGACGGACCGGACGCGCATGGACACGTCCGGGCCCCTCCGGATCCTACTGATCCGGCAAGACGGGCAGATTCACGCCCTTGCCGACACCTGCGCTCACCTCGGGTGCTCGCTGGCCGAAGGCACGCTTCAGCGGCAGAGTATTACGTGCCGGTGCCACGGGTAGGAGTTCGCGCTGGCCGACGGCCGCGTTGTGGGTGGGCCTTCTGTCTACCCTCAGCCCAAATTCGATGCAAGAGTCCGCAATGGCATGATTGAGATCCGGACGACGCCCCACACGTGGACCGGATACGAGCCGCCTGTCACAGCTTAGAGCGAAAC
>JBQTJG010000576.1:0-1784 GCA_052387355.1 Armatimonadota bacterium | reverse complement strand
CTGGCCGGCAGCGTCGGAGCAGTGGCCGGCGGACGGCTGTCCGATCGTCTTGGCCGCGCCCGGGCCGCCACATTCATCTTGAGCGTAAGCCTGCTCTGCTCTGCCGTCTTCGGGTGGATGTTTACGGCCCCGCTGGTCCTGATGGTCGTGGTCAGCCTGCTGTATGGGGTCGTGTCGCTGGCCGATTCGCCGTCGTATTCGGCGGCCCTGATGGAGGTCGTCCCGCCCCGCTCACTCGGTGGCGCCTTCAGCATCCAGATGTTGACCGGATGGACGGCGACGGTGGTGGCGCCCGCAGCGTTCGGCCTGATCCTGGATGTCACAAAGGCAGCGCAGGCCCCGCCGGCAGCTCAATGGGGGTGGGCCTTCGTCGCCCTGGCCGTCGGCCCGACGGTCGGCGTGATCGCGCTGGCGCCGCTGAGGGCACGCCCGCCCGCGGCGGGCAAGGCACAGTGATCTAATCTCATTTGGGCAGGGGGGCTAAGGACTCGTAACGAAATAACTGATTGATTGGAGCCGAGCCCGGATGTACATTGTGAGGCGTGGACATCAAGACGCTGCGGACCAAGTACAGGGCGCTGGCGCCGGGGTTGACGGAGCGCTCGAGACGACTGTGGGCTGCGTCGGAATCCATGGCGCTGGGCCATGGCGGGATGGCGCTGGTCGAGCGGGCTACGGGCATCTCGCGGGCGACGATCGCCCGCGGGATACGAGAAGTGGAATCGGGCGCGCACGCGACGCTTCCCCCGGAGCGGCCGCGTCGACCGGGAGGTGGGCGCAAACGAGCGGCGGAGAAGGACGCGACGCTGGTCGCGGATCTGGAGGCCCTGGTCGAGCCGACGACTTCGGGTGATCCGGACTCTCCGCTGCGCTGGACCTCGAAGAGCGTGCGGCACTTGGCGGCCGAGCTGCAGGCGATGGGACACGAGGTGAGTCACCGATTGGTCGCCAATCTGCTGCACCAGCTCGACTACAGCTTGCAGGTGAACCGGAAGCAGCGCGAGGGACCACAGCACCCGGACCGGGACGCGCAGTTCCGCTCCATCAATGATCAGGTGCGCCGCTTTCAGAAGCGGCATCAGCCGGCGATCGCGGTGGACACCAAGAAGAAGGAGCTGGTGGGCGACTTCAAGAACCCGGGCCGGGAATGGCGACCCAAGGGCAGCCCCGAACCGGTGCGCGTGCACGACTTCCTGATTGCCGGGCGCGGCAAGGCGATCCCCTATGGCGTCTACGACCTGAGCCGCAACGAAGGCTGGGTCAGTGTCGGGATCGATCACGACACGGCCAGCTTTGCGGTGAAGGCGATCAGCCGCTGGTGGAAGGTCATGGGCCGGCCGGCTCATCCGCATGCGACCTCGCTGCTGATCACGGCGGACGCCGGTGGCAGCAACGGACCCCGCGTGCGTCTCTGGAAATGGGAGCTGCAACAATTCGCCAACCGCACCGGCCTGGCGATCACCGTCTGTCACTTCCCGCCCGGAACCAGCAAGTGGAACAAGATCGAACACCGACTGTTCTCCCACATCGCCATGAACTGGCGGGGGAAACCCTTGGTGAGTCTGGTGGCGATCGTGAGCCTCATCGGATCCACGAAAACGGCCGCCGGGCTCCGGGTGAGGTCAGAGATCGATCGCGGCACGTATCCCATGGGGGTCGTCGTCAGCGACCAGCAAATGGCCCGCATCAAGCTGGTCCCGCATTCCTTCCATGGCGAGTGGAACTATACCGTTCTGCCCAACCTGCGGAAACGCATATGAATCACTTATTTCGTTACAACTCCT
>JBQTJG010000575.1:0-4982 GCA_052387355.1 Armatimonadota bacterium | reverse complement strand
CCTCGGCACCGTCCTGGCGCTGGCGCTGGCGATCACCGTCAACGCGCGGATCACGGGCGCGCCGATCTACCAGCTCATCTACTTCCTCCCTGTCGTGACGCCGTGGGTACCCGTGACGGTCGTCTGGAAGTGGATCTACGACGCCCGCTACGGGCCGCTGAACCAGGCGCTGGCTCTGCTCGGGATCCCCGGCCAGGCCTGGCTGGTGGAGGACCGTCTGGCGCTCATCTCGATCCTCATTGTGATGGTCTGGAAGACGCTGGGGTACAACCTGATCATGTTCCTGGTCGGCCTGAACAACATCCCTCAGGAGTACTACGAAGCGGCCGTCGTAGACGGCGCCGCGGGCCCCAGGATCCTTCGCCACATCACCCTGCCGCTGCTGAAACCGATGCTGCTGTTCGTCGTCGTCATCTCCACCATCAATGCCTTCAACGTGTTCACGCCGGTCTTCATGATGACCAGCGATATCCAGGGCGCGGCCGCGAAACTGGTACGGACGATGGTCTACGACATGTGGGAGAACGGCTTCCGCTACTTCAAGGTGGGCTACGCGTCGGCCGAGGCCGCGCTACTGCTGATCATCGTGCTGGCGCTCACGTTGATGAACATGCGGCTGTTCCGGGAGGATCGTTGAGATGATCGGCGGCACGAGCATCACTCGTAGCGCAGCGCTTCACACCGTCCTGATCGGCGCGGCGGTGCTCATGCTGATGCCGTTCATCTGGATGCTGACGACGTCGTTCACCCCCTCGGCGGAGATCCTCACTCCATCTCTGCGCCTGTGGCCCAAGACCCCCACGGTTCAGCACTACCGCGAGGTCGTACACGCCGCCCCGTGGCTGCGCTACTTCTGGAACACCGTCGTCGTTTCGACGGCCTCGGCGCTGGCGATCCTGTTCACCTCGTCGCTGGCAGGCTTCATCTTCGCGAAGTACCAGTTCCCGGGCCGTAACGTGCTCTTCATCATCATCCTGGGAACGGCGATGATCCCCTTCGAGTCGTACATGATCCCCTTCTACCTGCAGATCAAGTCGCTCGGATGGATCAACACCTACCAGGGGATTGCGGCGCCGCTGCTCATCATGAGCTTCGGGATCTTCTTCATGCGCCAGAGCATCATGACCATTCCTGACGAGTTGCTCGACGCCGCGCGCATCGATGGTGCCACGGAGTTTTACATCTACCGCCAGGTGATTCTGCCGCTGTCGAAGCCCGCGCTGGGCGCGCTGGCCATCCTGGCAGTGCAGAATGCGTGGGCGTTCTTCATCTGGCCGTTGATCGTCACCAGCGACCGCAGCCTGTTCACGATGGAGCTCGGCCTGGCGATGTTCCAGAGGGCCTTCACCGTGGACTATGGCCGCATCACGGCGGGCTCGGTCATCACGGTGATACCCGTGCTCATCGCCTTCCTGATCCTGCGCCGCAGCATCATCCGCGGGGTCACCTTGGCCGGCATGAAAGGCTAGGCGTGTCCCTTCGGTTTGCCATCGTTGGTTGCGGGACCATCGCGCCCGTGCACGCCGAGGCGATTCAGCGCGCGGGCGGCGCCGTGCTCGTGGCCGTGACGTCACGCCGGTCGGAGCAGGCCCAGGCGTTCGCGCGCGAGCGCGGCATCGAATGGGCTCCCACGCTGGATGACCTGTTGCGCCGGTCCGACGTCGAAGCGGTGGCGATCTGCACCCCTAGCGGCCTCCACGCCGAGATGGCGATTGCGGCGGCCCGGGCCGGCAAGCACGTCGTCGTCGAGAAGCCGATCGCGGTCACGCTGACGCAGGCCGATGCCATGATTGAAGCGTGCCGGCAGGCCGGTCGGTCCCTCGCGGTCATCTCGCAACTCAGGTTCGCCCCGGATGTGCGCGACGTCCACGCGGCGGTGACGAGCGGCCGCCTGGGCCGCCTGCTCATCGCTGACCTCTCGATGAAGTACTTCCGGTCGCAGGCGTACTACCACTCGGCAGCATGGCGCGGCACGTGGGCGATGGACGGCGGCGGCGCCCTGATGAACCAGGGGATTCACGGGATCGACTTGCTATTGCACCTCGCGGGTGAGCCGAAAGCGGTCTTCGGCCATGCACGCACCATGACCCGGCGGATCGAGGTGGAAGACACGGCCGTGGCGGTGGCCGAACTGGCCGGCGGCTGCCTGGCGTCCATCATCGGGACGACGTCGGTGACACCGGGAAATCCCCGCCGCCTGGCGCTGCACGGCGAGCGGGGAACGATCGTGCTGGAAGAGACCCGCATCGTTCAGTGGGAGATCGAGGGGATGCCTCGACGCGAGCTGGGTGCGCCGGCTGCCGCAGCGAGCCCCGCGCAGTCGCCGACTTCGCTGGGACACGAGGAGTTCCATGCGCAGTATGCCGCCATTGCCACAAGCCTGCGCGAGCGCCACGCGCCGCCCGTCGCACCCGAAGAGGCCCGCCGCGCCCTGGCGATGGTGCTAGCCATCTACGAATCATCACGCTCCGGGCAGCCCGTCGCGCTCTGATGTTCCGACGCGCACTCATCACCGACGAGGTCTCACAGGACCCGGCTGTCGCCATCCGGCTCGCCATGCGGTTCAAGCTGGACGGGATCGAAGTCCGCTCGGTGTGGCAGAAAGGACCGCACGAACTGACGCGCGACGAGGTTCGCACCTTGCGGGCGATGATCCGCGACGCGGGCCTCGTGGTCTGCGTCGTGGCCACGCCGTGCTTCAAGTGCTCGCTGGATGATCCTGGGGAGGTACGGTCTCACGATGAGATCTTGAAGCGCTGCCAGGATCTATGCGCGGAGCTCGAAGCGCCGATTGCGCGGATCTTCACGTTCTGGCGGCGGGAAGGAGGCGCCGCGGAAGCCGGCATCTGGTCCGATCGGGCTCGGGTAATCGCCGAGCATCTCACGAAGGCTGCGGACATCGCCGAATCCAGCGGATTGCGCCTCGGCATCGAGAACGAGCCCAGCGTCTACGGATCGAACTGCGCGCGTGTCGCCGATCTGCTGCAGCGCGCCGGTCGTCCGACGCTGGGGGTCATTTGGGATCCGGGCAACGACGTCTACGATCCGGACGGCGAGCGACCGTTTCCCGACGGGTACACGCCAGTGGCGCCGCACGTCATACACGTCCACATCAAGGATGCACGGCGCGATCCCGTGACCAAAACTGTCAGCGCCGCGGCGCTGGGCGATGGCGAGGTGCCGTATCCAGCGATCTTCGCTCGCCTCATGGCGGACGGCTATAGAGGGTTCCTGTCGCTCGAAACGCACTATCGCATCTCTGGACCGTTGAACGAATCGGTCACACGGCTGCCCCGTGGGGCGGCCTTCTCGGCCGGCGGCGAAGAGGCCACCGAGCTATGTCTGAGACGCTGGGACGAGATGCTGCGTGGAGCGCAAGATGCGTAAGATGCCCGAGCTCGCGCTGCTTGGCGGACCACGCACGCGCACCCGGCCGTTCCCGACGTGGCCGCAGTTCGGTCCGCCTGAAGAAGGAGCCCTGGTCGGCGCGCTGCGCAGCGGCCACTGGGGAAGGACGACCGGCCATCTGAACGAAGAGTTTGAGCGGCGGTTCGCCGTCTATCAACGTGCGGCGCGCGCCATCACGTGCGTCAACGGGACCGTCGCGCTTGAGCTTGCGCTTCGCGCCGCCGGCGTCGGGCCCGGGGACGAGGTCATCGTCCCATCGTACACGTTCATCGCCACAGCAAGCGCGGTACTACACCTGGGCGCGACCCCGGTGTTCGTCGACATCGATCCGACGACGTACTCTCTCGACCCGCAAAGCGCGGCCGGCGTGCTCTCGTCCCGCACGCGCGCCATCATCCCGGTGCACCTGGCGGGCGCTCCCGCCGACATGGACGGAATAGCCGGGATAGCCGCGGGTCCCGGCATCGCGGTGATTGAAGACGCCGCGCAGGCCACGGGCGCTGAGTGGCGCGGCCGCCGCGTGGGCGCCATTGGCGATCTCGGCACGTTCAGTTTCCAGTCGACCAAGGTGCTCACCGCGGGCGAAGGCGGCGCGGTGGTCACCAACAATCCCGCGTACGCCGAGGTGGTCTGGTCGCTACAGAACGTTGGCAGGGTGCCAGGCGGCGAATGGTACGAGCATCACCGGCTGGGATGGAATCTCCGGATGACCGAGTTCCAGGCCGCGGTACTGCTGGCGCAGATGGATCGCCTCGATGGCCAGATCGCCTTGCGCGCTGGAAACGCCGCGCGCCTGGACGCGCTACTGCGCAAGGTGGATGGTATCGAGCCGCTGGCGACACTGTCGGGCGTCACCCGGCATCCGCACTATCTGTATGTCTTCAGGTACCGGCCGTCCGCATTCGGCGGCCTGTCCAAGGCCCAGTTCATTGAGGCGCTTGTTGCCGAAGGAATTCCCGCAATGCCCGGCTACCCGCCGCTGCACACGATGCTGGCGATTCAGCAGGCATTCTGGTCCCGAGCGCTCCCGCTGCGTTCTGGCGCGGAAGGACGAAGCCTGCCGAACACCGAGCGAGCCTGGGACGACGAAGGCGTCTGGCTGCCGCAGAACGTGCTGCTGGGACGCGAAGACGACCTCGCAGACGTCCAGCGGGCCATTGCCAAGATTGCCCACCACCGGCAGCTCATGTAGGAGACGCTCGCCGCCATGCGCGTGGGTTGCGCCGACATCGTCATCACGCCACCGGTGGGGATCTCCCTTGCTGGCTTCTCGGCCCGGCATGAAGGCGCGCGCGGCATCCACGACGACCTCCATGCGCGAGCGCTCGTATTCGATGACGGGGGCCGGCGCGCCGCCCTCGTCGTCTGCGATCTCTGCGAACTCGATAGACCGGCGATCGACGCCCTGCGATGGCACATCGAACGCGCGACCGGGATCCAGCCGGGCTCCGTGATGATCGCCGCCACGCACACGCACGCCGCGCCCGCGACGTTTCCGCTCTACAGCGCCCCACCCGATCCTTCGTGGCTCGAGCAACTGCCGCAGCGTGTCGCACGCGCCGCCGACGCGGCCT
>JBQTJG010000574.1:0-1696 GCA_052387355.1 Armatimonadota bacterium | reverse complement strand
CATCTCGGCGCGCAAAGACTCAAGGGGGGCGAGCGGATGGCAGCCCTAAACGCTTCCATTTTCACAGATGTTAGGCCGCGACGGCCGCCATGTTTCCGGTGTTAGACAGGTCCGTCTAATTCTCGTTGGGCTGCTCGTTGTGAATTGCACCCAAAATCTTTAAGGAGGTATCTCATGTCTATTGAGAGCACACGCGAGGTCATGACTAAGTATTTTAACTCCGATCATTCGGACATGAGCATGATGGCAGACGATGTTGTTTTCACCATCATGGCGACCGGGCAAGAGCATCGTGGGCCTGAGGCGGTGTTGCAGATGCTCAACTACTTCTATCACATCGCCTTTGATGCTCACGCGGAAAGCAGAAACTTGATCCATGCTGACGCAAAAGCTGTCTGGGAGGGGGACTTTATTGGCAAGCACATTGGTGAATTCGCAGGCATCCCAGCTTCCAACAAGCAGGTTCGTGTGCCATTGTGCGTAGTCTATGATTTAGAAAACGATCAGATCAAGAGGGGGCGCGTCTATTTTGAGATGCCTGCTCTGCTCCAGCAGCTTGGGGTATCAATGGGTTCGCGGTAACATTGAAGGTCGTTTGCCGTTTACAACGTCGCAATATAGCTCGGCGGCAGCCCAACACTTATGAGGCCCCCTCGTGTCAAGAGGCAAGGTACGACCCTATGGCAGGTGACGGTGGAGGCTCTGCCAGGGAGGTTGCGCTCTGGTCGCCGGCGCTCCGGCTCGATTTCGGAGTGGGTGCGGGCAGCACCCGGCACCAAACACTTATCGAGGTTCACGGTCCGGTGATCGCGATGACGGGCGATGAACGGACCGACGACGCAGCACGTCGTGACCTAGAAACACATCGGTACCCTCGTGCCGGCTCGCTCAAGCGGTCGGGCTGAACGCGGTAGCGTTCTCCAGTTCGGACCGAGCTCGGGTGAGGGGCCGAGCGCCTGGACGTCCAGAGACGACGAGAGGGAGCGGGACGGCCCTCTAATCAAGCGGTCGGGCTGCCAGGATCTGGCCATAGACTCCTCGGGTGGTGGTGGCCACAGACGAGAGGGAGGTCCCCTTCAGGCTCATCCGCAGCGGCTCGAGTTAGGCGTGGGGCTGGGCCGTCCCCTCCCGATCAGGCGCGAAGAATCGCCCCCTTTCGAACGTCTGCTCTCTTCGCAGTAAGAAGTAGACGGCGCGTCCCAGCTTATGGGCCAGGATCGAGAGAGCTTTGGCTTTGCCGGAGCGAACCTGGAGTCGCTGATAGAGCGTCTGGGCGGTGGGGTGGGCTCTGAGGAAGAGGACGGCCGCCTCGGAGAAGGCCCATTTGAGATGGACGTTGCCGATTTTCTTGCCGGACGTGCCCACGCGCTTACCGGCGGACTCTTTGGCGCCGCGGACGAGGCGCGCGTAGGAGACGAAGTCGCCGACGGAGGGAAAGCGGCGGATGTCGTGGATCTCAATAGAGGATGACGAGGGCGAGGATCTTGCCGATCCCGGGGACGGAGCGGAGACGATAAAAGGCGTTCGGGTCGTGGACCTTGACCGAGCGCACCAGGAAGAGTTCGAGGTCGGTGAGGAGCTGGTCGTAGAGATCGATGAGCACGAGGTCGGCCTCGATGCTCTTCCGGACGGTGGGGTCGGGGAAGCGATCCGCGACCCCTTCGCGGTTGGCTTTGTAGGCGATCTTCGCGCCCAG
>JBQTJG010000573.1:0-2856 GCA_052387355.1 Armatimonadota bacterium | reverse complement strand
GTGACAAGCGCCGCCGCCCAGTAAGGCGCGGTCCCGTCCAACCGCACCAGGAAGAACAGATAGGCGCCAATCATGAACAGGTCGCCGTGGGCGAAGTTGATGAGCCGAAGCACGCCGACCACCAGGGCCAGCCCGATCGCCACGAGGGCGTACAGGCTGCCCAGCGTGAGCCCATTCACGAGTTGTTCGACGATGAAGTCGAGTAGAGTCACGCGACCCCCAGGGGCCTAAGGGCCAGGTGCTTGGCGGACCAGGTGTTCAAAGGGCCGGGGAGCGGTACCTCCTCGGCCCTCCGGTCGGGCTGCGCCGAACTACTGACTGGGCGGTCCGGTTTGAACCTTCGTTCTCAGGATGATCTTTCCATCCTTCACTTCGTGGATGACCATGTTGGTGTAGGCCTGATGATGATCGTCGAACTTCACGCGGCCCATCGCCGGGATGGTGATGTCGACCTTCGTCAGCGCATCCCGGATAGACTTGCGCGTGATCGGTCCCTCCTTGACGGCGATCTTGACGGCCTCGGCAAGGATATGCATCCCATAGAACGCCATGGCGCCGTGCGTGGTCGGCTTGCCGCCCCAGCGCTTCTCCCACAACTTGTCGAGTTCGGGATCGGTCCCCGGCGTCCAGAGCGTGGCTTCCACGATGCCATCCCCGAGCTTCGGGTTGTCCTTGATCGCCTCGAGAAACTCGTTGCTCCCGACGTTGCCGCGCGCGAACAGCCGCTGCTTCAACCCTAGTTCATGGAACTGACGGATCATCACCGCCGCGTCGGGCGCCAGGATCACCATGAGGATCGCGTCGGCGTTGTCACGCTTGATCCGGCTGAGCAACGGCCGGTAGTCGGGCGCGCCAAACGGAAACGTCTCGATGTTGACCACGTTCACCCCGAGCGGCCTGAACTGGTTCTGGTACTGCTGGATCGCGCCGCGGCCGAAGTCGTTGTCGATCCCCATCAAGGCAATGGTCCGGACTCCCTGGTCCCGGACATAGCGCGCATACGTCTGCGCCATGATCCGGTCGTCGACGTTGAACCGGAACTGCCACTCGTTCCGGCCGGGGCCCGACTGATCGTAGATGAGCGGGTTGGTCGATGTCTCCGTCAGCTGCGCGATGCCGATCTCCTTGATGACAGGCATCGCCGCCAGTGTCGAGCCGCTCGCCGCGGACCCGAGGATCACGTGCACCTGATCCACGTCGGCCAGCTTCCGCACCGCGTTTACACCGTCTTGCGGCAGGGAGCGGTTGTCGGCGAACGCCAGGATGAGCCGGCACCCACCTGCCGCGCCCTTGCGATTGATCTCCTCGACGGCCACGAAGGTGCCCTTCCGCTGCCCTTCCCCAACCAGGGCCGCCCCGCCTGTGAAGTCTGTGGCGACCCCGATCTTGACCGTGCAGGCCGGCCCTGACACCGCTGGCAGCACGGTGCCGGTGAACGCAAGGACTGCGACCGCAATGATGACGCCGACCATACGGACACGCATCATCGATTCCCCCCTTCTCAGGTTGACAGCTTCAGATATTGGCAGATAGGATCATTATAACGCATAGTGGCATGGGGTATGAATAGTGGCACACCGAAGACCGAACAGGGTGCAGTCAGTCCAACGGGCGCTGGCTGTCCTTAAGGCTTTCGATGACGGGCAGCCGGAGCTGGGCATCTCTCAACTCTCACGAAAACTGGGCCTCAGCAAGAGTATTGTCATGCGGCTCGTCGCCACGCTGCGAGACGATGGATTCCTGGAGCGCAGCTCGGGCAGCGACAAGTATCGCATAGGCCTGAATGCGTTCGAGGTCGGCAACCTGTACTATGTGAGCGCGTCGCTGCGGCGCGAGGCCGAGCTGCTGCTGCAAGGGCTCGCTGAGCAGTTGGGGTACGGCGCCTACCTCGGCACCTTGAGCGGTGGACGGGCGGTGTACGTGTCGGTCATGGAAGGTCCAGGACCGATCCGTGTCGGGCCCAGAATCGGAAGCTCGGCGCCCGCGCACACCACGGCGGCGGGCAAGGCCCTACTCGCGTATCTACCGCCCGAGGACCTGGAACGATATCTGGCCATGACCGATCTCGAGCCCGAGACCCCACAGAGCATCACATCGAAGACCGTGCTCCGCGACGAATTGAAGCACATCCGGGCGCACGGGTTTGCCATGAATCGCGGCGAGCACCTGCACGGCGTCGGCGCCATCGGCGCGCCCATCTTCGATCGAAACGGCGCGGCCGTGGCCTCGATCAGCGTGGCGTTTCCGCTCTACCTGGTCCCGGAGGATCGCTGGCCGTCAATCGCGGCGGCCGTGATGGAAACCGCGCAGGGAATCTCCCGCCGTCTGGGGACGATGGCCGGTCCCGGGTCCCGTGAACCGGTGTCGGCGCTGCGTTCGTAAGCCGACAACTCGACCGATCACAGGAAGGGGGCAGGCGCGATGGAGTTGCTGAGAACGCTGGAACAGAAGGTGGATCCCGCCCACGCCGCCGTCGTCACGGTCGATGTGCAGAACGACTTCTTTCACGATCAGGGCTACCTCGGTAAGCTGGGCGCGCCGATGGGCCTGGTCCAGGGGATGGCCACCCGGCTCGTGCGCTTCCTCGATGCGGCCCGGCAGCGCGGCGTCAAAGTGATCCACGTGATCAGTTACCATGATGAGGAGTATGCGTCGCCGGTCGTGACAGAGCAGAAGCTCCGGCACGGCCTGCCCATGGAGCTCAACGGCCGCCAGCTCAAGGACGCGCCCTACTGCCTGAAAGGAACCTGGGGCTGCGATTTCTACGCCATCGACGCCAGGCCGGGCGAAGAGGTCGTGGTGAAGCACCGGTACGGCGGGTTCACCGGAACCAATCTGGATCTCATCCTGCGCAGC
>JBQTJG010000572.1:0-3402 GCA_052387355.1 Armatimonadota bacterium | reverse complement strand
CCCCAGATGTAGTTGTCGCTGAGCGGCGGCTCCCACCCGTGCATGTCAATGGTCGCACGGAATTCCGGGTGCTGCTCGTGGATGGCCTGGATGATTCGCTCCAGATCACCCCGCACGGTCTCTGGCGTCATCGAGGGCACGCACACCACGTCGAAGAACGCGATGCACTGATCCAGGTCTTTCAGGTCGGAGGCAATCCAGCGGATCGCCGCGTTGGGGATCTTGGGCAGGCCCGAGTCGGGTACGTGCGTGAGCAATCGCTTGGCGAAATTCTCGCCGTACCCGGGGCTGAACGCCTCGAGCAGGTGTCGCAGGTTCTCCACCGGGCTCACGTGCACCGAGTGGTGGGCGTGCTCGCCTTTGACGAAGATGCGCCCGCGGATCTTGCCAACCGAAGTGTTGACCACGTCAAGCCCGGTGCCCTCTGCGACGACGGCGACGTCGGCCTGCAGTCCCTTCTGTACAAGGTCCGCGGCACCGACGCCCCCGATCGTTTCAGCCACGACACACGCGACGACAACCTCGCCATCGACCTCGGCCCCGGCTTTGATGACGGCATCGAGCGCCATGACGATGGAGGTGAGTCCCTGCTTGTTGTTGTGCGTGCCGAGACCGTAGATGTACCCATCCTCGACGACGGCGTTGAACGGGTCTTTCGTCCATCGCTCCGGCTGGAACACAAGGCCCTGATACTGTCCCGAGCCGGCATCGAGGTGGGCGTTGAGCACCACGGTCTTCCCGCCCTGGTTGCGTCCCCACCGCCCGATGACCTGCTCGGTCGCCTGATCACCCCGCTGGACCGCCTGGAATGTAACCCGGCAGCCCATGCCGGCCAGATAGGTGCCGATATGATGCGCAAGCTCCCGTTCGCCGAATCGAGGCGACGGAATGCGGATGATGTCTTTGAAGAAATCCAGCACGCGGTCTGGATTCATCGCCTGATCAATCCGATCGTAGCTCGTCGGGCTTCGCTCGACGGTCCTTCCCACCTCATCACCCCTCTCAGGCGCTAATGCGTCTGGGATCGAGCACGGTCCGCACGCCGTCACCCAGCAGGTTGAAGCCGATCACCGCGAGCATGATCGCCAGTCCCGGGAAGCAAGAGATCCACCACGCGTCGGGGATGTACTCGCGTCCGGTTGCGACCGTCAACCCCCACTCCGGCGATGGGGGTTTCGCGCCCAGCCCGATAAAGCTCAGGGACGCCGCTACGAGGATGGCCTGACCCAGCAACAACGAACTCTGCACGATAATCGATGGGACCGTGTTTGGGAAGACGTGCCGCGCCATGATACGGACGTCCGATGCACCGATCATGCGCGCCGCGGCGACGAAGTCACCATCCCGGATACGGATGACCTCGCCTCTGACGAGTCGGGCGTAGGATGGCCACCAGGCGATTGATATGGCCGTGACCGTGTCCAGCAGGCCGCCGCCAAGCGTCATGGCTACCAGGATCGCGAGCACCAGCGCCGGGAGGCCGAGAAACAGATCGGCCAGTCGCATGCTGATCTCATTCACCCACCCGCCCGCGTATCCCGCAACGATCCCCACGACACTCCCCACTGAGCCTGACAGCAAGACGGCGAGGGCGCCGATCGCCAGCGAGATTCGCCCGCCCAGGAGCACCCGACTAAACGTGTCTCTTCCGAGATTGTCCGTGCCGAACCAATGCTCCGCGTTCGGAGTCTGGAGTCGCCGGTCCAGGCGAATGCCGCCGTCGCCAGAGTCTGGAAACGGGGCGAGCCACGGCGCGAGGATCGTGACCATAGTCATCATCAACGTCAGGGCGGCTCCAACGGTCCCCGTTCGATGCGTGAGAAACCTGCCTAACATCCGCCGCCGGCGTGGCGCGACTGCATCGAACGATGTAGGAACCTTGGCCGCCGAAGACACACGCTCCGTGGCATTCACTGGAGGCGAACCCGCGGATCGACCACAGGATAGAGCACGTCAACCACGGCATTCGAGAGTACGTATCCCACGGTGATCGTCATGGAGGCTGCGATGACGCCGGGATAGTCGAGCCGGAGCAGCGACTGGACGGTGTACAATCCGAGCCCCGGCCAGTTGAACACGGATTCGACCAGAATCGACCCTTGAAGAAGCTGCCCGAAGGTGAGACCCAGGGCGGTCAGGACGGGCACAAGCGTATTCAAGAAAGCCCACCGAAGGATGACTCGGCGTTCAGGGAGTCCCAGGGATCGCCCGGTCACCATGTACTGGTTGCCGAGCACTTCCACCATGGCCGATCGCGTCAGGCGGGCGACCAGCGCGCTCGCCCGGTAGGCGAGCACGACTGCGGGAAGCAGCATGTGAACCAGCGCGCTTCGGAAGACCTGCCACGAGCCATCGAGTACCGCGTCGATGGTCAAAAAGCCCGTATGGGGATCGATGGTGGCTGACAGTGCCAGGAAGTCGTCGAGGCGGCCGCCCAGCGGCAGCCATCGCAGCGTGCCGTAGAAGAGCACTTGGGCCATCAAGGCCGTCCAGAAGAGGGGTGCGGCGACGCCCCCCAGACTGATCACAGCCAGGAGGGTATCGACCCCGCCGCCTTCCTTAACCGCCGAGTAGACGCCGATCGGAATGCCGATCGCGACCGCCAGCAGAAACGCCGCCAGGGTGAGCTCGAGCGTCGCGGCGAGTGCAGGCCGCAGGTCTGAAAGGACCGGGTTCCCCGTCCGCAGCGAGCGTCCCAGATTCCCGCTCGCGACATTCCGCACATAGCGAAGCCACTGGACATGCAGCGGTCTGTCAAGCCCGAACTCCCTCGCCAGTGCCGCGTGCTGTTCGGCCGATGGATTCTCAGGCAGGAACCCCACCAGCGGATCTCCCGGGGCCAGCCTCGTGACGGCAAACGCAATGGTCACAACCCCCAGCAAGACCGGGATTGTCAGGACGAGCCGGCGGGCGCAGTACGTCAGGAATACCTGCATGCGGACGCCCGCCAGCGCCTATCGGGCAGACATCGTTCCTACTTCGCACTCTTCCGCATGTAGTAGGCGAGATAATGCGGCCCGTAGTTGGGATTCCAGACGATGCCCTCAACCTCGCGCCGGTAGGCAAACGAGTGGAGTTTGTTCACCAGATGAATCATCGCCACTTCGTCGGTGACGATATTCTGGAGCTCGTTGTAGTAGACTGTTCGCGCCGTGCTGCCGATGGTCGTCCGGCCCAGCTGGATGAGCTGGTCGACGCGCGCGTTCCGGTATCCGGGGTTGAATCCGCGATACCGGAATTCCCTGGAATCATATACCAGCGAGGCGATTGAGTCCGGATCGTTGTAGCGGAGCGGGAGTTGAATGAACGCGACATCATACGTGTTCCGCCAGATGGCCTCCCGCCAGACGGGCAGGGGGGCCTCCACGATGTTGAGCTGGATGCCCAGCTTCGCCCAGTCCT
>JBQTJG010000571.1:0-4464 GCA_052387355.1 Armatimonadota bacterium | reverse complement strand
GGTCCACCCCGAGCTTTGTGTCCAGAAACTGGATCTGCGCAGCGCCGAAGACCATCGGCTCGTAGCGCGCCCCAGCACCGGGCGACGGAGGCGTGCGAAAGGGTACAAAGTACTGTGGAATGTCCGGCGGTAACACCGGCCGGGCAAATGCGCCGACAGGGGCGCGCGTCGTACGGCCGCCAGGTGCCGTCGCCGGCTCGGCCGGGACAGATACAGCGGCGTCAGGTCCGATGGGTGTAGGCGGCGCCGGACTTGGCGCGGCCGGTGTTGATGTCGCCGGCATTGCCGCTTTCACTGGCTCCATCAACCGCTTGATCCCTTCGCGGGTGAGCGGACCACGCAGGTACGACATCGCCCACCGCGTCGCGAACACCTCGGGGCCGTCGTCATGAACATTGTGCATCAGGAAGATACGCTTCCCCAGTCCGGCCAGCAGCGTATCCATCTCGCTGCGGTCGAACCGCATCCCCGTGCCTGCGGCCACGCCCTCAAGACCATCGAGCACGCGGGCCTTGTCACGCTCGGTCTGCAGCCGGCCCAAGAACCAGGTACCGGTGTTCGACAGCCCCTTGTAATCAAGATCCACGGGGTTCTGCGTCGCGAGAACCACGCCGAGACCAAACGCGCGCGCCTGCTTGAGCAGGGTCAGCAGCGGCGCCTTTGAAGGCGGGTTGGCCACCGGCGGGAAGAATCCGAAGATCTCATCCATGTACAGAATGGCGCGGAGGCTGGTGGTGCCGGATTGTCCCCGCATCCAGCCGAGCACCTGATTGAGCAGCAGCGCGACAAAGGACATCCGCTCGGCGTCACCCAGATGGGCGATCGAGAAGATCGAGACGCGCGGTTTGCCTTGAGCACTATAGAGAAACCGTCCGACATCCATCGGCTCGCCACGCATCCACAGGTCGAACCCCGGCGCCGCGAGCAGGTTATTGAGTCGCATCGCCAGCGCGAACCGATCATCCGACGGGAAAAACGACTCCAGGTCGACCACGCCGATGCGGCTGACAGGCGGCGTCTGGATCCCCTGGATGAGCGCCGTGAGGTCGAGGTCCTGGCCGGCGCGCCAAGCGACGCCGAGGACCGTCGAGATCAGGATGTGTTCGCGGCTGCGGACCGGGTCGGCTTCGATCCCCAAGAGTGTCAGCAGGCTCGTCGCCGTCGTGCCGACACGCTCAGAGAATGCCTCGGCGTCCTCGCGTGTCGAGGGCGGTGGCGCAGCAAAGGAACTGAGGATCGACACGGGGATGCCGGCGGTGCTGCCGGGCGTGTAGATGGCGAACTCGGCCGCGTCTCGTAAGCGCTGGACGCGCGCGCCATCCTGTCCCCACTCTCGCAGCCCCTGCGTCCAGAGATCCGCCTGCTGCCGGGCATACTCCTCGACCGGAACGCCCTGCCGTCGGGCGTCGTCCTCGTTGACCCACGGCTGGAAGTCCTGCGCCTGCAGTCGCGGGAACGTCAGCATCAGATTGGTCAGGTCGCCTTTGGGATCGATCACGATGGCGGGGATCCCATCGATGGCCGCTTCCTCGAGCAGGCAGATGCACAGGCCGGTCTTGCCGCTTCCGGTCATCCCCACGCAGACCGCATGGGTGACGAGGTCTTTGGAGTCGTAGAGGATGAGACCCTCAGCGGCCTTCTTATCCTTCAGATTGTATGGCCGCCCGAGATAGAAGACGCCCAGCTTCTCAAAATCCCCGGTGCCTGGCGGCGTGGCGCTCCCGGGCGACGGGCCGGTGCGTGGCTTCCTGGTCGATCTCGTTGATCTGGCCGGCATGGATCGTCCCTTACGCGGGCTTTAGCTCAGAGGTGCAGTGCGGGCATCGCGTCGCTTTGAGCGGCACACTCATCTGGCAGTAGGGACAGTCGCGCGCCGTTGGCGCGGACGGCGCAGGGCGCTGCATCCGGTTGACCTGCTTGATGACCAGGAAGATCGCAAACGCGACGATCAGGAAGTTCAGGACGGTATTGAGGAAAACCCCATAGTTGATGGTGGCGGCGCCGGCCTCCTTTGCGGCCTTGAGCGTATCGTAGGGCTGGCCCGATAGGTTGATGAACAGGTTGCTGAAGTCCACCCCGCCCAGCAGCAGCCCAATGGGCGGCATGATGATGTCGTTTACGAACGAGGTCACGATCGCCCCGAAGGCTACACCCATGATGACACCGACCGCCAGGTCGAGGACCGGACCCCGCATGGCGAACTCCTTAAACTCCTTGAGCACCGGGACACCTCCTGAGGGGGGACTGCCCTGCCGCTATTCACGCCGGCTTGAAACTCTCCTCCTGCGGGAGTGTTCGCGCGCGCGCGCCAAGAGCCGAAGACACCACCGGGCATCAACTCGGAGACCGGGCTCCACAGGATCAGGGCCGTCTATCGCGTAGATAGAGTGCGAGCAGACCGCCCCTTGCCGCAGCCAAGGGGACCTTTCGAGGAGGATCGCGCCATGAACTCCATCGCCATGATCACGGTCGGGCAGGCCCCGCGTGACGACCTGGTCCCATACATGGAAGCCGTCTTCAGCCGCACTGTCTCCATCTGGCAGGGCGGCGTGCTCGACGGGCTCAGTCGTGAGGCCATGGCCGGGCTGGGGCCCGATCCTGGCGAGGTCGGGATCGTCGCGCGGCTGCTCGATGGCTCGAATACATTGCTCTCACACAAGAAGATCCTGCCGCGCGTGCAGGCCCTGGTGGATCAGGCCGTCGCGCTAAGAGCCGGGCTGATTGTGATCCTCTGCGGATCCGATTGGTCGGCGCTGCGATCGCCGACGTTGATCGTGAACCCGGGCAAGGTCTTCCCGGCAATCGTGTCGGCGCTCGCCTCCGGCTGGCGGCTAGGGGTCATCAAGCCGTCGGCGGGGCAGATCGAGCAGGCAAAGCGGCAGTTCGCCACTCGGGGCATCGACGCGGTCGTGACCGCAGCGTCGCCGTACACCGGTGAGCAGCGGCTGCATGATGTCCGCGCCGCTGCCGAACACCTGCGTGATGCTGGCGTGGATCTGGTCTGGATGACGTGCGTCGGGATGGACGAGTCCATGCGGTCGATCGTCCGCGAGGTCACCGGCAAACCGGTCATCCTGGCCCGCACGATTCTCGCGCGCGTCATCGACGAGTTCCTGGCGATCGAGCGAGTGGCCGTCTCGTAGAAGGGGCTCCCCGCAGGAGGAGAGACATGGCCGTCGCCCGCACCGCGCCCTCGTTCGAGCAGAAGCTTCGCAGCGGCGTCTCCGTCCGCAGGCTGCAGACCCATCTCAAACGGTTCTCCACACTGCATCGTGAGACCGGCGGGCCGGACGAGCGCGCGGCGGTCGACTACATGGCCGAGACACTCAAGGCGCAGGACATCGCAGTCCGGCTCCACGAGTTTCGGGGGTTCGTCAGCCTGCCCCGGGACGCCTCTCTTCACGTCTTGGCGCCCGACGCCGCGAGCATCCCTTGCCGGCCACGCTCGTTCGGTGCAAACACGTCGCCCGACGGGCTCCAGGGCGAGTTGGCCTTCGTCGGATCCCTCGACGAGGATCGAAGCAAGATGATCTTCGCCCGCACCGGTGAGGAGAGCGACTACGAAGGTACGGACGTCCGCGGCAGGATCGTGCTCGGCACCGCGGGCGGGCCCGACGGCACGAAGCGCGCGTTCGATCACGGCGCGATCGCCTACATCCATATGTGGCCGTCGGGCGAAGACGCGATCCACGAGATGATCGTGACCAGCATCTGGGGGACGCCGACGCCCGACTCGATCGACCGCCTGCCGAAGATTCCCGCGCTCTCGATCAAGAAGGCTGACGGTGAGCGGCTGCGAGAGATGATGGCGCGCGGGCCGGTGCGGGTGCAGATCGACGCGCGCGCCGAGACCGGCTGGCGCACACTGCCCCTGCTCATTGCCGACGTTCCCGGGCGCGAACCGGAGTTTCTGCTGGTCGGCGCCCACATCGACTCGTGGTACGAGGGCGTGACCGACAACGCCACAGGCGACGCGTGCCTGCTCGAGATGGCCCGGGTGCTCAAGAAAGCGCAGAAGAAGCTGCGTCGCGGCATCCGCTTCGCCTGGTGGCCCGGGCATTCACACGGCCGCTACGCGGGCTCAACGTGGTACGCCGACTTCGCGTTCGACGAGCTGCGGCGGCGTGCGCTCGGGTACCTGAACATCGACTCGCCCGGTGTGCGCGACACCGCGATCTTCGACTGCCGCTACAACATGGCCGAGGTCGAAGAGTTGATGAAGCAGACGGTGCCCGAGGTCACCGGGCAGTCGCCCAACATCCGGCGGCCGTTCAAGGCCGGGGATCAGTCCTTCTGGGGCATCGGCCTGCCGTCCCTCGGGGCCTTCCGCATGCTTCCGCTCGATCATCCTGACCGCGCGACCGTGGGCGGCTGCGGCGCCGGATGGTGGTGGCACTCGCCGGCCGACACGCTGGACAAGGCTGACGCCGAGATCCTGGCGGCGGACACGGCGCTCTATCTGAC
>JBQTJG010000570.1:0-5062 GCA_052387355.1 Armatimonadota bacterium | reverse complement strand
CTCTTGCTCGACAAGGAAGCGTTCCCCCGTGACAAGCCCTGCGGCGGAGGGGTGTGCGTCCGCGCGGCCCGGCTGCTGCCGTTTGACCTGACGCCGGTGGTTGAGCGGACGGCCTACGGCGTCCAGTTCAGCCTGCGTCAGACGCGGTCGTTCAGCCTGCGCTCGAGCAACCCGCTCACCTACCAGACGCAGCGGAGCCGCCTGGACACGTTGCTTGTTGAACGCGCAGTCGCGGCAGGGGTGCGACTGCGCGAGCGCTCCCCCATCCGCAGCGTCGAGCGGTATTCCTCACATGTTGTCATTCGCGGCGGGAATCAGATCTTCGAGGGTCGCGCGCTCGTCGCGGCCGATGGCGCCAACGGTTCGACGGCCCGGCTGGCGGGCCTGAAGGTCTACCGGCGAATCGGCATCGCGATGGAAGCGAACGCCACTCCACCCGGAGGAGTCCCGCGTGAGTGGGAGGATCTGGTTGGCCTCGACCTCGGCGCCGTCCCCGGCGGGTATGGCTGGATCTTTCCCCGCGGCGACCACGTGAACATCGGCGTCGGAGGCTGGCTGCAGACGGCGGCGAGTCTGCGCGGACACTTGGCGAAGCTCGTGCGGTTCTACGGCCTGGATGCGGGTCGCCTGTGGGGTGTGCGCGGCTACCATCTCCCGGTGCGGCGGCCCGATGCGCCATTGGTCGACGGCAACATTCTGCTTGTAGGCGACGCCGCCGGGCTGCTCGATCCCCTTACAGGGGAGGGGATTCACGCGGCGATCTGGAGTGGAAGCGTCGCGGCCAGACATCTGACGGCCTTCATGGCGGGAGGGGCGCCCGATCTGCGCGGCTACCATCGTGACGTTGCGGCCGGGCTCTTGCCCGATCTCCGTGTCGCGGAGCGTGTCCATGCCCTGGTCGATCGCTCGCCCGGTGCCTTCGCCGCCTGCGTCAGGTATATGCCCGGGGCATGGGATCTCCTGTGCCACATTCTGCGAGGGGACCAGACTTACATTGGGTTCGTGCGTCAGTTTCGATGGGCGATCGCAGCCAGGCGTGTGCTCACGGTGCGGAGGACGGTCAGGCGTGTGCTCACACCGCGGGGGACGGTTGCGGGCGCGCGGCGGACCAGATAGGTTGCGGATGCCGGGATCATGTATCGTGCAGGCGTAGACATCGGCGGGACATTTACGGACCTGCTGCTGGTCGCGCAGGACGGCCGCGCCGTCATCGGCAAGGCGCTGACCACTTCAGGCGATCCGAGTCTCGCCGTAGAGACCGAGCTGCGCCGGGCACTGCATGAGGGAGCGGTGCAGCCGGGTGAGCGCGGGACCTTGGTCCATGGCACGACCCTTGTGACCAACGCGTTGATCGAGCGAACGGGACCGCCCACGGCGCTCCTCACTACCGATGGCTTCCGCGACGCGCTGGAGATCGGCCGCGAGCACCGCTTTGACCTGTACGACTTGAATCTGGAATTTCCCAGGCCCCTGGTCCCGCGCCACCTGCGATTTGACGTCCCCGAGCGGATGGCGTCCGACGGCAGCGTGCTGCAATCGCTCGACGAAGGCCTGGTCCGCCGGCTCGTGGCCGAATTGCGCGACAAAGGCGTCCGGGCCATCGCCGTCTGCTATCTGAACAGTTTCCGCAACCCGGCGCACGAGCGGCGAACCGCCGAGATCATTGCCGAGGTGGCGCCACAGATTCGCGTCTCGTTGAGTTCAGACGTGGCGCCCGAGATCCGGGAGTTTCAGCGCACCAGCACGACCGCCGCGAATGTGTATGTGCAGGAACTCGTCGCCGGGTATCTGACGCAGCTTCAGGAGCGCCTGCGCCCTCTGGGAATCGCGGGAAGCTTCTTCGTCATGCTGTCCAGCGGCGGCATCGGCACGGCCGAAACGGCCGCCCGCTTCCCGGTACGGCTTCTGGAGTCGGGACCGGCGGCGGGCGCCCTGGCCGCGGTTTACCTCGGCGTCCGTGCCGGCTATCCGGATCTCCTGTCGTTTGACATGGGAGGCACGACCGCCAAGTTGTGCGCTGTCGAAGATGGCGCGCCCCTCAAAGTCCACGAGTTCGAAGTGGATAGAGTCTATCGCTTCCGGCGCGGGAGCGGGCTGCCCATGAAAGTTCCAGTCATCGACATGATTGAGATCGGGGCCGGCGGTGGCAGCATCGCACAGACCTCGGCCTTGGGATTGCTCAAGGTGGGTCCACAGAGCGCGGGCGCCGAACCGGGCCCTGCGTGTTATGGGCGCGGCGGTCGAGAGCCGACGGTGACCGACGCCGATCTCGTGCTGGGCTATCTGGATCCGGAGTATTTCTTGGGCGGGAAGATGCGCCTCGATGTAGAGGCCGCGCGGCGCGCGCTGTCCGATCTCGCCGGGCGTCTCGGACTGACCATCGAGCAGACGGCGTGGGGCATCCACCAGATCGTCAACGAGAACATGGCCAATGCCGCGCGCGCGCATCTCGGCGAGCGCGGCAAGGATCCGCGCCGCATGCCGCTGTTCGCCTTCGGCGGCGCGGGCCCGGTCCATGGATACCGCCTCGCGGAGATCCTGCATCTGCCGGCGCTCATCGCTCCGCTTGGGGCAGGCGTGGGCTCGACATTCGGCCTCCTGGCCGCCCCGCTCGCCTTCGATTTCGTGCGGAGCGCGCAGAGTCGCCTCGACGGATTGGACTGGGAGTTCGCCAATGCGCTCCTGGATGAGATGGCCCGAGAAGGGCAAAGCGTCCTGGGAGCCTCCGGCCTGTCCGCGGCAGAGATCTCGTACGAGCGCAGCGCCGATATGCGCTACGTGGGTCAGGGCCACGAGGTCTCGGTGCCTCTGCCTGATGGCCGCCTGGAGAGCCGCCACCTCGCGCCGGTGATCGAGAGCTTCGGGCGCGTCTATCAAACCCTGTACGGGCGCAAAGGTCCTGCGGTGCCTCTGGAAGTCATCAACTGGCGCCTGCTCGCCCACGGACCACGGCCGAGCGTCGAGATGCGCTTACCGCTGGCCGGCTCCGACCGCGATGGAACGGTCAAGGGTTCGCGGATGGCGTACTTCCCTGAGCACGGACGCCACGTCGAGACGCCCGTGTATGACCGGTATGCCCTGGCGCCGGGGACCGCGTTCAGCGGCCCCGCCATTGTTGAGGAGCGCGAATCGACGCTCATCGTAGGCGTGCAAGGACGCGCGAGGGTCGATGAGCACCGCAACGTCATCGTGGAGTTTACCAATGCGTGAGAGTTTGCCGACGCCCCAGACGCGGCTCGACGCCGTGACCCTCGAGGTCATCTGGAACCGTCTGCTCTCGGTGGTGACCGAGCAGCAGGACGCGCTGATGCGCACGGCGTTTTCCACCGTCGTGCGCGAGAGCCAGGACCTGGCCTGCGGGCTGTTCGATCCCCAGGGCCGGATGATTGCCCAGTCCGTGAGCGGGACCCCTGGTCACATCAACGCCATGGCGACGTGCATGGGGTATTTCCTCGCCGCCTATCCGCCCGCGGTGCTCGCACCCGGCGACGTGCTCATCACCAATGATCCCTGGATGACCGCCGGCCAGGTCAACGACATCACGATCACCACCCCGATCTTCAAGGACGGACGCATGGTGGCGCTGTTCGCGAATACGTGTCACGCGGCGGACATCGGTGGGCGCATCCTGTCGGCCGAGGCGCGAGAGGTGTACGAAGAAGGCCTGCGCGTGCCCATCATGAAGCTGTTCGACCGCGGCGCGCCGAACGACGTCCTGCTGCAGATCGTGCGGGCGAACGTGCGTCTGCCCGACGAGGTGGTGGGCGATCTCCACGCGCAGATGGCCTGCAACGACGCCGGCGGGCGCGCGCTGGTGGAGATGATGCGCGAGTTCGGGTTGGAGAGCATCGACGCCGTGGCCGAGGAGATCATCCGGAGGTCGGAGGCCGCGGTTCGCGCCCGGATCCGCGATATTCCGGACGGCGAGTGGCACAGCGAGGCCTGGGGCGACGGCTTTGAAGAACCTATCCTCGTCTGTTGTCGCGTGCGCGTGGCCGGCGACGAGATCTTCATCGACTTCGCCGGCTCGTCCCCTCAGAGCGTGCGGGGGATCAACGTCGTTCTGAATTACACGCACGCCTACGCCTCGTTTGCGATGAAGGCCGCGATCTATCCCGATGTCCCGCACAACGAAGGCGGCTTCCGTCCAGTCCATGTGACCGCGCCGCCCGGCTGCATCCTGAACGCCCTGCCGCCCGCGCCGGTTGCCAGCCGCCACGCCATCGGCCACATGCTTCCCACCGCGATCTACGCCGCGATGGCCGACGCGCTGCCGGATCGACTGCTCGCCCCCGGGGCCGACTCGATCTGGCTGAGCGTGTGGCGCGGCGAGCATCCCCCGTTCACGTTCACGATGTTCCAGGTCGGCGGAACAGGCGCGCGGCCAACGAAGGACGGGCTGAGCGCCGTCGGCTTTCCAAGTGGCGTGGCCGGAGTGCCCGCCGAGGTGGTCGAAAGCCTTGCGCCGCTGGTGATGCGGCGCCGCGAGCTGCGGGCGGACTCTGGCGGCGCCGGGACCTGGCGCGGCGGTCTGGGCCAGCTTACCGAGTTCACCAGCCGCGGCTCGGGCAACTGGAGCGTGAGTTGCATCGTAGATCGGACGAGATACCCGGCGCCCGGCGTTATCGGCGGTCGCCCTGGCGCTCCCGGGGAAGTGATCGTTGAAGGCGGCGAGGAAGGCGACGATCGGCCAACCCCAAAGGCCCAGGTCGACCTAGCCTCACATCAGGTGGTGCATCTGAATACGCCCGGGGGAGGTGGGTACGGCGATTCGTTCCGCCGCGACCCCGAGCGTATTCGACAGGATGTCATCGCAGGCTACGTCACGCCGGACGCCGCGGAACAGGATTACGGCGTCGTCGTGCGCTTCACCGGTGGCGCCGGCGATCTCGTCCGCCTTCCCGAGCAGTGGATCATCGACGAGGCGGCGACGCGATCGCTGCGCACTCGACAGCCCGGGTCTTTCGTGAAGACTGAGAGGTCGTCGTCGGTCGGAGAGTGATGATCTGAGTTCAGGCGCTCAACCGGCCGGGAGCACAGTGACTTCCTGTTCCAGGCGGTT
>JBQTJG010000569.1:0-3661 GCA_052387355.1 Armatimonadota bacterium | reverse complement strand
GCCAAGGCCTGAAGCGGGGTCAGCGCCAACCATACCGGTAGCGCAGCGACCACGAGCTTCGGCGCGGGGTTGCCGAGTAACTGAAATGAGTGTTTGATGTTCATGATAGACTCCTGGTTGTTAGCTAAGCTAACGTTACTTTGATAACGGGAATATGAAGGCGTCCTCCGAGAGACTCTCCAGCGTGAAGGCGCCTCCCGAGGAGAGGCCGTCAACCGCGGCAGCGAGGTAATTCGGTGCCTCAGTCTCTGAAGGCGTAAACGGATCGGTTTTCGGCTCGCAGACCACGTGACTGGGGAACGGGGATGCGCCGGGCGGTGAGTTGGGGGTCGTGAAACGCGTCTTCGGCACGGTGAGTCGGCCCAAGACCGCGACGCCCCGGCGATCGGGATGCGATACCTGGTCGCGAGTGCTTGCGGGTCCAGGCGCGGCGGTGCGCCCAATGCGTTACGGGCGCACGAAGCACGAGTGATAGCATAGGCACAGCCCACTACGCCGACCGCGGATGGTGCGCCGCGGTCGTTCGCGGAGGACGCTGACGAGGCTTCCATGAACTACATCGAGAGGAAAGTTGGCGTCGCGATGGCAGCCTTCCTGGCCATGGCCGAGGCCCGTGGAGACGAGGCGCCGGTGACCCTGCCTGAGATCGTCGTGACCGCCACTCCCACGGAGGGCGGTTACCAGGCTTACGACGCCGCAGTTACGAAGATCGATATCCCGATCTTCGATCTACCGGTCTCCATCCAGGTCGTTCCCACGAAGGTCCTCGACGATCAGCAGGTGATCCGGCTCGAGGATGCGCTCAAGAACGTCAGTGGCGTCTATCAAGCCTTCAACAACGGCTTTGGCGAGACCGATTTCGGCCTGCGCGGGTTCCGGCAGCTCGTCGTTTATGAGGACGGTTTCAGGGTGCCCGGTATGGGCTCCCAGGAAACCGCGCACCTCGAGCGCGTCGAGGTGCTGAAGGGCCCGGCCGCCGCGCTTTATGGTCGCATCGAGCCGGGCGGGCTCATCGATCAGATCACCAAGAGGCCGCTGGCCACGGCCTCGTACGCCTTGCGGCAGCAGTTCGGGTCCTTCGATCTCTACCGCACCACGCTGGATGCGACCGGCCCCCTCACGAAGGACGGCACGCTCCGATATCGACTGAACATCGCCCATGAAAACGCCGACTCGTTCCGCGATTTCGTCGATCGCGAGGGTCTGTTCGTCTCGCCGGTCGTGACCTGGAACATCGGGGCCCATACGCAGGCCAGCGTCGATTACCAGTACCGCTTTCGGGACAATTCCAGTGACCGGGGGATCCCGATCGTGAACGGTCGTCCGGCGCCGGTAGCCATCAACCGCTACTATGAGGAGCCGGGGATCAGCGCGGTTGAAACGGAGTCGCACCGCGGCGGTTTCCTGTGGTCGCACGCGTTCAACGACCACTGGGTCCTGCGCCACCGCTTCAAGGCGGATCGGGATGGGTTGGACGGGCAGCGGATCGAGCCGGGCCGGGTGATCGACGGGCGCACGCTGACGCGAACGGCCCGAAACAGCACACAAGACACCGAGACTTATTTCACCACCCTGGACCTCACCGGAGAGCTCAGGACGGGCCCATTCAGACACCGCGTGCTGACGGGTTTAGATTACTACGACACGGAAACGGTACTGGGAGGAGGGGCCAGAGTCCCCTATGCCGCCATCGATCTCTTCGAGCCCGTCTACAGCGGCGTACGACCCGTCTTCCCGGCGGTACCTGAGTCCACGCGCCGGCAGGACTGGTTCGGCTTGTACTTTCAGGACCAGATCGATCTCCTGGAAAATCTCCATGTGTTGGGCGGCGGGCGCTACGACTGGGCCGGCAGCGAGCAGTCCGAATCGGCTGCGGGCCCCGCAGGGAGCGCGGAAGACCGCGCCTTCAGCCCGCGCGTCGGCTTGGTCTATCAGCCGACGTCGTGGCTCGGGCTTTACGGTAGTTACACCGAATCCTTCGGCGCCATGGGGCAATTCGGGCGCTCTCGTACCGGCGAGGCCTTCGGGCCCGAGACCGCGACCCAGTACGAGGCAGGCCTCAAGGCCGATGTCCTCGACGGCAGCCTCACGGCGACCCTGGCCTTCTATCACCTCACCAAGCAGGACATCCTGACGCCTGACCCGGTCGATCCCGACCTCTTCTCGGTCCAGATCGGCGCGGCGCGTAGCCGCGGCATCGAGCTGGATGTGAGCGGTGCGCTCAGCCCCGCCCTCGCGCTCATCGGCTCGCTCGCCTACACGGACACCGAGATCACGAGAAGCAACCTCGGCGATGAGGGCAATCCCTTGGCGGCCGTACCGGAGTGGAGCGGGAGCTTGTGGGCCGTACACACCCGCCAGGAAGGGCCCCTTCGCGGGCTCCGTCTCGGGGCCGGGGTGTTCGCTGAAGACGCGCGGCCCGGTGACAACGCCGGGACCTTCGAGCTTCCCGGCTATGTGCGGGTGGATCTCCTGGCCGGTTATGAGTGGATCATCGGGAGTACCCGGCTCACCGCCCAGCTCAACGTCGAGAACGCCCTCGATCAGGAGTACTTCAAGAGTCCCATCCTCATCGGTGCCGTACCGGGCGCGCCGCGGACGTTTCTGGGGTCGATCCAGATCGAGTTCTGAGCGGGGACCGCGCGAGCAACCCCACAACGCCTACCGCCGTTACCGGGCGTGAGCCCGTCCGGTCGCATTTTACGCCTACAGGTAGTGAGGCATCTTCCGGTTGATGGCCATGAGCCAGGCCCCGGCATTGCCGACCCTGCCCGGCATTGCCGGACAGGCCAGGCGATTCAGCATGAGGGGGCACGCGCGATGCTTCGTCCGTCCGTCCGTCCGTCCGTCCGTCCGATCGAGTTGATGACGTTAGGCACAATTTTCACATTTCACAAAGGAGGTTTAACCATGTTACAGGTGCAAAGAAAGGGCATGTCTGGACGTATTACAGTTCAATCGATCACTACTTTAGTAGGCGCCTTTCTTGTCTGTTGGACTTGTTTGAATGTCCAAATGGCACAGGCACAACAACAACCGGTGCTTCTACAGACCACTGTGGCTGCCAACGGTGACCGAAACTTATCGCGACTAGAGACTTTCGACGTAACGTACCCCGATGGTGTCGTGGAAACCCGTGAGTTCAAGTACTCAACCCCATCGAATTTTGCAACCTACGCAGCCAATACCGTGAATCTTTGGCTCGTGTTTCATGGGGGTGGCGGGAATACAAACACGATGAACCGGTATTTTGACATTATCCCAGATTCGGCTCCGACGGTTCTCGTTTTTCCCGAAGCCACTCTGCCTCCTGGGGGCTCTACCGTATGGCGAGGAGTCGTTCGCCCAGGTGATGAAACGCTGATCGACCCGTATCGCGACGTTAATTTTATCGAGCAGCTGGTCGTTAGTCTACTCAGTGCAAATCCGCAACTGCACCCTGGCAAAGTTTACGCCTCGGGGTTCTCCAGCGGAGCGAATATGGCTTGGATGCTGCTGTGCTATCGCTCGAAGATGTTCCAGGGATTTGCCATGTTTTCGCAGCAACTAGGCAAAGCTAAAAGAGATGGAGGTTGTGGCAACGGACGCATCCAAGATCCTATAACGTCGTTATGGACAATCCCGACGGGCTACGAGGCATTGACCGGAACTCGGCCGGATC
>JBQTJG010000568.1:0-2569 GCA_052387355.1 Armatimonadota bacterium | reverse complement strand
TGAGGTGGCCGAGGTGATCGCGCGTTACCCCGACCCCCTGGTCGGTGCCGAAGAGACCGCCGGCTCTCCCCATTAAGGAAACCAATGGCGCCACGGAGGCTGCTGATCGCCGGGTTGGATTGCGCTGCGCCGCAGCTCGTCTTCGACGAGTTCGCGGGCGACCTGCCCAATCTGCGCGCGCTGATCGAGTCCAGCACCCATGGCGTGCTGCGGAGCTGCGATCCGCCCATCACCATTCCCGCGTGGATGGTCATGGCGACTGGGAAGACGCCCGGCGAGCTGGGGATGTACGGGTTCAGGCACCGGCGGGGAGCCTCATACACAGACGGGTGGATCGTCAGCTCGAACACCGTTCGGGCCCCGACGTATGCCGATGACCTCGGCCGGGCGGGCAAGACGGTCTGCCTGGTTGGCGTGCCGCCGGCCTATCCGCCCCGGCCGGTCAACGGTTGTGCCGTGGGGTGTTTCCTGACTCCAAGCCCTGAGAGCCCCAGCACGTACCCCGCGGCGCTCAAGGCGGAGCTGCGGACGGTCGCGCCGCGCTACCAGTACGACGTCGAGTTCCGCACCGATAGCCGGGACGTGCTGCTGGCCGATCTGCACGACATGACCGACCAGCACTTTCGGGCGATCGAGCATCTGCTCACGAACAAACCTTGGGATCTCTTCCAGTTCGTCGAGATCGGCGTCGACCGGCTGCACCACGCCTTCTGGAAGTTCTGGGACCGGACGCACCCGAAGTACGAGCGCGGGAACAAGTATGAAGGATCGATGCGTGCATACTATCGTTTTGTCGATGAATGGCTCGGGCGTCTGCTCGAGCGGCTTCCGGACAACACCGACGTTCTTGTCGTCTCCGATCACGGCGCCAAGAGGATGCGCGGCGCGTTCTGCGTCAACCAATGGCTGATGGAGCAGGGATACCTGACGCTGGTCCGCCAGAGCGAATCGGTGATCCCCATCGAGCGCGCCGAGATCGACTGGAGTCGCACGGTCGCCTGGGGATGGGGCGGCTACTACGCCCGGATCTTCCTCAACGTCCAGAGCCGCGAGGCGCAGGGCATCGTGCCCGCCCCCGACTATGCCCGGGTCAGGTCGGAGATTGCCGATCGACTGCGCACCATCCGCGATCCCGGCGGCCGAATCATGGACACGCAGGTGTACACACCTGAGGAGCTCTATCCGTCGTGCCTGGGCGACCCGCCTGACCTGATGGTGTATTTCGATGATCTCTACTGGCGGTCGGCTGGCACCATCGGTCACCCCGCGCTCTACCTAGATGAGAACGATACCGGCCCCGACGACGCCGTCCATGCGCACGAAGGCCTCTACATCTGGCGCCGGGCCGGCGGCGGCGCCAGCCGGCGAGCCGACGCCTCGATCTACGACGTCGCGCCCACCGTGCGTCGAATTTTTGGACTCGATGGGCAAATGGATATGAAGGGAAAGGGGTTGGAAATCGACTGATGCGAGAAGGATGTGTGGTATGGTTGACCGGATTGCCCGGTGCGGGCAAAACCACCATCGCCAACGCGCTGCAGCATGAGCTGCGCCGGGACGATACACCGGTTGAGATTCTCGATGGCGACGAGATCCGCGCGGCGCTCAGCCCAGAGCTCGGCTTCAGCCAGGCCGATCGCGAGCTCCACAACCGTCGGGTGATCTACCTGGCGAAGCTGCTGAGCCGCAACGGCGTCGTGGCAATCGTCTCCCTGATCTCGCCCTATCGGGCGGTGCGCGATGCCGCCCGGCAGGAACTGGGACGATTCATCGAGGTCTGGGTCAAGTGCTCGGTCGAAGAGTGCATCCGACGTGATCCCAAAGGCCATTACAAACGCGCTCTGGACGGCAAGAATCTACAGATGACCGGCGTACAGGCGCCCTACGAGCCGCCCGAGCGTCCAGAGCTGATCGTGGACACTGAGCAGTGGCCGCTCGAGCGCTGCGTAGAGGAAATCCGCCGCACGACTGTCCGGCACGGCTATCTGATGTGAATCCAAACACAACGATCGGAGGGGGAAGGAAATGAAAGCAGATGTGGTGATCGTGGGTGGCGGCCCGGGTGGAGCGGCCGCCGCGATGTTCCTGGCCAAGGAGGGCATTCCATCCGTGATCATCGAACAGGAGGCCTACCCTCGTTATCATATCGGCGAGTCGTTGACTGGTGCGGGCGGCAAGGTCCTGCGGGACCTCGGGCTCGAAGAGGCCATGATGAGGGCCAAGCATCCGACCAAGCACGGGGTCAAGGTCTACGGCACGAACGGGGATACCACCTGGTTCGTACCGGTCACGGGGCGCGACGAGAACTGGAAGCTCTTCGACTGGATCACCTGGCAGGTGCGCCGCAGCGACTTCGATACGATGATGCTCAACGAGGCGGTGGCGCGTGGCGCGACGCTCATTCCCGGCAAGGCGACGAAACCTCTCTTGAAGGACGACGGCTCCGTGCGCGGTGTGCAGGTTCATCCCGCCGACGGCGGGACGATGGAGTTCGAGTCGGAGCTGCTGTTGGACTGCTCCGGTCAGGCGACCTGGCTCGCGAACCTCGGCGGGGTGACCGGGCCCAAGT
>JBQTJG010000567.1:0-2688 GCA_052387355.1 Armatimonadota bacterium | reverse complement strand
GGATCACCTGATGGGATGCGAGGGCTGCCGGTGTTACCTGGAGCAGATGCGGCAGATCATCCGCGCGCTGGGCAAACTCACCGAAGACGACCTTCCGGAACAGGCCAGGTCAGATCTCTTGATGGCCTTCAGGAACTGGAAGAAAGCCCGCTGATCAGAGGGGCAGGGATCGTCTCCCCACCCTTTCGCGAGAATCGGTGCCCGGGGACTTACCGAACTGCAACCCTGGCTCTCGACGTGGTCGCGACAATGGCGACGGCGCCGGCCGGAACCTGCACGTGCCCGCCACGAACCAGGGCGCCGGCGGCAATGCCTATGGGCCCGAGCAGCACGAGGCCAACGGCGCTCGCGCCTGCCGCGCCGCCGACGTCCTTGACATTTCTCATGTTGTTGGGTGTGATGTCGACGTTCGAGAGCGCAAGTGGCCGCCCGTCCACTGCCGTCGTCTGCACAAAACCAATGCGGATGCGCGCATTCTTGCCGAAGGCCCCGGCCTTTTCGACCGACCGAACCAGTCCACGCGCGGACGCGCCCCGTCGCACGACCACCCGGCGTCCCACCAGCACATCCGACGGGACCTCGAAGCGAACGGCCTGTCCTTGTTGGGCCGTCGACGAGTCGAGGGTCGCAAGGAATTTCAGCGGGACCCTCGTCGCCGCGGGCACGGTGACCACCGTGCTCGCAACTGCGGTCGCCGGCAGCGCAAGGCTCACCGCGAGGACGAACACTGCTGAGAGTCTTACAAACGTCATAGATATCCCTCCGTTTCTCCTGTGCCCTCCGGGGTCTACTGTACCCGTTCTCATGGGATTCATAACAAGAGTTGGCTGACGGCCAGAATGTTGCCCTCCGTGTCAGAGAACCAGGCCGCCTTCTCCGACGCCAGCGTCGCAATGCTGTTGACTGTCTTGAACTCCGGAAGATCGTACTCTTGAAAGATCACGCCCCGTGCCTTCAACGCGTTGACCGCGCGCTCGATGTCATCCACGATGAAACTGGCCACCGTGTGATCGGCCTTCGTCGCCGCGCGTGGAAAGAGGAAGAGACGTGTCCCCCCGCCGCACTCGTACATGATTCCATCCGGGGTGCTTGGTCCCGCGGGTACGAGACCCAGCATCCCCTCGCAAAATGCCCTCGCACGGTTCAGATCAACGACCGGAAGGGTTGGCATCACCAGCGTCGCGCTCAACATGCTCTGGCCTCCCCAAGACGCCGACGTGTGGGCATTCGTCGGCGACCGCCCGCAGCCCTTGGAAAAGTCTGGCCCCTCTGCTACCTTCCACATTGAGAACACCACTCCGAGGAGCGGCAACGTGGCGTCAATGACGGCCGTACCGATTGTGCCCCGACCCCGCCCCCAGACACTCGCCGCTTTCGCTCTAATCACCTGCGGTGCCATTCTCATGCTTGTGCTCAGCCGGGCAGACCCGGCGTTTGGTGTGTTCAGCGGGCTGGGGCTGGCTATCGGGTTTGTCATGCAGCGAAGCAGGTTTTGCTTCGCGGCGGCCTTCCGCGACCTCTTCATGCTGAGGTCCGGACGGAACATGAAGGGCGTGATCGTCGGGATGGCAGTGGCGACCGTGGGCTTTGGTCTGACTATGGCGAATCTGCTGCCGAATCCCACACTCGGGGCCGTCGCACCGGAGGCTCACGGCAATCCCCTCGGCCTGCACCTGATGCTTGGCGGTCTGCTATTCGGAGTGGGGATGGTGGCCGCCGGAGGGTGCACATCAGGATCTCTCTACCGCATGGGCGAAGGGTATGCGGCGTCGTGGGTCGCGTTTGCGGGGATCCTTGGGGGGCTCGGCATCGCCAGCCACACCTGGAACTGGTGGTGGCAGACTTCAATCCGCTTCGCCCCGATCGTCTGGTTCCCGCGGGCCGTAGGCTATAGCGGGGCCATCCTCGCGACGCTCGCGGGTCTTCTGGGGGCATATCTGCTGGTCCTCTGGATCGAATCGGGGTCGCCATCCGCGGTCGCTGATGCTCCGACTCCGGCTGTCGGGAAGGGGTTTGCCGGCCGCGTCGAGGACCTGTATGCGACGATCTTCCGTCGAGGCTGGCCTGCGATCACAGGGGGTGTGTTGCTGGGCATCATCAACGTGTTCCTCTATACGGCGCATATGCCGTGGCGCATCGTGGGCGAGTACGCTCGCTGGGCGAATGGGCTGTTGTCGCTGGTCGGACTTGCACCCGGACGGTTGCTGGGGATCGAACAGATCGCGGGCTGCGCGCTGCGCACCGGCGGCGGTGTCCTGACGCATGGGCTGCTGTTGAATGTCGGCCTTTCGGCGGATCGTTGATTTCGGCGCTGCTGGCCCACGAGTTCAAGCCGCGCTTCTCCAGGAATCGAGTGCGCTACGCTCAGTCCCTGGGCGGGGGTGTGCTGATGGGCTATGGGGCGGGGCTGGGGATGGGGTGCACTGTCGGAGCGTTCTTCTCCGCCTGCAGGTGAGGGGCTGGAGGTCCTCACCGATCATCCTCCCAGTCTCGAGATGATCCGGATCCTCGCGAGCCAGCGAGGATTTGCGATGCGAGTGGAGGACGCCGGTACAGCGGAGTGGCGTATCATCCTGACCAGAAAGGATGGGTAGCGAAATGAGCCGCTGGGTCACAATATTGGTAACCGCGGTCCTAGCCCTCGTTCTGAGCACGAGCGCCAGAAGCGCGGCGCGCACGAGTCTCCTT
>JBQTJG010000566.1:0-3668 GCA_052387355.1 Armatimonadota bacterium | reverse complement strand
CGCGGTGCGGGAGCGCTACGCGCGCGCAGCGACCACGGGAACCTCGTGTTGCGATGTGTCTGGATCGAGCGCGGGCGAGGCGGAATCATGCAGCACTGGGGCGGTTTCTTGCTGCTCGGCGTCCCCGTTGATCTTCAGCGATGGACGTATCGTACCTGAGGCGATCGCCACGTCATCCCTGGGATGCGGAGCGCCAATCGAGGCCGCAGTGCTGCAACCTGGGGAGACGGTCGTGGACCTCGGCAGCGGCGCAGGCCTCGATGTGTTCTTCGCCGCCGATCGTGTAGGACCGACCGGCCGTGCGATCGGCGTGGACATGACCCCCGAGATGGTCGCCAAGGCCCGGGAGAACGGCATCAAACTCGGCGTGACGAACGCGGAGTTCCGGCTGGGCGAGATCGAGCATCTCCCGGTCGCGGATGCTACCACCGACGTCGTCATCAGCAACTGCGTCATCAACCTATTACCTGATAAGCACCCGGCATTCGCTGAGGCGTTTCGCGTGCTGCGCTCGGGCGGGCGCCTGGTCGTAGCGGACATTGTGAGCGCCGAGCCTCTGCCGGACGAGTTCAGGACACCCGAGCGCTGGACGGCCTGCCTGGCGGGCGCGATCCCGGAGCGCGAATACGTGGACCAGATCCGCGAGGCCGGCTTCCGCAACGTCGAGGTCGTCTCCCAGCGGCCATACGAGGGGCTCCGCCTGTTCAGCGCCACGATACGGGCATCCAAGCCGTAGCCCGCGGTCCCAAGGATGTAGCCTTCGCAGCGAAAATGACGTTGAAGCGCTCAATCCTGCTCACGGGGACGCTCGTCCTCATCCTGCTTTCCCACGAGAACTTCTCCGGCACGCGGTCGACGGTCCAGGGACAGGCTGACCTCGACGCCGCTGTCAGGCAGGTGCATCAATCGCAGTGCCGGGACGGTCTCGAGGCCCTCGGTGCCATTGCATCGGCTGCCGACCTGGAAGCGGCCCGGGCCTCGTTCCTCATGGGCTGGTGCCTGGTGCGTCTCGGACGGGCCTCTGATGCCGCCGCGGCCTTCCGCGCAGCCGCCTCGCATCCGACGCTCGCGGCCCATGCGCGCGTGGAGGAAGCCGTTGCGCGTCTGAACTCCGGCGATGCCGAGGTGGCGGTTGCGGCACTCCGGGAGATCCCACCCGGCGCCCCGCGGGCGCTGCGGCGGCGCGCGCTTGGTGCCGTGGGCGAAGCCGAACTTGTCCTGGGCCGTGCGGATCGCGCCCTCCTCGCTTTGACCGCTGCAGCCGAGGCGAGACCCGATGATCCTTCGGCGTGGCTGCGGCTCGGCGCAGCGGCCGTGGACGCGGGCCAGAGGGTCCTGGCCCGTCAGGCGCTTGCGCGCGCAGGATGGGCATTCCCCGGCGAAACCGCAGAAGGGGTCGCGCGCGCGGCCTTCGCCAGGGCGTTCGGCCGGCCGATGGCGCCAGCCGATGCCCCGCCGGAGGCCCGGCTAGAGCGTGGCCGCCGCTTGCAGCGCGACGGCGAGACGGCGCCAGCCGAGATCGAGTTCCGCAGCGTAGTCGCGGCCCGTGCTTCCGGTCCTACCGCAGCCGAGGCCTGGTATCGTTTGGGAGAACTCCGCCTGCGCAGTAACGCGAGGGCCGCCTTTGAGGCGTTTCGTCGCGCGGCCGTCCTGGGATGGGATCTACCGCGGACCTACTACTGGACGGCCGTCGCAGCCCGGCGGGCCGGACGTGGCGCAGACGCCGCCGCCGCCGTCACTGCCTTGACGCGCGTTGCCCCAAGCGGGCCGTGGTTGGCACAGACCTGGCTGGCCCGCGGGCTACGGGCAGAAGATGACGGCCGGCGAGCAGACGCCGCGGTGTTCTACCGTCGCGCGGTTACCTCTGGCCCCCGGTCGCACGAAGCTGCTGAGGCGCGCTGGCGCCTGGGTTGGATCGCCCTACGGGGAGGACGGCTGGCCGACGCAGAGGTACGCTTCCGCGAGGCAGGGGATGCGGCGCCCTCCCGCGGCGAAGCCGCGCGCGGCTGGTACTGGGCCGCCAAGGTGATGGAGGCGCGGCGCGCCGACCCGACGCCCCTCCTGCGCCTTGTGGTCGATCGGTTTCCGCTCACATATTACGGCCAGCGCGCGAGTGCGCGGCTCAACGTGCCTGCCCCGCAACTCCTGCCCACCCTGCGGCGCCACGCGCCACCCGGCGCGCCCGGCCCCGCGTTCGAGGAGCTGGCCCGGCTCGGCCTCGATGCCGATGCCGTCGCCTCTGCTGAGGACGCCCTCGCACCTGACGATCCGCGTGCGGGTCTGGCGGCGTTCGATCCGGCGGGGCGGGCGCCGCGGCCGCGTGACTTCCGGGCAGTCCGGTTCCTGGCCGATGTATATGGGAAGCGGAGCGCGGTGCGCGAGTCGGTGGCGCTGGCGGACGATGCCCTGGCCAACGGTGTGCGTGACGAGGCGATGTGGCGGCTCGCGTACCCCCGGGCCTTCTGGTCCGAGGTGACGGCCGCCGCGAACGCGGCGGGGATCGATCCGCTGCTGCTGCTCGCCCTCGTCAGGGAAGAGAGCCGCTATGATCCCTCGGTGATCTCGCCGGCACGGGCCGTCGGCCTGGCGCAACTGCTCCCGAGCACTGCGCAGGAGCTGGCGCGCGATGCGTCCATAACGGTGCAGTCTCTCAAGGATCCCGGAACGAACCTGCGCCTCGGCGCGCGCTATCTTCGGCTGCAGCTCGACCGGTTCGACGGCGACGTCCGGCTGGCGCTGGCGGCGTACAACGCCGGTCCCGGTGCGGCGCGCCGATGGGTTGGACTGGATCCCGACCCGGATTACTTCGTAGAAAGAGTCGGATACACGGAAACGCGCGCGTACATCAGGCGGGTGCTCGGATCATACGGCATCTATCGTTTGCTCTGGGAGGGCCGCTAGGCCGGCGCGAGGCGCACCCAGAAGAACACGCACCTCGTACGACAATCGACCCTCCCATACGTCGCCCGGCGCCAACCGCAGCGCCCACACGGTGAGCAGCGACGCGCCTTGAAACGTCCGCTCGAACCCGGCTTCGGACGCCGAGACCACTTCTATCGGGACAATCCAGAGGCCGAACGGCGGGTCGAGTGCATCGACGATGGTCCCGACCTCTAGCCTCCGGCCCTCATCACGCAGCGTCAGCACGTCCGCGCCATCGAGTCTTCTAAGATCTCCAACCCGATAGGACGCACCGGCGACCTCCATCGCGGCGTCGGGCCCGCTCGTGCTCCAGTTCGTCTCGACCGCGAAGTCCACGGCCAGCGTCCGGTCACTCAAGTTCGAGATGCGGTAGGCGGCTTCGAGCGAGGCGCTCCCCGGAGGGATTGTCAAGGCTTTCTCGACCCTGACCGCCGCATGAATGGTGCCGATCCACACATGCCCCTCGCGGAGCAATCGGACCGTCAGACCCGTGGGCCGTTCATCGACGGGGTGTGCATCAGGAGACCGGGCGCCGGCGTCATTCTCAATTGTGACCTGGTACGGCTGGTTGACGAAGTCCCCGAGTTCACGCACCTCGCCTCGAGTGAAGGCCGCGGGATTGGTTCCCACCGGGAGAAAGTGATCGAGAAGACTGGAACGCCGGTACCAGTCGGTCGTGAGATATCGCTCGAGCCCCCACTCTTTGACACGGACGCGCGTGGTATGGATGGTCTCGGTCTCGTCCG
>JBQTJG010000565.1:0-18353 GCA_052387355.1 Armatimonadota bacterium | reverse complement strand
TCGGTGCAGGGCGGCGTGCGTGTCGCCTCGCCCAATGGGCGTTTCGTGGTGACGAACACGCTGACCTCACGGTTGGAGCGCGCCCGGCCGGCGCTGGCGGCCGAGGTGGCCAAGGCCCTGTGGGAGTGACCGTGTAGGCGCATGCCTGACTTTCCGTACATCAACGCCCGGGTACGTGCGATGCGCAGCCGCCTGCTGTCGGCGGCGCAACTGGAGGACCTGTTGGCCACCCCGACGCTCGCCGCGTTTCTCCAGGCGTTGGCCTCGACGCCCTACGGCGGCGACCTGCAAGAGGCACTGGTGCGATACGAAGGCCTGCGGGCGATCGACGAGGCCCTGGCCCGGAACTTCCAGCATGCCACGCAGAAGATTTTGAAGTTCGCTGACGGCCGGCCGCGCGAGCTCATCGAGGTCGTCCTGCTGCGGTGGGACCTGGAGAACCTGCGCGCGATCGTGCGAGGCAAACACGCAGGGCGACCAGCGGAAGAGATCATCCCAGCGCTGCTGCCCGCCGGGATGCTTCGCGAAGTGCTCCTCAAGGAGCTCGCGGCCTATCCCGACGTCACCGGGCTGGCCGGGACCCTCGAGGCAGTCGGGCATCCGCTGGCCACCGCGATGGCCCAAGGCGTCGCAGACTACGTGGAGGCCAAGGATCTTACCGCACTGGAACTGCACCTTGACCGCGCGTACGCCGAACGCGGATTGCAGCAGATCGGAAGGCGCGGCGACGCCGCCGTGCTCCGCGAGATGCTCGAAGCCAAAATCGACCTCGCCAACGTCAAGACGGCGCTGAAACTGGCCTCGGCAGGAAGCCTGAGCAAAGCGCAGCGATTGCGCTATTTCATCCCCGGCGGCCCGGTAGTCCGCCCTGAACTCTTCGTCGCCCTGTCCTCGCCTGAGACCCAGACGCAGGCCGCGGAGCGGCTGCGGGCGCGTGGCTTTCCCATCCCAGACCTGCCGGTCGATCTCATCGCGTTTGAGCGAGAGCTGGATCTCAAGATGGCCAAAGACATGGCCAAGCATTACCTGGGCGATCCGCTCGGTCTGGACATTGTCGTCGGGTACGTGGCGATGAAGTCGGCCGAGGTGGCTAACCTCCGGTTGATCGCACGGGGCAAGTTCCTCGGCTTGCCGCGCGAAGCCGTGAGACGCGAGATGATCCTTGTTTAGGCTCGGTATCATTACCGATCCTGAGACCGCGACCGGCTTCAGGCTGGCCGGTGCCGAGGTGCGCGAAGCGGCGACGTCCAGAGAGGCGCTCGAGCATCTACGCTCTTTCGTGACGCTGGACTACGGGCTCGTGGCCGTGAATGAGGCGCTGTTGGAGGGGACAGAAGACGAGCGCACGCGGATGCTGCGCGGCCGCGACCTCCCCATCATCGTCCCATTCCCGGCTCCGCAGGTCGAGATCGAAAGCGGCGAGGCGTACATCGCCCGCCTGGTAAAAGAGCACATCGGATTCTACGTCAAGTTGCGGTAGCTGACGCGGCGAGAGCGAGTCGGTCAGACGCAGCAGAGGGATTGTGATCATAGGAGGACTGTGATGTCGAGCCAGGGCACGATCATCAAGATCGCCGGGCCGGCGGTCATCGCCCGCGGCATTCCAGGCGCGCGCATGTACGATCTGGTCCGCGTGGGCAACGAGGGCCTGTTAGGCGAGATCATCCGCCTGGATGGTGATACCGCGTTTATCCAGGTGTACGAGGACACCTCGGGGCTGCTGGTGGGCGAGCCGGTCGGCAGCACCGGCACGCCGCTCGCCGTCGAATTGGGCCCCGGCCTGCTCACCGGCATCTTCGACGGCATCCAGCGGCCGTTGCAGAGCATCCGACAACAGAAGGGCGACTTCATCGCGCGGGGCGCGGCCACCGAAGCCATCGATCGCTCGCGGCGTTGGGCGTTTACGGCGAAGGTCGACCGCGGTGCCAGGGTCGGGCCGGGTGATGTCATCGGCAGCGTGCGCGAATTTGGCTTCGACCACCTGATCATGGTGCCACCAGGCACCGCCGCTGGCGAGGTCACCGAGATCAATTCCGGCGAGTTCACAGTGACAGACGTGATCGCGCGCCTCTCCGACGGCACTGAGGTGGGTATGCTGCAGCGCTGGCCGGTGCGCCAGGGTCGCCCGGTCGCGCGCAAGCTCGATCCCCGCGAGCCGTTCATCTCGGGGCAGCGGATCATCGATGTGCTGTTCCCGGTCGCGATGGGCGGCGCGGCGTCGATTCCTGGACCGTTCGGATCGGGCAAGACCGTCATGCAACAGACCCTGGCCAAGTGGTCCAACGCCGATGTTATCATCTACGTGGGCTGCGGCGAGCGCGGCAACGAGATGACCCATGTGCTCGACGAGTTCCCCGAACTCGTGGATCCGCGCAGCGGCCGGCCGCTGATGGAGCGGACGATCATCATCGCCAACACATCGAATATGCCGGTGGCGGCGCGCGAGGCGTCGGTCTACACCGGTATCACGATGGCCGAGTACTGGCGCGATCAGGGCTTCAAGGTGGCGCTCATGGCCGACTCGACGAGCCGTTGGGCGGAAGCGATGCGCGAGATCTCATCGCGCCTCGAGGAGATGCCCGCCGAGGAAGGCTACCCGCCCTACCTGTCGAGCCGGCTGGCGGCCTTCTACGAGCGCGCCGGCCGCGTGGTCTGCCTGGGATCGCCCGAGCGCAACGGCTCGGTCACGGTCGTGGGTGCGGTCTCGCCGCCCGGCGGCGACCTCTCCGAGCCGGTGACCCAGTCGACGCTGCGCATCACCGGCACGTTCTGGTCGCTGGATGCGGGGCTGGCCAACCGCCGGCACTTCCCGGCGATTCACTGGCTGCGGTCGTACAGCCTCTACATGCCGCTGTTCCGCGACTGGTATCGTGACAATATGCCTGAGGACTTCACGGCGCTGCGCGACCGCGCCACGGCGTTGCTGCAGCGCGAGTCCGAGCTGCAGGAGATCGTGCAGCTCGTCGGCCCCGACGCGCTGCAGGACGATCAACGACTGATCATCGAGGCCGGGAAGATGCTGCGCGAGGATTTCCTGCAGCAGTCCTCATTCTCCGAGATTGACGCCTACTGCTCGCTCGAGAAGGCGTACGGGATGCTCCGGGCGATCCTGATGTTCTACGACGAGGCAGGCGCAGCGATCAAGCGGGGCATGTTGATGGACGATGTCCTCAACCTCAAGCAGATTGAAGAGATCGCGCGCATGAAGGAAATCCCCAACGATCAGTTCAAAGCCTACATCGAGCCCTGGCTGAAGGCCCTTCCTGACGCCTTCGGGGCCAAGGCTGCTGCGGGAGGAGCGTAGCGCCATGTCGCTGGCGACCAAACAGTACCAATCAATTTCGTACATCTCGGGCCCGTTGCTCTTTGTCGATGGCGCGCGCGACTTCGCCTACGGCGCGATTGTCAACATTCATCTGCCCGACAACTCCGTCCGCGGCGGTCAGGTCATTGAGGTGTCCGAGAAGAACGCGGTCATTCAGGTCTTCGAGGATACCGCCGGGCTCGACCTGGCGCGTACCTCCGTGAGCCTCCGCGAGGACGTGGCCCGGATCTCGTGCTCGCGGGAGATGATCGGTCGCCGCTTCAACGGGCTCGGCGAGCCGATCGACGGGCTCCCGGTGATCATCGCTGAGAAACGTATCCCGATCGGCGGCACGCCGATCAATCCTGTTGCGCGGCAGCGGCCCCAGGAGTTCATCCAGACCGGGATCTCGTCCATCGACGGTTTGAACACGCTGGTGCGCGGGCAAAAGCTCCCGATCTTCTCGGGCGCCGGCCTGCCGCACAATGAGATCGCGGCGCAGATCGCCCGTCAGGCCAAAGTGCTGGGCACGGCTGAGGAGTTCTCGGTCGTGTTCGCAGCGATGGGGATCACCCAGCGCGAGGCGGCGTTCTTCATCGAGCAGTTCGAGGCTACGGGCGCGCTCGCCCGGAGCGTCGTCTTCCTCAACCTGGCGGACGACCCCCCGATTGAGCGCCTGCTGACCCCGCGCATGGCCCTGACCACCGCCGAGTACCTGGCGTTTGACCTCGATATGCAAGTGCTCGTCATCCTGACCGATATGACCAACTATGCCGAGGCGCTGCGAGAGATCGGTGCTGCGCGCGAGGAGATCCCGGGTCGTCGAGGCTACCCTGGGTACATGTACACCGACCTGGCGACGATCTACGAGCGGGCGGGCCGTGTGCTGGGTCGCAAGGGCTCGATCACACAGTTGCCGATCCTGACGATGCCCGATGACGACATCACGCACCCGATCCCCGACCTGACGGGCTACATCACCGAGGGACAGATCGTGCTGAGCCGCGCCCTGCACCGCAACGGCATCTATCCGCCGATCAACCCGCTGCCGAGCCTGTCGCGCCTGATGAATGACGGGATCGGATCCAACCGGACCCGCGCGGACCATGCGAACGTCAAGGACCAGTTGTTCGCCTCCTACGCCAACGGCGTGGATTTGCGCCGCCTCGTGGCGATCATCGGCGAAGAGGCCCTGACCGATCGCGACCGGCTCTACCTGAAGTTCGCCGAAGACTTCGAGCGGGACTTCCTGGGCCAGGGGGAGACGGATCGCTCGATCGAGGACACGCTCACCAACGGCTGGAAGCTGTTATCCCGATTCCCTCGGGGCGACCTGAAGCGTATCAAGCAGGACCACGTAGACAGGTACTACTTCGGCGAGCAGATGGAGAAGCTCTGGGAGGACCGTTCGACCCGCATCTAGAGCACGGCGCATGTAAAGCACGACGCATGTAACGCACGACACGAAGACGCCCGGGAGCCGACGGCATGGCCGAGGTCATCAGCCCGACCCGCATGAATCTGCTGCAGCGGCGCAACCAGTTACGCGTCGCGCAGCAGGGCGTCGATCTGCTGAAGCGCAAGCGTGATGCGCTGGTCGCCGACTTCTTCAAGATCGTCCGCGAGTCGCTGGCGGCGCGCGAGCAGCTCGCCGCGGCGTGCCGCGAGGCGTACGTGATGTTGACCCTGGCTAAGGCCCTCGAGGGTCGCGAGGCGCTCGAGGCGGCTGCGATGTCCAGCCGCCGCGACATCCTGCTCGATATCGATATCCGCAACGTCTGGGGCACGAAGATCCCGGAGGTCGCGATGGCCGAGGTGCACCGGCCGCTCCTGGAGCGGGCGCAGAACCTTGTCGCCACCAGCGCCCGCACGATCGAAAGCACGTCGAACTTTGAAGAGATCATCGTTGCGATCCTGGCGGTCGCCGCTACGGAGATCAAGCTGCGCAAGATCGGCGAGGAGATCAAGAAGACGACCCGGCGCGTCAACGCCCTGGAACAGGTGGTCATCCCGCGGCTGCGGGGCGAGACGCGTTACATCGCGTCGGTGCTGGAGCAGCGGGCCCGCGAGGACGTGTTCCGCCTCAAGCGGATCAAGAAGAAGCTGCAGGCGAAAGCGGCTGATGCGTAAGGCCGGGGCGCGCGGACCTGTCCCCCCTCATTCGGTCGCCCTCAGCGACGTCTGGCGGGCCCACCGCTGGCAGGCCGCCATGGCGCTGCTGCTGGCGCTGATTGGATTCCTGGCCGTGACCCAGGTCCGCACCGAGTGGCTGATCAAGCGCACGCTGCGCATTCCCTCGACGCGGCTCGAGGAGCTTGCGTTTGTGCTGCGCGATCAGGAGCGCCACCGGGCGGCGTTGGAGGCGCAGGTCGGCGATCTGCGCGCCCGGCTGATCGAGTACGAGAGGGCCGCGGCCGAGGGCAAGAGCGCGGCCGCGCGCATGAGCCGCCTGCTCCAGGAGATGCGAGCGCTGGTCGGGCTCACCGCGCTCGAGGGCCCGGGACTGATTGTCGTCTTGCGCGACAGCACGCGGCCCCCTCAGGCGGGCGAAGATCCCAACAAGACCATCCTGCACTACTCCGACATCAACAACGTCGTCGCGGAGCTGTGGGCGGCGGGCGCGGAGGCGGTCGCGGTGAATGGCGAGCGCGTCGTCTCGAGCACCGGGATCAACTGCGTCGGCACGACCATTCTCTGCAACACCAAGCGCATGGCGCCGCCGTACACGATCGCGGCTATCGGCGACCTGGTCCGCATGACGCAGTACCTGCGCCGGCCCGGCGGCTCGCTGGAGATGCTGGCCGTGTTCGACTTTCCGGTGAGGCTGACGCGGAACGAGCGCGTTGAGGTACCGGCCTATCGGGGCACCTTCCGATTTGAGCACGCCGCGGCCAGCGAGAAGGAGTAAGAAGGGCCATGTGGCTTCCCGTCGTCGGCCTGATCCTGGGCATCGCGTTCGGCTTCCTCTTCTCGGTCGAAATCCCGCTCGGCTACGTGAAGTACACCGCGATTGCGATCCTGGCAGCGATCGACACCATTCTCGGCGGGGTGCGGGCCCAGGTCGAGGACCGGTTCGACCTGTCGATCTTTCTTTCGGGATTCGTGGTCAACGCGGCGTTCGCCGCCCTGCTGGCGGGCATTGGCGACCTGCTCGGCCTCGACATCTACCTGGGCGCGGTCATTGCGTTCTCTATTCGTATCTTTGACAACATCGGGTTCATCCGGCGTGACATGATCACGCAGTACCTGAAAGGCGGGAGATAGCTCATGCCTGTTCGTGTGGGGATCAACGGATTCGGCCGTATCGGCCGCCTGACGCTGCGAGCCGTCCTCCAGCGATACCCGCAGGCGATCCAGGTCGTGGCCGTGAACGACATCGCCGACCTCGCCACGAATGTGCACCTGTTTAAGCATGATACGAACTATGGGGCCTATCCGGGGACCGTTGACGCCCGCGACGGAAAGCTCGTCGTCGACGGGCACGCGATCGTCGTGTTCGCCGAGCGAGACCCCGCGGCCATCCCGTGGGCGCAGGTTGGCGCCCAGATCGTGATCGAGTCGACCGGCCGCTTCACAGCCGCGGACAAAGCGGGCGGACACCTGCAAGGCGGCGCCAAGAAGGTTGTGATCAGTGCGCCCGCCAAGGGCGAAGATATCACCGTGAACATGGGGGTCAACCACGAGCAGTACGATCCCGCCAGGCACACCATCGTCAGCAATGGATCGTGCACGACCAACGGACTCTCGGTGACCGCCAAGGTGCTCAGCCGCCAGTTCGGTATCAAGGCGGGATTGATGACCACGGTGCACTCATACACGAACACGCAGCGCATCCTGGACGTCGTCGCCGACGATCTGCGCGAGGCGCGGGCCGCGGCGGAGAACATCATCCCCGCCAGCACAGGCGCCGCCCGGGCGATTTTTCTCGTACTCCCAGAGCTTAAAGGCAAGCTGACCGGGATCGCGCTGCGTGTGCCGACGCCGACCGTGTCCATCGTTGATCTCACGGCCGAACTGGAGAAGCCGGCGACGACCGAAGCCATCAACACCGCCTACAAGCGCGCAGCCGAGGGGGAGATGAAGGGGTATCTCGGGTACAGTGAGGAGCCGCTCGTGTCGATGGATTTTAAGGGCGACTCCCGATCCGGCATCGTCGATGGGCCGCTGACGATGATGGTCGGCAGTAATCTGGCCAAAGTGATGGCATGGTACGACAATGAGTGGGCCTACGCGTGCCGGGTGGCCGATCTGGTCCGCTATATGGCGGAACGCGGCGTGTAGCCAGGCGTGTCTCCAGGAGCCGCGGGCTGCGAGCCCGCGGCTCCTCGTATGACACCCGATCATGAAGGACAGGCGGGGATGAAGAAGACTGTCCGCGAGGTCGACGTGGCGGGAAAGCGGGTCCTGATCCGCGCCGACTTCAACGTGCCTATGGAAGGCGGCCGGATCGCCGACGACCGGCGCATTCGCGAGGCGTTGCCCACGATTCGCTTTCTGATCGAGGGGGGCGCGCGGATCATCCTGGCCTCGCATCTGGGCCGGCCGAAGGGCCGCGTCGACGAAGCGCTCGGGCTCCTGCCGGTCAGCCAGCGGCTGAGCGAACTGATGGGCCGACCGGTTCCGTTGCTCCCCGACTGCGTCGGGCCGGCGGTCGAGGCCGCCGTTGCGCGTCTGCAGCGCGGCGATGTGGTGCTGCTCGAAAACCTCCGCTTCCATCCCGAAGAGGAAGCGAATGATCCGGCGTTCGCCGCCTCGCTTGCGCGGTTGGCCGATCTCTACGTCAACGACGCCTTCGGCACCGCCCACCGCGCACATGCGTCGACTGTCGGGGTGGCCGCGCTTCTGCCCGCCGTGGCCGGGTTGCTCATGGAGAAAGAACTGCAGCATCTGGGCCAGGCGCTTGATGCGCCGGTGCGACCTTTTGTGGCCATTCTGGGCGGCAAGAAGGTCTCGGACAAGATTGCGGTGATCAGGAATCTGGTCACCCGGGCCGACGCCCTGCTGATCGGTGGCGGCATGGCGTATACGTTCCTGCACGCACAGGGCTACGAGATCGGCGCGTCGATACTGGAGAAGGACAGCCTGCCTCTGGCGTCGGAGCTCCTTGCCGAGGCCGCCAGGCAGGGCGTCGCGTTCGAGCTTCCCCAGGATGTCGTTGTCACGAAGACGCCCGGGAGCGGCACCGAGGCCGGGGTGGTCGACGCCGATTCGATCTCACCCGGCCAGGCCGGCGTGGACATCGGTCCCCGCACCGCCGCGCACTTTGCCGGGGTCATCAAGGTAGCAGGCACGATTCTCTGGAACGGGCCGATGGGGATCTTTGAGACCCCGGCGTTCGCCAGCGGCACCCGCGCGGTCGCCGAAGCCATGGCTGCGTCCACGGCGGTGACGGTCGTTGGTGGCGGGGATACGGCGGCCGCTGTCGAAGAGTTTGGCCTGGCCGGCCGCATGACCCACATCTCGACGGGTGGGGGAGCGTCGCTTGAGTTTCTCGAGGGGCGCGAGCTGCCGGGGATCGCGGTCTTGCAGGACGCCTAGCCGGCCCGACCGCAATAGATGAGGGCTCGCTCGTCATAGCTGGGGCCCGCCCACACTGGCTCGAGGTGCCATGCGTACACGACTGATCGTCGGAAACTGGAAGATGCACAAGACGGTGCGCGAGGCCCACGATCTGGCGGTCGATCTGCGATCGCGTCTGGACGGGGTTGGCGGCGTCGACGTGGTGGTCTGTCCGCCGTTCACCGCGCTGGCCGAGGTCGGGCGCGCGCTCTCCGGATCCCCCGTTGAGCTCGGCGCCCAGAATGTCCACTGGGAAATCCAGGGCGCGCATACCGGAGAGGTGTCGGCGCCCATGCTCTGGGACCTCGGATGCACATATGTGATCCTCGGGCACTCGGAGCGGCGGCGGGCCCCCGGCGAGGAAGATGAAGCGGTGCGTCGCAAAGTCGCGACGGCGTTCTTGAACGAGTTGATCCCCATCCTGTGCGTGGGCGAGTCGCTTGACGAACGCGACGCCGGCCGCACCGAGCGGATCGTCCAGACGCAGACGAGGATCGGCACGCTGGATGTCCCGAAGGACGCGGCCGCTCAGCTCGTCGTCGCCTATGAACCCGTCTGGGCGATCGGATCGGGCCGCCCGGCGACCGGGGGAGAGGCGAACCGCGTGGCCGGGTTGATCCGGGGATGGCTCCACGAATGGTTTGCGGATGCCGCATCGGCCGTACGCATCCTCTACGGCGGGAGCGTGACGCCCGAGACGATCGGAGAGTTTGCAGGACAGCCCGAGATCGACGGCGCACTGGTCGGGGGCGCCAGCCTGAACGCCGAGGCGTTCGCGGCGATCGTGAGGGCGTTCGCCAGCGGTTGAGATGCGCGTGGCGCAGGCATCCATGAGTGAGTCGCTCACGATCGTCGGTCAGCCGCTCGGACGCGTCGAGGGTCTCGAGAAGGTCACCGGCCGCGCCCGGTTCGTCTCCGATCTTCTGCTTCCCGACATGCTCCATGCCCGGATTCTGCGCAGTGCCCACGCTCACGCGACGCTCCGCCGGGTCGACGCGTCGGGCGCCTTGACGACTCCCGGAGTCGTCGCCGTCCTGACCGGAGGCGACCTCCGCGACATCGACCCGTACTACGGGCCGGCGTACAAAGATCAGCCGATCCTCGCGATCGATCGCGTGCGGTATGAAGGCGAGCCGGTCGCCGCGGTCGCGGCCGTCGATGCCGTCGCTGCGGATGAGGCCGTGGAACGGATAGAGGTCGAGTACGAGCCGCTGGCTGCAGCCGCCACGCTGGATGAGGCGCTGGCTGGTGGCGCGCCTCTGGTGCACACACAGTTCCGTCTGGCCGGGCATTATCGGGATCTGCGAACGCTGAGACCTATTGAAGGGACGAACGTGTGCCACCAGTATCACTACCGGCACGGCGAGGGCGCGCAAGGCCTCGATCACGAGGCCGAGGTCATCGTGGAAGACGAGTTCACGTTTCCGGCGGTCCAGCATGTTTCATTGGAGTCGTTCGTGGCGGTTGCCCAGTGGGAGGGTGATCGTCTCACCGTGTGGTCCGGGACCCAGCATCCCTTTCCCGTCCGCAAGGAACTGGCGGAAATCTTCGGCCTGGGCCAGCACCAGGTCCGTGTCATCGCGCCTCTGATCGGTGGCGGGTTCGGGCAGAAGTGCTACACCAAGCTGGAACCTCTGGCCGCCGCGCTCGCCCGGCGGGCCGGCCGCCCCGTGCGGGTCGCGCTGTCACTGTCTGACGCGTTTCGCACGCTGACCCGGCATCCCGCCCGCATCTGGATGCGCACCGGTGCAAAGCGGGACGGGACGCTCGTGGGGCGAGTCGTGAAGATGTGGCTCGATACCGGCGCATACGCCGACGTCGGCCCGCGGGTGACCAACAAGGCCGGGTATCGCTCCATCGGCCCGTACCGCTGGCGGCACGTCGAGGTCGACGCGCAGGCCGTACACACGCATCGCGTTCCGGCGGGGGCCTTTCGAGGATATGGGGCGCCTCAGGCGCTCTGGGCCGGTGAGTCCCAACTGAACCACCTTGCCGAGAGGCTCGACCTCGATCCGGTCGAACTGCGCATGCGCAACCTGCTCGCGCGCGGGGAGGCCTATGCTCCCGGTGATACGCCGATGGATGCCGACCTTCGCCAGTCCCTTCGCACGGTGGCCGATGCCGTGGGGTGGAACCACAGTTCGATGACGACCGGTCAAGGCATCGCAATGGCGACCAAAGACGGTGGAGGCACCTACTCTGTCTCCGCGGCCGTCGTACGGCTGCACGTCGACGGCACGGCCACCGTCTACGCCGGGAGTGTGGAGATCGGACAGGGGCCCCGCACGGTCTTCGCCCAGATCGTGGCAGAGGTGCTCGCGCTTCCGGTCCACCGCGTGACGGTCCACGAGCCGGACACCGATGATACCCCGTACGATCAGGGCACCAGCGCCAGCCGCTCGACGACCCTGACGGGGTCGGCCGTGCACGAGGCCGCCCGCGACGTGCGCGCACAGCTCGTCGAACTGGCCCAACGATTCTTCGAGGCCCCGGCAGAGGTGATTTCGCTGGAGAACGGTGTCGCCCGGGCGGGTCCACGCGCGGCGTCCTACGCTGATCTGATGACGCACCATTTCGGGATGCCGGCGGGCGAACTGGTCGGCCGCGGCCTATGGCGACCCAGTGCATCGGAAGGATCGCCCGGAGGGGCGACGACGTTCTGGGAAGTAGGCGCCGGCGCGGCCGAGGTCGAGGTCGATGAAGAGACCGGCGAGGTCCGGGTGCTCAAGTACGCCACCGTGGCCGACGTCGGCCGGGCCATCAACGCGCGTCTGTGCGAGGGCCAGGATGAGGGCGCGGCGATGCAGGGCCTGGGACACACCCTCTTTGAAGAAATGGTCTTCGAAGATGGGCAACTGCTCAATCCAAACCTGATCGACTACCGGGTTCCCCTCATCTCGGATCTGCCCGAGGAATTCAGTGCAGCGCTGGTGGAGAACGTCGACGGCCCCGGGCCTTTCGGATCCAAGGGGATCGGGGAGAGCGGGATCATCGCTCCGGCTCCTGCGGTTGCGGCGGCCGTCGCGGCAGTCACCGGCGTGCACGTCCGTGCTCTGCCGCTCACGCCCGAGCGGGTGTGGCGGGCGCTGCGCGATCGGAGACGCTAGCGAGCCGTGCAGGCGCAGAGAGCCGTGCAGGCACAGAGAACCGTGCAGGCATCGGAAGCACTCCAGATCCTCCGCGAGACGCAGGTGGTGCGCGAAGGACACTTTCGTCTCACCTCCGGCCTTCATACCGATCTGTTTTTGCTCTGTTCCCTTGTCCAACAGTTTCCTCATCACACCGCGCGACTGGCGCAGGCGATGGCCGAACCCTTTCAGTCCAGCGGGGTGCAGGTGGTGGCCGGCACCGCCATGGGTGGCATCATCCTCGCGTACGAAGTCGCGCGGGTGCTTGGCGTCCGGGGAGTGTTTGCGGAGAAGGGCCCACAGGGCCGCATGGTGCTCCGGCGCGGGTTTCGCCTCGCTCCCGGTGAGCGCGTCCTCGTCGTCGAGGACGCCGTAAGCACGGGTGGTTCCATTAAGAAGGTCATCGATGTGCTCAGGACCCAGGACGCTGAGGTCGTCGGTGTGGCGGCGCTGGTCGACCGATCAGGGGGACAGGTCGACATAGGTGTCCCAATGCACGCCCTGATCACGTTGACCGTGCCCATGTGGGAGCCGGCCGCGTGTCCGATGTGTCGCTCCGGCGTGCCGGTGGTAGACCCGAAGGACTTCACCGAGGCTCCGCCCAAATCTCAACCACCTCCAACGGATTCCGCCTGATGCACCGTTTCACGATCGCGCAGCCTGAAACCCTCGATGAAGCATCGGCGCTCCTGCTGGCGCATGAGGAGAGCCGCGTCATCGCCGGCGGGACCGCGCTTGTCATCCTAATGAAGGAAGGACTGCTGCATCCAACGTATCTCATCGCGCTCCGCCGGATCGCTGGTCTGGATCGCATCGAGGACGCGCCTCAGCGACTACGGCTGGGCAGCATGGTGACCCAGCATGCGTTGGAGATCTCAGCGCTGATTCGGCAGCGGCTGCCTGTCCTGGCGGACGCGGCGGCGAAGGTGGGCAACATCCGGGTGCGGACGGTATCGACCGTGGGCGGAAGCCTCGCCGAGGCGGACTATCAGAGCGACCTCGCGCCGACCCTGGCTGTGCTGGGCGCAGCGGTGCAGGTTCACGGGCCGCAGGGCCGGCGGACCCTCGCGGTCGTCGACTTTCTCAAGGACATGTACGAGACCGATCTGCGCCCGGGAGAGATCGTCGTCGGTGTGGATGTCCCGCTCCCGCCGGCGGGCTCCCGCACCGCGTACGTGAAGCATGTCACGGGCCCGATCACCGATCGCCCCTGCCTGGGAGTGGCGGCGACTGTCACGATCGATGATGAGGGGATCTGCAGGGGCCTGCGCGTGGCGCTCAGCAGCGTGATGGGGTTTTCGAGCCGGCCGCTAGTGGTCGATGGCCCCGCGGCCGGGGTCGAGGGCCGCCGGTTTGATGCCGACGCGATCGAGGCGGTCGCAGAGCGGGTGTACGCGCTGGCCGACCCTCCTGACGATCTCCGTGCCTCGGCCTGGTACCGCAAGGAAATGACGCGGGTGTTCACGCGCCGGGCGCTCGAGGCGGCCCGCGCCAGCATCAGGAGAGCCGCATCGTGACCATCAGAAGTGCCGCATGGTGACCCCGAGGAGGACCATCGCGTGACCATCGGCGCATCCGTCCCGCGTCTTGAACGTCGCGAGAAAGTCACCGGGCATGTCCTGTACACGATCAACCTCGATCTTCCAGGCATGCTGCACGCCAAGATCCTCCGGTCGCCGGTGGCCCACGGCCGGCTTGTGCGTATCGACGCCAGCAAGGCGGCCGCGATGCCGGGGGTCCACTGCGTCCTCACGCGGGATGACTTCGCGGATGGCCAGATCGACCCGTTCTACGGCCCGGTCTTCCGCGACCAGCCGATCGTCGCGATCGACAAGGTCCGGTTCGTCGGCGACATCGTCGCCGCGGTGGCGGCCGTCAACGCGCAGATCGCCGAGGAAGCCGCCGGGGTCATTGACGCGGGCTACGAGGAGCTTCCGGCCCTCATGGATCCCCTGCAGGCCATTCGGCCTGAGGCGCCGCTCGTCCATGAGACGCTCAAGACCGCCGAGGTCGGCTTTGCCGACATGAAATCGCTGCACCTGGCGCACGGATATCGCAACGCCGCAAGCCAGTTCTCTTTGCGGCGCGGTGATGTCGAGGTCGGCTTCCGCGAGGCGAATGCTGTTGTCGAGGGCGAGTTCTATGTCCCGGCGATTCAACACGCGGCGCTGGAGCCCCACGCCGCGGTGGCTGTGGTGCACGAGGATGGGCGGATCGAGGTCTGGTCGTGCACACAGAACCCGTCGGTGGTCCGCGAGCAACTGGCGACCATGTTCAAGACGCCGATGAGCAAGGTGCGCGTTGTCGCGCCGTTCGTGGGCGGCGGGTACGGCGCCAAGACCTATCCCAAGATCGAGCCGCTCGCGGTGGCGCTCGCTCACAAGGCTCGCCGGCCCGTCAAGATCGTGCTCGCGCGCGACGAGGTCTTCTATACGATTGTGCGCCATGCCGTGCGAACCCGCATGAAGACGGGCGCCACGAGCGAGGGTCGTCTCGTGGCGCGAGAGGCGGAGATCTTCTTCGACAAGGGCGCCTACGCCGACATCGGCCCGCGCACCAGCAAGAACGCCGGCTATTCTGCGGGTGGGCCATACAAGATTCCCCACCTGAAGCTCGACTCGCACGCGATCTATACAAACAAGACCCCGGGCGGCGCCTACCGCGGCTTCGGGGTGCCGCAGGTGTGCTGGGCCTACGAGCAGCAAATGGACCAGATCGCCGGGCGCCTGGGTCTGGATCCGCTTGAGTTCCGGCTCCGCAATGTCCTCGGCGAAGGCGACGCGTTCGCCACGGGAGAGATCCTCCATGCCATCCCTATCCGGGAGGCGCTGTTGCGGGTCGCCGACGGGATTGCCTGGGGGTCGCCCTCGGTCTCGCCGGGGGGCGGGAGAGTGCGCGGGAAGGGCCTGGCGTGCATGCTCAAGAGCACGATGACGCCGACGGTCAGCGCCGCCACCGTCAAGATGGAAGAAGATGGATCGGTCACGGTGCTCACCGGCACGGTCGAGATCGGGCAAGGGTCTGACACCGTGCTCGCGCAGATGGCGGCCGACGCACTGGCCGTCGATCCCGGACGCATCAACGTCGTCCACTCGGACACTGCGGTCACCCCGTACGATCAATCGACGAGCAGCAGCCGTTCGACATTCAGCATGGGGAACGCGGTTCGCCAGGCGGCGGGCGAGGTGCGCGAGCAGCTCGTCGAGATGGCGGCCCGCTTCCTCGAGGTGGCGGAGGTCGATGTCATCCTGGAAGACGGCGCGGCCTACCCGAAGGGTGCGCCGACGCGACGCCTCTCCTACGCCGCGCTCTTCCGTCAGCGCTTTGCCATGGGCATCGGATCGGTCATGGGCCGCGGGCTGTTCAAGACCGAGGGAGGGCTCGATCCGGAGACCGGTCAGGGGAAGGCCTCGGCATTCTGGTTCTCCGGAGCCGGCGCGTGCGAAGTCGAGGTGGACACGGAGACCGGCGTGACCACGGTTCTCAAATACGTCGCGGCGGTGAATGCCGGCAAGGTCATCAACCCCCTGCTTGCGCAGGGGCAGGTCGAGGGTTCCGTGATCTGTGCCCTCGGATACACCTTTTACGAAGAGATGCTGTACGGCGAGGGCAATCTCCTCAATCCCAACTTCATGGATTACCGTCTGCCCACCGCGTCTGAGGCGCCCGCAGAAGTTGTGACGATCCTGCTGGAGGATCCGCATCCTGAAGGGCCGTACGGCGCCATTGGCATCGGCGAGACGGCTATGGCGACGGTGGCCCCGGCGGTGGCGAACGCGATCGCCAGAGCGACCGGCGTGCGTATCTTCGATCTGCCGATCACGCCCGAGAAGGTGCTGCGGGGCCTGCGAGAGCGCCAAGGAGCGCAGGCATGAGCCGGACCATCGAGGTGGTGCTCAACGGCCGACCCGAGTCGTTTCAGGTCGAAGACTACCAGACACTCCTGCACGTCCTCCGCGAGGAGGCCCATCTCTATGGAGCGCGAGAGGGATGCGGGCAGGGCGTGTGCGGAGCGTGCACTGTGCTCCTCGACGGTCAGCCGGTGTCATCATGCCTGATGCTGGCCCCGCTGGTCGAAGGCCGCGAGATCACGACGATCGAGGGACTGGCCCTGGGCGACGTTCTCGATCCGATCCAGACAGCCTTCGTCGAGCATGGGGCCCTGCAGTGCGCTTACTGCACGCCCGGGTTCGTGCTGAGCGCGAAGGCGCTGCTGCGAGAGAATCCGAACGCGACGGCAGACGAGATTCGCGAGTACCTGGCGGGCAACCTGTGCCGGTGCACCGGCTACGTCAAGATCCTGGAGGCGGTGGCTGCGGCAAGGGAACGCCTTGCTGCCGCGGTCAAGTCTTCGAGATAAGGCCTTTTAGCGAAACTGACGGTTCGCTTACGCGGCAGAGAGTTTCCTGACCTTGAGCTTGCGACGGCGCTGTTCAGCGTGCCACAAATCATGCTGAGCTTGCTGGTTCAGCCAGCTCGCGGCGGACGTGTCAAAGGCGATGGAAAGACGAATAGCCATCTCTGGACTGATACCCGTGCGGCCATTCAGCAGACTGGAGAGCGTCTTGCGGCTCACGCCGAGAGCCCTGGCCGCCTCAGTGACGCTGAGGCCCAGGGGCTCCAGGCAGAGCTCACGCAGAATCTCACCGGGATGTGGAGGGTTGTGCATCAGCATGACTTCACCTCAATGATAGTCTTCATAGTCGACCGACTCGGCGTGCTCGCCGCGGAAAACAAATGTGACGCGCCAATTGCCGCTGACTTTAACAGCCCATGTGCCTTTTCGATCACCCTTCAGTTCATGAAGGCTGAGCCCGGGTAGGTTTATGTCTTGAGGAGTTGTCGCCGCGTGCAGGCTAGCCAAGATCAGTCTGAGGCGATCGGCATGCTTTGCTTGAATACCCGCCTTTGAACCCCTCAAGAAGAACTGCTCCAGACCCTTGTGTTTGAAGTCTTGGATCATTACAGTAAGTGTAACCTGCAACGTTACAGGTTACAAGTGCGGCCAGCCGGTGCCGTTATCTCAGCCGGGACAAGTCGACGAATTCGTTCGTCCAGAAGACTCCTTCGTTTGTCGACGTCGAACGGTCGACCGCACGGATCGTCGCGAGCAACTCCACCGTCTTGTCCCAATCTTTGGCCTTCATCACGCCGTTGCGGATCGTCTGCGCCCGGACCGACCGCACCCCTGGTGCCAGCACCGCACGCGAGAGCCGCGGGAAGAAGGGTTCGTGCATCGTCAACGCGTCTTCGAAGTGGTCAAGCAGGAAGTTGTTCCCCAGCGCAATCGCCGTAGCCGCCCGGCGGGACGCGTCGTTGTTGCGGGCGAGCCAGCTCTTCCGCGCAACGAGGACCTCGTGAATTTGACGGTTAACCCCCGGGAGGTCCTTCGCGGGGATGAGGATGATCCCCCAACCTTCGCTCTCCGCCTGCTGCCCTGCCGGCGGTGAGGACAGCAGCGCCTGGACGCGGTTTGCCTCGAGAGCGGCCATCCGCGGACCCAGGCCGCCAAGCGGGACGATCTGGGCGTCCTTGCCAGGCTCCATACCGACGTACCGCAGGAGGTACTGCGCCAGGGTGTCTGTGATCGCGCCCGGGCTGGTTGATGCAATGATCGCGCCCTGTAGCGCCTGGATGCGGGTCTTGAGGGGGCTAAATCTATTGACGGCTTTCCGCTGTGCCCACTCTTTGTTGACCACGACCTCGATCGTCTGATAGTTTAATCCGGCGATCGCCACGAAGTCCTCGCCCTTTGACGCCGCATTGACCAGGTCGGCCGACGCCGTGAGCCAGAAGTTAGTGGAACCCCCCGAGACCGCGGCAAAGATCGGCTCGCCCCCGGCCAGGATCTCGAACTGCGCATCGACCCCGAGGTCCTTGAAGAACTTCGCGCGGGCCACATAGGCCGGCGCAAAGGACAGAATATCCTGCGCCTGGGCAAAGGAGACCTTGATCATCCCCTGGCCCACGACCTCCGGAGACGCCAGCGCAAAGAGGAGCGTTCCAAGGGTGATCGCCGCTACCACGCGCCACCCGGTAAGCCTCATCGCAATCCCCCCTGCGTCTGGTCCGGCTCCCGCGACTCTCGACCACAGCGAAATGGGATGACTCACCCCGCTCGATGACATGACCGTTCGATAGGTGACCGTAGACGGACGCCCTGCAGGTTCGACACCCCGGCAGGTCGCCCCTGCGCACGACGAAGGACCCTGCGTGCGGTTCAGCGAACAGGCCACTGGACACCACCCGCACTAACCACCTGGGCCGATGGAATTTCAGCAGCGCATCGCGGTGATGACATCCCCGGCGAAAGTCTGGGACCTGCTGTGGGATATCAAACGCGTCGCGGCGTGCATTCCTGG
>JBQTJG010000564.1:0-1716 GCA_052387355.1 Armatimonadota bacterium | reverse complement strand
GGCGCGCCGAGGCGCGTCACTGTCGGGATCCATAGGACGATCACGAATCGCCCAGAGCACCGGCTCGCTCGCGTAGATCGTCGAGGATCGACACAAGTGAAAACGAAGCTTTCGAAGAATCAGAAGGGCGCGGCCGCCGCGATGTTCGCGATCATGCTGCCGGTGTTCATTGCCGGCCTCGGCCTCGCGATAGATGCAGGTGCGACGTTCGAGCAGAACCGTCGCATGCAGACTGCAGCCGATGCCGCCGCCCTCGCGGCCGCGCAGGAAGTCCGCGTCCAGAACACCGGCTCATACGAGAGCGCCGCGCTCGATGGTGCGCTCAGCAACGGCTTCGAGCGCGACTCTGCGACCGGCATCGAGGTTCGCAATCCCCCGACCACCGGCGCCTACAAAGGAGACGGCGAGTACGTCGAGGTCATCGTGAGCCAGCCGCAGCCGCTGTTCTTCATGAACCTCTTCAAGGACTCGCCCGACACGATTCGCGCGCGCGCGGTCGCCGGCATGGAGCCGAGCGACATCTGTCTACTGGTCAAGAACAAGACCGCGTCGAGCGCGTTCAGCGCGACCGGCAATGCGACGCTGCGTCTCGACGACTGCGGCATCATGGTCAACAGCAGCCACAGCAAGGCAGCGTCGTCCACCGGCAGCGCCGTCGTCGAGGCTTCCACCATCAACGTGGTCGGCGGCACCAACGGCAGCAACTTCGAGCCGGATCCTTACACCGGTGCCGAGGAGATGGCGGATCCGTTCGAGAATTTCGTCATGCCGCCTTTCGGCGCTTGCACCTACACGAGCAAGCAGATCGTCATGACGTCGACGACGTTGAGCCCCGGCGTCTACTGCGGCGGCATCGAGCTGCGCTCGCAAGCCAAGGTTACCTTTCTACCCGGCACCTACTACCTCGTTGGCGGCGGCCTCAACGCGAACGCCGGCGCCTCCATTAGCGGCGCGGGTGTGACCTTCGTCAACACGGAGAAGAAGCCGACCTACACGTACGATCGCATCTGGATCAACGGCGGCGCGGCGATCACGCTCTCTCCGCCGACCAGTGGCACGTGGAAGGGCATCCTCTTCTACCAGGACCCGAAGATCAGCTCGACGAAGCAGAACGTCTTCGCGGGCGGCGCTGAGATGAGCCTCACCGGTATCGTCTACTTCCCGACGACGTCGACCAAGTTCTCGGGTGACTTCGCGTCGGACGGCAACAAGATCTTCTTGGTCTCCGACAAGGTGGAGATCACCGGCAACACGACGTTCAGCGCGGTGCCGACCGACTATCTCCCGCGCACCCTGCTCGCGGCACGCGTCGTCGAGTAAAAACACAGCTCTTCGCTGCTCTTGGACGAGCTACTCAGGATCGACACCGGCCTTCTCCGAAAGGAGGAGGCCGGTGTGCTTTTTGAGCTTCGCTGAGCAGCTACGCTTACGGCAACGTGGATGTCGTCGTCGTGGTCGTCGTCGCCGGTATCGCCTCCAGCAGGTCGGCGAGCGTGTCGTCGATGAGCATTTCGATGTCGCCCACGTCACCGGTCGTAAGGCATCCCCCCTTGCCTTCGGCCTTGGTGAACGCACCCTGGAACTTTCCTTCGGCCTTCGTCAGGCACTCGGCGTCGACGGCTATGCCCTTCTTGATCGCCTTGCCGTGACACTTGACCTTGTCGCTGAACTTCTTGGCTGCAGCTTTCTGCTTGCTCGCGGCGCAGATCGCACCGA
>JBQTJG010000563.1:0-22410 GCA_052387355.1 Armatimonadota bacterium | reverse complement strand
GAGCTTGACCGTGTCTTTAGCCGGATCTGCGATGAACTACGGCAGCTCCCGGATTCTTGACCCCTTTTCCAACCGTCGGTACAATCATCTGAAGGGAACCGTACGGACAAAATCGACCCATTGGAGGGTGATGTCCGGAGGTCGTCTGACCACCTGAGGGGGTGACCACCATCGACGCCGTGGGCCCGTACCTTGTGACCATCGTCGTGGGCCTGATCGCACTCCTCCTTGGGTACCTCCTGCGCAGGACCATCGCCGAAGCACGGATCAAGTCAGCCGAAGAGCATGCCCGTCAGATACTTGAGAGTGCGCGAAAGGAGACGGAAGCCGGACAGCGGGAGGCCATCGTTGAAGCCAAGGACGAGGCGTTCCGCCTCAAACGGGAAGCGGAGAAGGAGATCCGAGAGCAGCGTGCGGAGCTCCAGCGGCTGGAACGGCGCTTGGGACAGCGTGAGGAGAACCAGGAGCGCAAGACTGAAGGCCTAGAAAAGCGAGAGCGACACCTCACAGAAGAAGAACAGCGGTTGGCCGCCCTCCGGGAGGAGGTCGGCCAACTCAGGAACGCACAGCAAACTGAACTCCAACGCGTTGCCGGGCTGACAACTGAGGACGCGCGCGCGCAGCTTCTTGCCGCTGCCGAGGTCCACGCGCGCGAGGACGTCGCCCAGCTCATCCGGCGCATTGAAACCGAGGCCCGTGACGAGGGGGACCGCCGGGCGCGGGACATTCTTGCCCTCGCCATCCAGCGGTGTGCCTCCGAGCACACGGCCGAGGTCACTGTGTCGGTCGTGGCGCTCCCGAACGAAGAGATGAAGGGGCGAATCATCGGCCGGGAGGGGCGAAACATCCGTACCCTGGAGAGCCTGACCGGGGTCGACCTGATCATTGATGACACGCCCGAGGCCGTCACGATCTCCTCGTTCGATCCCATCCGCCGCGAGGTCGCCCGGCTCTGCCTCGAGAAGCTGATGGCCGATGGCCGAATCCATCCGGGTCGCATCGAAGAGGTCGTCGAGAAGGCCCGGCGCGAGCTCGACGGCCGGATCCGCGAGGCTGGCGAGGAAGCGGCGTTCGAGGCGAACGTGCACGGCTTGCATCCCGAGGAGCTGCAGGTGCTCGGCCAGCTCAAGTTCCGGCACTCATACGGCCAGAACATGCTGCGCCACTCAGTGGAGGTTGCGCTCCTGGCCGGCCTGCTGGCCACCCATTTGGGGGCCGATCCGAAGCTCGCCCGGCGCGCCGGGCTCCTGCACGATATCGGCAAAGCGTTGACCCATGAGATTGAGGGCACGCACGTGGAGATCGGCGCCGATCTTGCCCGGCGGTATCACGAGCCGCCCGAGGTGATCAACGCCATCGCCTACCATCACGGTGAAGAGGAGGCGGCCAGCCTGGAGGCGGTGCTGGTCGCCGCGGCTGATGCGATTTCGGCCAGCCGGCCCGGGGCCAGAAAAGAAACCGTCGAGATGTACATCAAGCGGCTTCAGGCCCTGGAGGGGCTGGCCACGTCGTTCCCTGGAGTCGAGAAGGCGTATGCGATCCAGGCGGGTCGTGAGATCCGGGTGATCGTGAAGCCGACCGAGGTCGACGACGTTGGCGCGGCCGCGCTTGCCCGCGATCTCGCCAAAAAGATCGAAGACGATCTGAAGTATCCGGGGCAGATCAAGGTCACAGTGTTGCGCGAGACACGCGTGATCGAGTACGCGCGGTAAGGTGTGAAGGTTCTCTTCGTGGGTGATGTCACTGGGAAGCCCGGGCGGCGGCTCCTCACCGAACGCCTACAGGCGCTGCGCCGCCGTCACGGGGTCGACGTCGTGATTGCCAACGGCGAGAATGCCGCCGGGGGGGTCGGGCTGACTGCAGGGGTGGCCGCCGAGCTATTTGCCGCCGGTGTGGATGTGATCACCGGCGGCAACCACACCTGGCACAATCGTGACGTCTATGACCTGCTCGACAGCGATCCACGGGTCCTGCGGCCAGCCAACTACCCACCTGGCGTTCCGGGTCGTGGTGCGGCCGTCGTCACGACCGGCGGCGGGACGCGAGTGGGGGTTCTGAACCTTCAAGGGCGCGTCTTCATGCAGAACCTCGACGATCCGTTCCGCAGCGGGCGGGAAGAGGCAGCGATCCTGCGGGCGTCGGTCCCGGCGGTCTTCGTCGATTTTCACGCCGAGGCCACCTCGGAAAAGGTCGCGCTGGGATGGTACCTCGATGGTCGGGTCAGCGCCGTGGTCGGGACACACACGCACGTGCAAACGGCCGATGAGCGCATCCTTCCTCAGGGGACGGCCTACGTCACTGACGTGGGAATGACGGGACCGCGGGACGGCATCATTGGGATGGCGCGTGAGTCGATCATCGAGCGGTTCCTGACGCAGTTGCCGGCGCGCTTCGAGGTGGCCGCGGGGTCGGTCCAGCTCAACGCCGTGATGGTGGATATCGCGGACGATGGTCGCGCCACCGCCATCGAACGGCTCCAGGTCGTCGTCGAGGCCTGAGCCGGTGCGGATCGATCTCCACACGCATACGACGGCCTCCGACGGGGTACTCAGGCCGGAGGTGCTCGTGGCCGAGGCGGTCGCCCATGGGGTACGACTGCTTGCTGTCTGCGATCACGATACCACTGAGGGTGTGGATGACGCGCTGGCCGCCGGGCGGGCCGCGGGCGTCGAGGTGTGGCCCGCGGTGGAGCTCTCGTGCGACGTCGAGGCCGGCGAAGTGCATGTGCTGGGCTACTTCATCGAGTATCATCAGCCCTGGTTTCAGGCGCTGCTGCTGCGCTTGCGGGAGGGCCGTGCGCAGCGGGCCGAACGGATGGTGGAACGGCTCGGGGCTCTGGGCGCCCCTGTGGACTACGGCCGCGTACAGGCGTTGGCGGACGGCGGCGCCATCGGGCGCCCGCACGTCGCCCGGGCGCTGGTCGAGGCGGGCCATGTGCGGACTGTCGCTGAAGCGTTCGACCGGTTCATCGGGCGGCATGGGCCTGCCTATGTCGAGCGTCTCAAGGTCACGCCTGCGCAGGCCGTGGAGGTGATTCGCGCAGCGGGCGGCCTCGCCGTGCTCGCGCACCCCGGGTGGGCGCAGGACGAGAAGGTCATCCCGGAGCTGGTCGCTGCGGGCCTCGATGGGATCGAGGTCTATTACCCGGATCACACACCCACCCTCGTCGAGCGCTACCTGGCGCTCGCCCGGCAACATGGGTTGCTGGTCACCGGAGGAACGGACTTTCACGGCGGCGGTCTGGCCACACGCGCGCCGGTCGGCAGCCAGTTTGTGCCCGAATCGATTGTCGAGCCGATGCGCGCGGCCGCGGCCGCGCGGCGCCCCTCGGCGCGGGCGCCTGAATTGAGCCTGACGGCAGAGTAGGGCATCGGGAGAGGAGCCTGCCCGTGTCAACGAGATATCCAAGATCTGCGCACAACACCCCGCGGCTGCGCGGGGCAGGAGGCCCCGCGGCCATCGCGGTGGATAGCCCAGAGGCGGCCGCCACATTGATGCAGCGACTGCGCGTCGACCTTCGCCGGCTGGCCGTGGTCACCGCGATCGTGATCGCCGCTGCAGTCGCCCTCGGCATGATCCTCCGCTAGAGCGTCCCCCTCGGTCCCATGGAGGGACTCTCAGCGTTCCGGCGTCTGCCCTCGGTCGACCGCGTGCTCCTGGCGCTGAAGGATCAGGGCGTGCTTGCCGCTTTTCCCAGACGCGCGGCGACATTGTGCGTGCGCGAGGTCCTGGACGAGGCGCGCCGCCGCCTGCGCAGTGATGCGGACGCTTCGGCCGTCCAGACGACCACCCAGGCGATCGTCGAGCAGGCCGAGACCCTGCTGCGCCGCCGGTTCGGGACCTCGCTGCGACGGACCATCAATGCCAGCGGCGTCATCCTGCACACCAACCTGGGACGGGCCCCTCTGTCGCAGGCGGCGCAGGTTGCTGTCGCTGAGGCTGCGGGCTATAGCGCCCTTGAGATCGACCTCGAGACCGGTGAACGCGGCAGCCGGCACGGTCACCTGGAGAGTCTGCTGGCGGCGACCACGGGCGCCGAGGCCGGCTTCGCCGTCAACAACGCCGCTGCGGCTGTGGTGCTGAGCCTGGCCGCAGTGGCAGGCGGCCGTGGGGTCGTCGTCGGCCGGGGTGAGCTCGTCGAGATCGGGGGCAGCTTCCGAATGCCTGAGGTGATGGCGCAGAGCGGCGCCAGGCTGGTCGAAGTCGGGACGACCAACCGTACCTACCTTGCCGACTATGAAGGCGCCCTCGGTCCTGACGCGGCGCTGCTGCTGAAGGTGCACAGGAGCAACTTCACCCAACAGGGGTTCGTGCACGACGTCTCGCTATCAGAACTGGTGGGATTGGGCCGCCGTCGAGAGACGCCCGTGCTCTACGATCTCGGGAGCGGCTGTCTGGTCGATCTTGGCGCCGTCGGGCTGCCAAAGGAACCGACCGTCCAGGAGGCCATCGCCACCGGCGTCGATCTCGTCGTGTTCAGCGGGGACAAGCTGCTCGGCGGGCCGCAAGCCGGTGTGATCGTCGGGAGACATGCGGCCGTAGAGCAGTGCCGCCGGCACCCTCTGGCCCGGGCGTTTCGGCTCGACAAACTGGACCTGGCTGCGCTGGCGGCGACGCTCCGTGCCTACATCGATCCGGGCCAGGCATGGCGGGAGATTCCGGTCTTGTGGATGTTGAGTCGCGCGCACGCGGGCCGGCGGCGGCGCGCACTGCGCCTGGCCCGCGCGGCTGGCAAGGTCCTCGGCGCCTCAGCATCTGTAAGCGTGATCGACACCGCCGGCGAGATGGGTGGAGGGTCGCTGCCCGGTGCGCCGATCCCCTCGGCCGCTCTCGCCGTCCGCCCGACGATGGCACGACCTGAGTCCTGGGCCGCGCGGCTGCGTCAGGGGACGACGCCGGTTGTGGCGCTGATCCGAGGGGACACGCTGCTGCTTGACGTGCTCGCGTTGCTGCCTGGTGATGACCGCTTGCTCTTAGGAGCCATACGCGTCCTTGCCGAGAGTCCCTGATGGGGCCGGTGACCGTTGGAACGGCCGGACACATCGATCATGGGAAGAGCGCGCTGGTTCGCACACTCACGGGTATCGATCCCGACCGCCTGGCCGAAGAGCAGCGCCGCGGCATGACCCTCGATCTGGGGTTTGCGCATCTCGACCTGCCGGGCGGACGCCGCATCGGGATCATCGACGTGCCCGGTCACGAGGCGCTTATTCACAACATGCTGGCCGGCGCCGGGGGCATTGACCTGGTCATGCTCGTGGTCGCGGCCGATGAAGGGGCCATGCCCCAGACCCGAGAGCATCTAGATATCCTGCGCTTCGTCCGGCTGACCGGCGGCGTGGTGGTGCTGAACAAGATCGACCTGGTATCGGACGTCGAGTGGCTGGCAGCCGTCGAAGACGACCTGGCGTCTCTGGTGGCCGGTACGGTGCTCGAAGGCGCGCCCATCGTACGCGTCTCGGCGAGAACGGGGGAGGGGGTCCCGGAACTCATCGCCACGCTTGATCACCTCGTCGCGATGGTGCCTGTCCGACCGGCAGAGGGTCCGGCGCGGCTTCCCGTTGACCGCTCCTTTACGATGCAAGGGTTCGGCACCGTCGTGACCGGGACGCTGTGGAACGGCACGCTTCGTGCAGGGGATCTGCTCACGGTGTTTCCGCGCGCCCGGGACGTGAGAGTGCGCGGCCTGCAAGTGCATGGAACCGGTGTGACCGAGGCCTATGCCGGAAGCCGTGTCGCGGTCAACCTGGCCGGGATCGAAAAGGATGAGATCGAGCGTGGCGACGTCTTGGCGGCGCCGGGAGCATTCAGACCGACCGACCGCGTCGACGTCCGGCTCCGGCTTCTTCCCGGCGCGCCTGTCCTTGAGCCGTCCGCGCGTGTGCACTTCCATCTGGGATCCGGAGCAACGATCGGCCGGGTGACTCTCGTCGACCGGGCGCATCTGCACCCCGGCGAGGAAGGTCTGGTCCAACTTCGCCTCGAGGAACCGGTCGTGGCGGTTTATGGCGATCGCTTCGTCCTGCGCCGGTACTCACCGACGGAGACGCTGGGAGGCGGGGTGATCCTGAATACGTCGCCACAGCGACGGCGTGGGGCGCAGTCCGCCGCAGTGCTCGAGGCCGCCGACCAGGCAGGACCGTCCGCGCTCGTCGTGGCGGCCGTAGCTGCGCGCGCGACCGGAGGTCTGCCTGCCGCCGATGTTGCGGCCGTCGCCGGGGTGGAGGAACCCGCGGCTGCCCGGGCTGTTGCGGCGGCGCTGGCGACTGGACAGCTCATCGAGTACGCGGATCGCCTGTTTGCGCAGTCGGTGATCGATGGGTTTCGACGCCTCATCGAAGAGACGCTCCGCGGCTATCATGGGCGCACGCCCTGGCGGCGGGGAATGCCCCGCGAGGATCTCAAGAGCCGGGTCCTCGGCGGAGGGCGAGACCGGCTCTTCGACGCCGTGCTCGCAGACCTGCTCGCGCACGGCCGCATGGTCAATCAGAGAGGGCTCCTCGCGCTCGACGGATTCGAGCCGCGCGTTGCAGACGGCGACCAGCGCGTGCGCGATGCATTGCTCAAGACCCTGGAGGCAGGCGGCGCCTCGCCCCCGCCGCTTGACAACTTGCGCCGGACTTCGGATACGAGCATCGTCGACCGGATGCTCCAGGCATTGGTGGATGATGGGCTGGTCGTGGCTGTGGCCCCGGAGCTCCGCTTTGCCACGTCAGTTGTCGACCAGGTCAAGGCCATGGTGATCGACATGCTGCGTGGGGGAAGCGACGTCACGGTGGCGATTCTCCGGGATCGGCTCCAAACCAGTCGCCGGTACACGCTGGCCCTGCTCGAATACTTTGACGCGGTCCGCGTGACGCGGCGGGTGGGAGATCGCCGGGTGCTGGGGCCAAACGCCGACGGCCCGGGGCGCTAGTCGCCGATCCTGACCTCTCCAATGCGCGACTGGGCCGACCACGTCGCGAACTCGGTGCAGATTCCCTGGGAGAGCGGAATGGGGGCCCTTGCTGTTGCGCCCGGGCGGAGTTGCTGCACGAACGCCGTGCCCGATCGGACCTCCTGGACACTCCGCGCAACGGGAAACACGAGGCGGCACGTGGCGGTGAGGTCGATGGCGATGGTCACGCTCGCGACCACCAGCGGGCTATTATTGGTCGCCACCACCACGAAGTCATCACGGGTCGGCGGAGTGTTGATCGTCTGAACGGCCGCCTGAATCTGCCGGGCCACGATCGACGCGAACGCCTGGAGGTCCCTGATCTCGCCTGCGCCTTCGGCGAGCGAGACCGAGATCGATCCGACCGGACGGATCGTGACGGTGTAGCGACGCACGACCTCGTCAATCGCCAGCCGCACCTCGAACGTCGCCGAGCCCCCGGCGGGCACCGGGTTGGGGAACAGCGGCGCATCATCCTGCGCCACTGGCTGGCCCGAGCTGTTGGAGGCCCGAACCTCCGCGTAGGCGGACTGCGGTCGACTCCGGTTCTCGACTGTGCCGCTGACAATCAGGCTGCTGCCTTCGACACGACCTGTCGTCGAGCGGATACTCCAGGCGCCGGGCGCCGTCGTCGATGTGGGACTGACTGCCGCCCGCGGGCTCGTCCCCGGCGAGGGCGGCGCGGGGGCGGGGCTCGGCGGGACGGGCTGCGCCGCGGGCGCGGTCTCGGCGCGGAACACCTCAACGGCTCGAACCCGGTCGCTTCGTACGACGAATGCCACACCGGCGAATGGGTACGACAGAAGATCACCGTTCGGGAGGGGCGTCATGATGCTGATCGAGGCGGAGGCGTACACGGCACGAACGGCGGACAGCGGGGAACCGGGACCGATGCCTTGCGCCGTACGGCATTCAGAGGCCTGTGTGCTGACGCGCTGCACCGCGCCGCGGTCGGCAATCATCTGGGACCACGGTGACCGCAGCACGTAGGTGACCTGACTACCTGCCGTCTGCTCTTGAACCGCCGGTCCGGTTGCGGCGAGGGCAGCAGCCACCGGCATGCCAATCCGAACGTCACGGATCTGCGTGCCCTCGATGATCACGCAGCGGGCAGGTGGACCCGCGGAGGTGAGTGGAGGAGTAGGGGCGAGTGGAATGAGCGCCAGGCTCAGCGTGGCGAGCAGCCACCCGCGACGCGCCGCGGCCCTACCTACCGCCCGCCCCATGCCATGCTACTGGCTGAGTCTGACATCGGTGATCCGCGCGGTCGGGGACCATGTGGCGAAGAAGAGACACACGCCCCCAGAGAGAGACACCGGCGCCTGACTCGAGCCATTCGGCCCGATCCCCTGCACGGTCGCGCTGCCGGTCCAGGTTTCCTGAATGATCTGGCCTGACGCGACGCGGCAGGTCACACCGATCTCGACTGCGACTCCCACACTCGCCACGCTGAGCTGACTGCCGTTGCTCACGGCCACCACAAACGTGTTCGGGGCGGGTGTGGGATTGGTCGTCTGCACGGCGACTCTCAGCACCCGACGGACCATGGCGGCGAACTGCTGCAGATCCCTGACGTCCCAGGCGCGCTCCGCGAGCGACGTCAACGGAGAGTTCGCCGGCCGGATCGTCACGACATACCGGACCACCACTTCATCAATCGGCACGCGGACCTCGAAGGTCGCTGTTCCGCCGACACGCACGGGGTTGGGTTGAACCGGCGCGTCACCGCGACCGATCTGGCGGGCGCCGCTTGCGAAGAGGCGCACGTCGGCAAAGACGGCGAGCGGGCGGTCGCGGTTCTCGACAGTCCCGCTCACCACGAACGTGCCGTCCTCAACCCGAGTCGTAGATGATGGCACGCCCCAGGTGCCGGCGGATGTCGTTGGAGACGGGCTGGGACCCGGCGACGCGCCGGGCCTGGTCGGCGTGGGTTGAGGCGCCGCCGGACCTGCTGCCGGTGCGGTCCCTCCAGCCGGGGCGAGGCCCTGGGCCGTGAAAACCTCGACGGACTCGACTCGATCCCTGCGGATGAGGAACGCGACGCCGGCGAACAAATAGGAAAGCAGGTCCCCGTTCTCGACGGGTGTGATGCTGCTGACCGGCTCGCTCGTGTATGCTGCTCGAACCTGGCCGAGGGTCGATCCGGGACCTACGCCGCGAGCCGTGCGGCACGCACTGCCCCGCGCGCTGATGCGCTGGACCACGCCGCCATCCACAATCATCTGGGTCCACGGGGCGCGCAGCGAGTAGACTACCTGGCTACCGGCTGCCTGCTGACGCACCGGTGCGCCGGTAGCCGAGAGCGCCGCGGCGACCGCCATCCCCACCTGCACACCACCGATTCCCTTGCCTTCCGCAATCAGGCAGCCTGCTGGCGCGCCCTTGACAGGCGTCAATGAGGGACCAAGGATCAGCAGAACCGCTACGGCCAGGGTGCGTCGCATAGTTGCACCTCTTCATCATGGTACAATGCACGTGCGTTTGCTGCCGTGCACTGGAGGGCAGTGTCCGCTGGTGCGGGCCCCGGTCTTCAAAACCGGTCGCTGGGCCGTAACCGGTCCAGGCTGGGTTCGATTCCCAGGGCCCTCCGCCAATCTCTACACGTCGGACCCCTAGATTCTGATCTCGATAATCGCAGACACGCCGACGCCGTTCACGCGTCTAAGCGACTCCCACGGCTTGAGGTTATCCACGGGCACCAGCGCCTTGATCCTGAAGACACCAGAGAAATCCCCCTCGAGCTGCGCGACGGCCTCCGTCCTGTTCACCGCGGCCGTCGGTCCCGAGACCTGCGCGGCGCCAACGTACGCGTTGGTGGGATTCCCAATCCCGATGGAGACGCTCAGGATAGGCACGACCTTGGTCTGCTCGCGAACCGCTACGCCCTTGTTCTGCAGCAGGTCGTTGATGAAGTTGTTGATCTGAGGGCCGAAGGTACGGACCGCGTATCCCACCCCCAGGGTCTTGATGATGCGAAAAATGTCCTGACCCTGGGCCTGGGCGGCGAACCCTCCGATCAAGAGCGCGACAACCAGAACGACTGATCCGAGACGGGCGACTCTCATGACGGTACCTCCTGCTGTCACCTGGATATGTTCTACCCCGTTTTGCCGGCGCCGGAGTCCTGCTTATTAGGATAACGCAGCGATTCGGGCGAGGGTTCCGACCTCTCAGTGGGTGATCGCCCCCTGTGAGGCCGACGAGACGAGACGGGCGTACTTCGCGAGCGCGCCGCGTGTGTATTGTGGGGGCGGCGCGGTCCACCCGGTTCTCCTCTGGGCCAGTACCTCGGCCGGGACGTCGAGATCGAGGCGCCGGTTCGGGATGTCCAGCACGATCGGATCGTCCTCGTGGACGAGAGCGATCGGCCCGCCGGCCACCGCCTCGGGGGCGACGTGGCCAACCATCAGGCCATGGGTCGCACCCGAGAACCGGCCGTCGGTGACGAGCGCGACCCGTTCGCCGAGCCCTCCGCCTACGAGCGCCGCCGTGACGGCGAGCATTTCCCGCATCCCGGGACCGCCCCTTGGTCCTTCGTACCGAATGACGATCACGTCGTCCGGCCTGATCTTCCCTTTGATGATCGCGGCGAAGGCATCCTCTTCGCGGTTGAACACTCGCGCGGGCCCGCGGTGGTGCGTTTGCGAGACACCGGCGGTCTTGATGACGCCGCCGTCGGGCGCCAGGCTGCCGCGAACAATGGCCAGGCCGCCTTCCGGCGAAAGAGGCGTGCGCACCGGCACGACCACCGGCTGGCCGTCGGGGCGCTGGTCCGCCAGATTCTCCGCCACGGTCCGACCGGTCACAGTGAGCACGTCGCCATGGAACAGCCCGGCGTCGAGCAGGGACTTCATGACGACGGGTACGCCGCCTACCCGGTCCAGGTCGGTCATCACGTAGCGACCACCCGGCTTGAGGTCAGCGATCCGCGGGGTCTGCCGGCTCAGGCGATCAAAGTCGTCCATCGCGAGCGGTACGCCCGCTTCGTGCGCGATCGCCAGAAAATGGAGGACCGCGTTGGTGCTGCCGCCCATCGCCACGACCACCCGAATGCCGTTCTCGAACGCCTTCCGGGTCAGGATGTCGCGGGGTCGAACCCCGTCACGGAGCAGGCGGAGGACGGCTTCGCCGGTGCGCCTGTTGGCGTCGGCCCGGCGGGGATCGAGCGCCGGGATCGACGCGACGCCGGGGAGGGAGAGGCCCATCCCTTCGATCGCAGCCGCCATCGTGTTTGCGGTGAACAGGCCCCCGCACGAGCCGGCGCCGGGGCAGGCCACGCGCTCGAGTGCCTCGACCGACTCCGCACTCATCCGTCCCTGCGCGTGCATGCCGACGGCTTCGTACACGTCCTGTACCGTGACGTCCTTTCCGTCGAACTGCCCAGGCATGATCGTCCCGCCGTACAGGAAGATGCCCGGGAGGTTGAGTCGCGCCAGCGCCATCACCGATCCCGGCAGGCTCTTGTCACAGCCGGCGATAGCCACGATGCCGTCGAAGCACTGTGCGTGCGCCATCAACTCGATCGAGTCGGCGATGATCTCGCGGCTGATCAACGACGCCTTCATCCCCTCATGCCCCATGGCGATGGCGTCACTCACGGCGATCGTGCCGAACTCCTGCGGCGTGCCCCCGGCGGCCCTCAGGCCGGCCTTCACCGACTGCGCCTGTACGTTCAAACTCAGGTTGCACGGCGTCACTTCGTTCCAGGTGCTCGCCACGCCGATGATCGGGCGGCGCAAGTCATCGTCCGAGAAACCGGTCGCGCGCAGCATCGCGCGATGGGGCGCGCGCTCGATCCCCTCAGTGACGATCCTGCTGCGGTGTCTCGGGTCCGTCGCGGTGACGGTCTTGGCCATACGCACCTCCCGTGCGCAGAGCGACGCGGTACTGCATCCATGATAGCACGCGTATGGTAGCATGAGTCTGTGACCCGCGAGGCCTCGCTCACCCCGATGATGCGCCAATATCAGGACCTCAAGGCCCGCTATCCCGGCGCGCTCTTGATGTTCCGTCTGGGTGACTTCTATGAATTGTTCTTTGATGACGCGCAGATCGCGGCGAAAGACCTCGACATTGTCCTGACGTCGCGCGAGGCTGGCAAGGGACGCCGGGTTCCTATGTGCGGCGTGCCGTACCATGCCCTGGCAGGCTATCTGGGGCGCCTCGTTGAGCGGGGACACCGCGTCGCCATCTGCGAGCAGGTCGAGGATCCGCGGAAGGCCCGAGGCCTGGTGCGCCGCGCCGTGACGCGGGTCGTCACGCCCGGAACGATCATGGACGCCGCACTGCTTCCGGCGCGCGAGCACCGGTATATCGCCGCTGTGGTCGAGGAGGGAGGGGCCTGGGGATTGGCAGCGATTGACCTGTCCACAGGCGACTTCTTGGCCACGCAGATCGAAGGGCGGGAGATCGATCGCCGGCTGGCTGACGAGCTGACGCGGCTGGATCCTCGTGAGATCGTCGTGCCGGAAGGCGTCGAGGACCGCGGGCTCTCTGCCGACGCTCGGATCTCTCGCACAGGATTCGACGCCTGGCGGTTTGAGCCAGGAGCCGCACGTCGTGCCCTTGTTGAGCACTTTCGTGTGGCCTCCCTGGAAGGATTCGGATGCGAAGACTTGATACTCGCCACGTCGGCCGCCGGCGCGTTGCTGCAGTATCTGCAGCAGACCCAGCTCAGCACGCTCGAGCACCTTCGCAGCCTGCGCACCTACAGCACCGAGCGCACGCTGGGTCTGGACGAAACCACGCTGCGCAACCTCGAGCTGCTGCGCAACCGCCGCGATGGGACCTCCGCGCAGACCTTGCTCAGCGTGTTGGATGAAACCGTCACCCCAATGGGTGGGCGCCTGCTCCGGGAGTGGCTGATCCGCCCGCTCGTTGATGTCGACGCGATCACGAGCCGGCAGCACGCTGTGGAGACGGCGTATCGCGATCGCGCGCGGCGAACCGCACTGCGCGCGATGCTGCGCGGGCTGCCGGATCTTGCGCGACTCGTCGGCCGCATCGGGCACGGATCCGCCACGGCACGAGATGTGGCCGCGCTCCGGGCGGGGCTGGACCGGCTGCCCGCGCTCCGCGAGGAGATTGCGCTGCTGGCCGATGCCCGGTTCACCAGTTTGAGCCAGGGTATCGAACCGCACCGCGACCTGGCCGGACACATCGCCCGGGCGATCGTGGACGACCCACCCGCGGGGATCCGGGAGGGCGGCATGATTCGATCCGGCTACGACGCCGCGCTCGATGACGTGCGGGTTGCAGCCTTGGGCGGCAAGGCCTGGATCGCCGGGCTGGAGGCGGCCGAGCGGGAACGCACGGGCGTTCGCTCGCTGCGGGTTGGATTCAACAAGATCTTTGGCTACTATATCGAAGTGTCGAATCCCAACCGGCACCTAGTCCCCGCCGAGTACATTCGCAAACAGACGCTGACCGGCGCCGAACGGTACATCACGCCTGAGATGAAGGAGCGCGAGGCGACGATCCTCGGCGCTGAGGAGCGTATGGCCGAGATGGAGTACGAGCTGTTCGTTGCCCTGCGCGACTCCGTCGCGGCTGCCGCCACGTCCCTGCTGGAGACCGCGAGAGCCGTCGGTGAGGTCGACGTGCTCGTGGGCCTCGGTGAGGCCGCCGAGCGCGGCGACTACGTCCGGCCGGAGGTCGTCGACGATCCTGTGCTCGAGATCCGCGCCGGCCGCCATCCGGTGGTCGAGCGTCTCCTGGAGGGCGAGCGGTTCGTGCCGAACGACCTGGTGCTCGACGTCCATGATCGCGCGCTGCTGATCGTCACGGGGCCCAACATGGCCGGCAAGAGCACACTGCTGCGGCAGGCCGCGCTGATCACGATCATGGCGCAGATCGGGTCGTTCGTGCCTGCGGCCTTGGCGCGCGTCGGAATCGCGGACCGCATCTTCACGCGGGTCGGCGCGACCGACGACCTGGCAGCCGGGCGAAGCACGTTCCTGGTCGAGATGCAGGAAGTGGCGCGCATCCTCTCTGGCGCGACCGATCGAAGCCTGATCATCCTCGATGAGGTTGGCCGGGGAACGAGCACCTACGACGGCATGAGTCTGGCGTGGGCCGTGGTGGACTACCTGCACCAGCGTATCGGCGCGCGCACGCTGTTTGCGACGCACTTCCATGAATTGACAGAGCTTGCCGATCTGCTCCCGCGGGTCCACAATATCGCGATGCAGGTCCGGGAGCAGGGCGACACGATTGTCTTTCTGCACACCGTCGCCGAGGGCCGGGCCGACCGGTCCTACGGCATCCATGTGGCGCAACTCGCGGGCATCCCCGAGGCAGTCATCGAGGAAGCACGGCGCATCCTCCAGCAACTGGAAGCGGCAGCGGCCAGGCCGCGGGAGCCCGAAGGCGTTCCGATCCCGGCGCGTGCACGCCGTGCGCACCAGCTTCCGCTGGCGCTTGCGCTTTCCTCGCCAATCGAGGAGGCCCTGCTGGCCATGGCGATCGAGTCGATGACCCCATTAGAGGCCCTCCAGACACTCGCCGACCTCCGGGAGCGGGCGCGCGCCCTGCGCCTGCATTCCACGGAGCGAAGCGAGCGCCGGCTGCAGTGAGGCCTATTCGCGTCCTCGACCGGTCGGTGGCCGAGCGAATCGCTGCCGGTGAGGTGATCGACCGTCCCGCCTCGGTGGTGAAGGAACTCGTCGAGAACAGCCTGGACGCCGGGGCGCGCGCGATCAGCGTCGAGATCGAGGGGAGCGGGCTCCGTCTCGTCCGCGTGACCGATGACGGCGAGGGCATTCCGGCCGAGGACGTTTCCCTGGCCTTGGAGCGGTTCGCCACCAGCAAGATCTCAAAGGTCGAGGATCTCGATGGCGTCCAAAGCTATGGTTTTCGCGGCGAGGCCCTGCCGAGCGTCGCCGCCGTCGCCCGGGTGACACTCACCACGCGGCCGCTTGGCGCAGGCGAAGCCACGCGGGTCATCGTTACCGGCGGCACGTTCGAGACGCTGACGGCACACGGCGCGCCGCCGGGAACGACCGTGGAGGTGACGAGGCTTTTCTTCAACACCCCGGCCCGCCTGAAGTTCCTCAAGTCGCCGGCCCGGGAGCAGGCGCTCGCCGCCGAAGTCGTGCAACGGTCCGCGCTCGCGCATCCCGATGTTGCCTTCCGGCTCATGTTCGATGGACGCGAGGCGGCGCGGTGGCCGCGCGCGACCGCCGCCGAGCGCGTCGCCGATCTGTTGGGTGCGGGGACCGTGGACGAGCTGATCCGCCTCAACGGCGTCCTGCCTGGCGGCACGGTGTCCGGGTGGCTGGGGCGGCCTGAACGCAACCGACCAGGCCGTGCCGGCCAGCATCTCTTTGTGAATGGCCGGCCGATCCAGAGCAGCCTGCTGCGCAAGGCCGTGGAGCAGGGGTACGCCCAACTCTTGCCTGTCGGCCGATTTCCCGTCTTCGCCCTTTTCGTCCATGCAGATCCCGGGACGGTTGATGTGAACGTACACCCAAGGAAGCTTGAGGTACGGTTCAAAGATGAGGGCCACCTGTTCGGGGCCATCGCTCGAAGAACCCGCGATGCGCTGCTGGCCAGTCCTCTCGTCAGGCAGGCGGCCGGCTTCTCCTTCGCCGATCGGCGAGGACCAGCGACATCGGGTCTGGGTGTCCAGATGCAGGCCTCCACGGGCGCTGACGGCTCATTGTCATGGATCCTCGAGGCACACGAACCGCAGGAACGCTACGATCCCGCTACGACCCGAAGGCTGCCCGCGCTCCGACCACTCGGCCAGGTGCTCAGCACGTACGTCCTGGCGGAGGGGCCCGACGGGCTGTATCTGATCGATCAGCACGCGGCCCACGAGCGGGTGGTCTACGAACGCTTGCTGGCCGCCCGCCAAAAGGGAGGGGTAACCAGCCAGCGGCTGGCGATCCCGCTGACGCTGGAACTCACACCGGCGCAGATGGCGCTGGTCGTCGGCCATCAGGACAGGCTGGCCGCGCTGGGGTATGCGATCGAGCAGTTTGGCGCGCGTACTGTGCTCCTTCGCGCAGTGCCGGTGTCGGCCGCGCGTGACGGGCCCGACGCCCTGCTCCGCCGCGCGATTGGCGCGCTGGCAGGTGAAGGGGAGGGGGACGACACCCTTGAGCGTCTGACGATCGCCACGGCCTGCCATACCGCGATCCGCGCCGGCGACCGGTTGAGCGCTGAAGCGATCGCGGCCCTCCTCGCGGATCTGGCCGCGACTGAAGATCCTTTCACGTGCTTCCATGGACGTCCGACGATCGTGGCCATCTCCCGCGACCAACTGGAGAGATGGTTTCTGCGAGGGTAGCCGCGAGCGTTCGCCTCGCTGTCCTCTGTGGCCCGACCGCGGTGGGCAAAACAGCGATCGGGGTGGCGCTCGCCGAACGGCTGGACGCCGAGATCGTCGCCGCGGACTCTCGAACCATCTACCGCGGGATGGACATCGGGACCGCGAAGCCGACCCCCGAGCAGCGGCAGCGCGTTCCGCACCACCTCATTGATGTGGCCGAACCCGACGAGACGTTCACGCTGGCCGACTACCAGCGGTTGGCCAGGGACGCGCTCCGGGACATCCACGGCAGGGGGCGCCTGCCGCTCCTGGTCGGCGGCACCGGTCTCTATATCCGCGCCATCGTCGATGACCTGGCGATTCCGGAGGTCACGCCGGATCGCGCACTGCGCGCCGCCCTCGAGGCTGGTGAGCGTGTTCACTGTCCCGGACACCTGCATGGCAGGCTTGCGGCGCTTGATCCGGTCGCCGCAGCCCACATTCATCCGCACAACATCCGGCGACTGGTGCGCGCGCTCGAGGTGACGTTGCTGACCGGCCGTCCTATCTCCTCACAGCAGCGGCATAGCGCGGCGCCGGGTGCCGTGACCATCATCGGGCTGATGATGGCGCGCCCGGATCTCTACAGGCGTATCGATGCGCGCATCGATGCGCAGCTTGCCTCAGGGCTGGTGGAGGAGACGCGCCGTCTGCTGGCACGGGGCATTCCGGTCGAGGCGCCGTCGATGCAGGGATTGGGCTACAAGGAGATCGCAGGGTGGCTGCAGGGCGAGTGCGCGTACGATGAAGCGATCCGCCGCCTGGCGCGCAACACGCGCCGCTACGCCAAGCGCCAGCTCACATGGTTTCGCCGCGATCCTCGAATTATTTGGATCGATCTCAGCGATGACAACGCCCCAGTCGCGGTCCAACGCGTGCATGCTATCATGGACGCGGAGCTTTCCAGGCAGAGGAGGTCATGATGCAGTCGGCGCGTCTCCGGAGCATCGGCGCCTATCTGTTCGCCGATCTTGACCGCAAGCAAGACGAGTTGGTGGCCAAGGGCGTGGACGTGATCAATCTGGGCGTTGGGGACCCGGATCTCCCGACGCCCCCGCACATCATCAAGGCCATGGAGGACGGGGCCCGTGATCCGCACACGCACCGGTATCCGCCGTACCGCGGGACCGGCGAGTTCCGAAAAGCTGCTGCCGCCTGGTTTGCCCGTCGCTTTGGCGTGACGCTCGATGCCGATCGCGAGGTTCTCGCGCTGATCGGCTCCAAGGAGGGGCTCGCGCATCTGCCGTGGGCGGTGATGAACCCCGGGGACGTGGCACTGGTTCCCGACCCCGGATACCCGGTCTACCGATCGTCCACGATCATGGCCGAAGGCGAGCCCGTGGCCATGCCGCTGACTGCGGACCGCGGCTTTCTCGTGGATTTCGAGCGCGTTCCTGCGGACGCGCTGCGCCGCGCGCGCGTCCTCTTCCTGAACTATCCCAACAACCCGACGGGCGCGACGGCCGATCTGGAGTTCTTCGCCAAGGCCGTGGCATTCGCGCGCACGCATCACCTGCTCCTCGTCCATGACAATTCCTACTCCGAGATCGCCTACGATGGCTACCGCCCGCCGAGCGTCCTTCAAGTGTCTGGGGCGAAGGAGGTCGCCATCGAACTGCACTCCCTGTCGAAGTCGTACAATATGACGGGCTGGCGCATCGGGTTCGCGGTCGGCAATGCGGACGCGGTGGGAGCGTTGGGGATGTTGAAGACCAATGTGGATTCCGGCGTGTTCGTGGCCGTTCAGCGGGCGGGCGTGGCCGCGCTCGCGGGTCCGCAGGACGTCATCGCGCCGACGCTGGAGATCTACCGCGCCCGTCGGGACCGCATGGTGACCGCGCTGCGTTCGGTCGGATGGCGTCCGCCCAGCCCGAGGGCGACGCTCTACATCTGGATGCCGACACCCGGAGGGATGTCGTCGGGTGAGTTCGCGGCCGAGGTGCTGGATCGAACCGGCGTCGTGATCACGCCCGGCGTCGGGTACGGCCAGATGGGCGAGGGGTACGTGCGGCTGTCGCTGACCACTCCCGACGCACGGATCGACGAGGCGCTGGCTCGCATCCGCCGCGCCTACGGATAGGGGAGGGGACCTGCCGATCGCGCCCCTGCTGGGTCTGCCGCGTCGACTCGACCCGACCCATCGCCAGATGCTTGAGGCGCTGGGACGTCGCCGTGCACCGCACGACCGGCTCGTAGGGGCCGATGTGGTCGAGATTCTGTGCCATCTCGCCCAGGCGTTGCGGCGCGAAGTCGGCGTGCTCATCGAGCGTCACGGAGCGGTCGCACACGTGGTGGTCAGCCGGCGATGGCAGTCCCTGGTCGACGAGATCCGCCAGCGATCCGGGAGCCGGGGGATCGGTTGGCGCTACGTGGAAGCGCACCCCCAGTCTGACGGCCGTCCTGACGAAGGCGATGCACGCGTGCTGGACCAGCTCGGCCTGGATCTCGTGGTGACCGCCGGCACGCGCCGGGGGGAGGCGGCTGAACTCTGGCTGTTGAGTCCGGCGTCGACGCGGGGTGTCGACGGCGACGGGACACCGGCAGTTGAAGGCCCGTACGCTCTCGCTGACCTGAGCCATTTGGAATTGGCGCCCCGGACCCGCGCCGCAGATGAGGCGCGCCGGGCTGCGGCCACAGTCGCCACCAAGGCCGGCGAGGCTGAGCGCGCGGTCCTGGTCGGTCTGGATCGGAGAGGCGAGTCCGAGCAATCACTCGAGGAACTCGCACGGCTCGCTGAGACGGCCGGGGCGAAGCCGGTGGCCACCGTGCTCCAGCGCCGAGGTCGTCCGGATCCCGCGCGGTACCTGGGCAGGGGGAAGGTCGACGAGGTCTTGCGCGCGACCGAGACGCACGCCGCGGACGTCGTCCTGGTCGATGAGGAACTGACACCGGTCCAGCAGCGAACCCTTGAGGGCGATCTCGGGGTCAAGGTGCTGGACCGTACCGCGCTGGTGCTCGATATTTTCGCGCAACGCGCTCGCAGCCGAGAGGGACGGTTGCAGGTCGAACTGGCCCAGATGAACTACCTGCTGCCGCGGCTCACCGGGCGCGGCGTCTGGCTGTCGCGCCTCGGCGGCGGGATTGGGACACGCGGGCCTGGGGAGACGAAACTGGAGGTCGATCGCCGCCGCATCCGCGCGCGGATCACGGATCTGCAGGGGGAGATCGACGCGATCCAGCGCCACCGGGGCCGCCAGCGTGGGCCGCGACAGGAGGCCTCGGTCGCACAGGTTGCACTCGTCGGCTACACCAACGCCGGCAAGACGACGCTGCTCAACGCCCTCACCGGGGCCCACGCATTTGTCGAGGACCGGTTGTTCGCTACGCTCGACCCCACCGTGCGGCGGTTGACCCTGCCGAACCACCGGACAATCGTCCTCGCCGACACCGTCGGCTTTATCCAGCGCCTGCCGACTCAGCTCGTCGCCGCGTTTCGAGGGACCCTCGAAGAAGTCGTCCACGCGGATCTGCTGCTTCACGTCGTCGACGCGAGCCATCCTGACTGGCCAGCACAGGGGAGGGTCGTGCGCGATGTCCTTGACAGTATCGGGGCGGGTGAGCATCCGTCGATGACGGTGTTCAACAAGATCGACCTGCTCACGCCAGAGGAAGGCCGGCGCATCCAGGCCGATCATCCCGATGCCGTGGTGGTTTCTGCGGTTCGCGGCGACGGTCTGGCCGACGTGCTGCGGGCCATCGCCCGCAGCCTTCCAGATCCCTGGATCCGCGTGCGGCTGACGATTCCGTATAGTGACGGCAGATTGCTCGCGCGTCTGCACGCGGAGGGTCGCGTGGTGACAGAGCGGTATAGCGACACCGGCGTCGCAGTGGAGGTGGACGTTCCGGGACCGCTCGCCGTGCAGCTTCGGAGTATCAAGGCGTCCCCCCACAGGCAGCCGTAGCACATTTCCCATAGGGCCGTTGGGACGAACCTCATACGTACGTCTCCAGTGCAGGTAGGCAATCCAGTGTACTGACGAACTCGCAGATGCCTTCCCACAATTCTATCCGGCCCTCAGATACTATCACTTGGCGCTAATATAACAGAGACCTGTGGGCCCGGGTCGAGACCAAGAGTACCGCCAGCCCTGCCCCGCCGCGATCTGTGTGATGGTGTTCAACAAGATCGACCTGCTGACGCCAGAGGAGGCCGGCGCATCCAGGCCGATCATCCCGACGCGGTGGTGGTCTCTGCGGTTCGCGGCGACGGTCTGGCCGACGTGCTGCGGGCCATCGCCCGCAGCCATCCCGAGCCCTGGATCCGCGGGCGGCTGACGATTCCGTATAGTGACGGCAGATTGCTCGCGCATCTGCACGCGGAGGGTCGCGTGGTGACAGAGCGGTATAGCGACACCGGCGTCGCAGTGGAAGTGGACGTTCCGGGACCGCTCGCCGTCTCTCCCTCTGGTGGTGGACGAGTTGAAAGGTCGTGCTGGTAAGGGTCACGAGCCCAGATCTCGCGCAAGGGTGGATCGGCGTCAGGTAGGTACTCGGCAGCCGGAGCAGGGGCGTCCCGAAGTCATCGCGCGCTTGCAGAAGGAGCCGCTACAGGTAGACGAGTGGATGCCCGTGCTCAAGAAGGCGAAACTACTTGATCGATACTTGTTGACCTTGTATATGGTGCGGGAACAGAGAGGGATCGCAGGGCTCGAACCACGGGAAATCGTTGCGGTTCTAACTGAACCCCCAGTAAACCTGCCCCGAATCTATCCTTCGAATGTTAGTCGCGACCTGGGGCGTGCTCATAGGTATGTGACGCCCTCAAGAACGGGTAGAGGTTTCGAGTATCGTCTAACGGCGTTCGGAGAAGAGCACGCGAAAGAGCTAATGAGGAGGGGGCGTGTGCACGATGGCTAAAGCCGAAATCAATCTTTCTAGTGGAGGAAAGGTGACGGTGGAGGGAACACCAGAAGAGATCCAGGCTCTGTTGCAACTGTACTCTAGCGCTGCTGGAGCGGACCACGATCGCAGCCGACGAGTGGCGAGAACTGCCGAGCCCTCGTCTGAAGGTTACGCCGGTCCCCGATCCTACATCCGAGAGCTCAAAAAAGAGGGGTTCTTCAAGACCAAGCAGTCGCTGAAGTTCGTAGAGAGCAAGCTAGCGGAGAGGGGTTTTATTTACTCGAGTAGCACTGTCGCGGCGGCACTCCTGAACCTGACCAAGAAGAAGGAGCTGGGGCGCATCAAGGAGGATGGTATCTGGCTCTACGTCAACAGGTGAAATTGAGCGGATGCGGTTGGATGATGAGGAGAGAGCACATGCCATCTCTTCGCAAGAGCTTCCAGATCCTGAGAAGCGAGATCGGTGCATCTTTGGCGAGGGAGGCGTCTCCTTTGCGTCTGGGACTCGCAATGCTCGCGATTGCTAGCGAGAGATTCAACACAGATTACCTCTCGATTGACGAGGTCGTAACTTGCCTTGAAGCATCGGGGATAGCTGTGAAGCCTGAGGCCATCAGAAATGCCTTCGCAAGGGCAGGCGACCGCCTTTCACGGCGCGAATTTAATCACGTTGTAAAGTACCGCATCATGACCGCCGGGCTCGATGAGGTCCGGGAGCTCACTCGTGGAGGTAATGTCCAAATTATCTATGTCGAGGGAGACCTCCCACGCACCGACAGACGAAGGTTGGGTGACATTCTCTCACGGCTGGCATGGGAGATTAGAGTTTCCGATCCGTATTACGGCGCGTCCTCGTTAGACCTTCTGGAGACAATTCCTCAAGACCGGACAATCAGATTCTTGACTTCACGGACAAGCGAGGATGGCGACAAACTGCGAAGGCTAATCGGGGACTTCAGGCGAGAGAGGCCTCATGCAGAGTTGAGACTTTACCCTTACCCGAACCCTAGTGAATTGCATGATAGATACGTGCTGAGTGCGGATCAACTGCTGCTCGTCGGACACGTCTTGAAAGACGTCGGCCGTAAGGAGTCATTCATTATGGCAGTGAGCAATGCACTGGCGCCGGATCTCCTTGATGCTGTGCGGGGGGTTTTTGACGAAAGATGGACCAAGGGGCCGTCTCTCTAGGACTCCGCTGGGACAACCTAGTTCAAACGGCGCAGGACTGCAATAGCCTTGCCTTCGACCACGACATCTCGTGTCACGATCGGCGTCATCGACTCGTTGGCAGGCTGGAGCCGGATGCGATCGCCCT
>JBQTJG010000562.1:0-4182 GCA_052387355.1 Armatimonadota bacterium | reverse complement strand
CGCAGCCTCATTGCCATCAAGCCGTACGTCAAGGTCGACTAGGTCTTTCCGCTGTTGTTGGGCTATCGCCCGCTGGTGACGGCGCGCGTTGAACGGTAACGCCGGTCATGCCCTCAGAGGATCTCTGGTATACGCATGATGGCTTGAAGCAGGTCTCCTACCTCTACCTCCCGCCGGGTGCCGGGTCGCATCCGGTCATCGTCTTCAATCACGGCTCGCGAATGGGCCAGGAGCGCGTCGCGATGCGCTGGGAGGACCGCGCCGAGCGCATAGCGGCGAAAGGGTACGTGGTGCTGGTGCCCGAACGCCGCGGCTACGGCGCCTCAGACGGCTCGCCATTCTCCGAGGCGACCCGCGCCGCGGACGGGTCCCTGGATAGCGCGTTGTTTGCGCCCCGGATGATCGCCGAAGCCGGGGACGTCCTGGCCAGTCTGGCGCTCCTCCGCCAGCGGTCTGACGTCGAGATGTCGCGTCTGTTCATCTGCGGCCGCTCGCTCGGCGGGATCGTCACCGTGCTCTGCGCGGGAAGCAGCACAGCGTTCCGAGCAGGATGCAGCATGTGCGCCGCGGCGTTGACATGGGAGCAGAGTCCCCACATCCAGCAGGCCATGCTGGACGCGGCGCGAAAAACGACCATCCCCATGCTGCTTCTGCAGGCGCATACTGACAAGAGCCTGGCCCCCACGTTCGCCCTCGCCCAGACGTATCGGGAGACCGGAATCCGCTTCGGCTGCTCCATGTACCCAAGCGCCCTCCCCAACGATCACGCCATGGCCGGTGCGATGGGGGGTCAGTGGCGGTGGGTAGATGACATGCTGGAGTTCTTTGCCTGGATCGAGGCAGACTGATGCTCCGGTATCTGATCGGGCGCCTGTTTGGAATGGTGCCCATCGTGCTCGGCGCGACGCTCATCGTCTTCATCGTCGGCCGCCTGGCGCCGGGAGATCCGGTCCAAATCCTCTTCGGAGACATCCGCGATCCCGTGGCCGAGGCGCGCGCACGGACAGCGTTGGGATTGGACCGGCCGATTGCCGAGCAGTATCTGCGGTTCCTGGTCAACCTCGGTCGTTTCGACCTCGGCGTATCATACGCCTATCCAGGACGGCGCGTGAGCCGGATGGTGATGGAGGCGCTCCCGGTCAGCCTGGAGATTGGGGCCATGGCGGTGGGGCTCGCCGTCGCTTTCGGCTTGCCCTTGGGGATCCTGGCGGCCGTCCACCGTCATGGAGTGATTGACCGAATGGTGCGCCTGATCACGCTGCTCGGGGTGGCCGTGCCGTTCTTTGTGATCGCTGTTGCCCTCATTCTGATGATCTCGCTGCGGTTACGCTGGCTGCCGGTCGCGGGATGGGGGAGCCCCAGCCACTTCGTCCTCCCGGTCGTCGTGCTCATGCTCCGCCCCATGGCGTACATCACGCGCATTACCCGTCTGGCCATGCTGCAGGTGTTTGGCGAAGACTACATTCGCACCGCACGCGCCAAGGGGCTCCCGCCGCGCACCGTGGATCTGCGGCATGCCCTCAGCAATGCCTCGATCACGATCGTCACCACAATCGGCCTGGCGCTCGGACTCGCCATCACCGGCGCGTTCGTCACTGAGACGATCTTCGGGGTCCCGGGCATGGGCCGGGCGACGGTCACGGCCATCTTCCAACGGGACTACCCGGTGATCCAGGCGGTGGTGCTGGTCTACACCGGCCTGTTCCTGCTGCTCAACCTGCTGCTCGACCTCACGTATGCGGCCCTGGACCCGCGGATCCGCTACGCTTAGGTGGGCTCGACGGGATCCTCCGACGGTCTTGGCGGCGCTGACCGTGCTCGCGCTGGTCGGAGCGAGCATCGTGATCCCGGCGGTCAGCCCCTACACGTTCAGTGCTCAGAACCTGGATGAGACCTCTCAGGGCCCGAGCGCCCGCCACTGGTTGGGAACCGACCACCTGGGCCGTGACATCCTGACGCGACTGGCCTATGGAGGTCGCATCTCGTTCCTCGTGAGCGGCACCGCGGTCGTGGCGCACACGATGATCGGCCTGACGCTCGGGATGGCCGCGGGGTTTCTGGGGAGCCGCGCCGATAGCACGCTCATGCGCCTCACGGATATCATGCTGGCCTTTCCTCCGCTGCTATTCCTTATCCTCATCACCGGCATGCTCGGCGCCAGCCTCGGCCACATCGTGCTGGCCTTGTCGCTGGTGGGGTGGGCAGGAATGGCGCGCCAGGTGCGGGCGGAGTCACTGTCGCTGCGTGAGCGGGAATTCGTCGCGGCCGCCCGGGCGCTCGGCGCGACCGACACGCGCCTCATCAGCCGGCACGTGCTGCCCAATGTCCTGACGGTGGCCCTCGTGCGCGCGTCGCTCGACATCGGGCCGGTCATTCTTTCCGAGGCGACCCTCTCGTTTCTGGGGATCGGCATCCAGCCGCCGATACCGTCGTGGGGTGTCATGATCGCCGACTCGTTCAAGCACCTGCGCACATACCCCTATCAGGCGATCATTCCATGTATCACCTTGTCGGGCGCCATCCTTGCGCTGACGTTCGTGGGTGAGGGAATCGCGGAGGCCCTGGACCCCCGCTGGCGGAGGCGGTAACTAGCGGAGGGCGCCGACCCGGATGTCCTCGAACGTCGATTCGATTTCAGCAGCTATTGCTTCAGCAACCTCGCGCGGCGTGCCCTCGCGCGCGAGCACGGGACCCACTCTCCAGCTTTCCAGATACGCGTCGGTCCCGAACAGGCCTTGCTGCATCGCCGCAGCATCGATCAGTTCTTGAAACCGGTCGCTGAGCAGGCGCCGGATCCGCTCGGCCCCGTCGAACGCTTCTACCTGGGACGGGATGTCCTTCCAGTAGGTGATCCGGTATTCAGTCACTGCGCCTCCGCCTCGTTCAAGTAGCCCGCCAGGCCGTCCAGACAGCCGTGCCATCCCTGTTCGTGCGCGTCGCGGGTGGCCGAATTGGGAATGTGCTCGTGGACGATGATAATCTCAGTGGCGCCTTCTCGCGGATCGAACCGAACGGTGACGCGCTCGGACGTCTGCAAATCTGGCGCGAGTCGCCAGGTGTACACGAGTTTGCGGGGTGGCTCCACGAGTTCGAACTCCCCGACGATCCACACCACGTTTCCGTCAGGGTATTGGTCATACGCGCTCAACGGAGCCTTGAATCGTCCGACGAACTACGAGAGAGACAGGTTGGGATTCGGCAGCAGCAGGGGATTTTTGGTTGGGCAAGGATCTCTCCGTGTCAACCGGCCTCGTTGGTATCATCGCACTCGACGTAGTGAGCCACCGTGTCGAGCGTATCTTCCCAGAACGATCGGTAGTGGTCGAGCCACTTCTCGACGTTCCGCAGCGGCTTGGCCGCCAGCGAGCAGCGGTGGATCCTGCCATCGACCGCTCGCACGATCAGGCCGGCGTGTTCGAGCACCTTCAGGTGTTGGGACACGGCAGGGAGCGACATATCGAAAAGGCCGGCAAGCTCGGTCACCATGGCTGGTCCCCGGGTCAACCGGGCGAGGAAGTACCAGTGCCGTTTCCCTATTCCACTTCCGAAACCCCCGTATCCGCTTTCCCACCCCGTAAATTCGCCCGGGCCCGTTGGGCCAAGTTCGCGTAATGGGCGCGCATATGGTCGAGCTCTTCCTCTTCTAATTCCTCCAGGTCCAACAGGGCATTGTGTGCCCCTTTCATCGCACGGATCAACTCATCCAGCTTTACCTGGACTGCCTCCGCATCGCGGTTCTGGGTGCTCTGGATCAAAAACACCATCAGGAAGGTGACCACCGTTGTGCCGGTATTGATCACCAGCTGCCACGTATCACTGAACCCAAATAGCGGACCGGTGATCGCCCAGATCAGGATCACGCCTACTGCCGCGACAAACGCAGACGGTCGGCCAGTCGCCCGCGCCGTGGATTTGGCGAAATGCGTAAACCGGGACTTGGACTTCGTGGGTCTCATTTCCTCACTCCTGTGGCGCGAAGCCCGAAATAGTCACACGCCAGTGGCTCCCGGCGTACAACCTCACCATCAGTGTAGCCTGGCTTGGGCGGCTGATCGGTGGCGTGCTGAGACGCTGCCCTATGAGAACGAGCGGACGTAGGACGGCCGCCGTGACCAGGAACGCGGGTGTACTCCCTCTGAAATTGATTACGAGCTTACGCCTCTTCAACAGGCTGGTAGCAAA